>PMAD01000253.1 GCA_003152415.1 Acidobacterium sp.
TCACCTGAATCCGCCCCGTACAAATCCTCAATGGCTGCGCGATCGTAAACGTCCGCTTCGTTCCCGGAGCCGTCACCAGAATCCGCCCCACCCGCGAACACTCCGCGCCCGTGGTCCATGCCACTTCAAACGCCGCGACCGCATGCGGCATCAGCGTCACCACTGGCGTCGGCCCGCTCGGCGCTGCGTCAGGCCCTTTTTGCAGCTCCGCCACCACTTGCGCCGCGCTCACCTTCTCCATCGCGATGCTGCCGATGTTCTCTCCCTCTGTGCCGATCAGCGCCACGCTCGGGTATCCACCCAGCTTGCACGGTGCCGCGCCGCGATTCATAAACGCCAGCTTCACTGACCGGAAAACGCCATTCGCATCGCCCGCAATCTCCTCCACCGACAGCACGTCAGGATCGCACGGCCCCGCATTCTGCGCTTCCAGAGCTGTCGCCCGCGCAATCAGGTGCGGCGTCTCGCCGGGCATAAAATACGGTGCGTTGCGATTCGGATGCAGAGCCGCATCGTCCGGCGCGATCCCCTGCGCCGCCACTTTCGCCTTGCCGGCCGCGCCCGTCCCGGAGCATCCAGCGCACACGGCCAGCATGCAGCCTGTGGCAACGGCCGAAAACAGCAAACACCTGAACATGGGGATCCTTTGCTCTTATTGTAGGATGTTCCGGCTCCGCGTGCTGTTGCATCCCGGGCTCTGGAGGCTGCCTCGCACCAGGATTAGAATCGGGCCATGAATCCCCAGGCCCCTCTGCAGGGAAAGGTCGCCCTCGTCACCGGTGGCGCAAAGCGCATCGGGCGCAGCCTGGCCCTGTCCCTGGCCGAAGCCGGCGCCAGCGTCGCCATTACCTGGCGCGACTCGGAAACCGAAGCGGCTCAAACGGTTGCCGATCTTCAGGCTCTCGGCGTCCACGCCCTTGCCCTTCGCGCCGAACTCCGCGATCCCGCTCAGGTCCGCGCCGCCGTCGAGGCCGCCGCCACCCGCTTCTCCCGCCTCGACATCCTCGTCAACAATGCCGGCCGCTTCGAAACCGCTGCCCTCGAATCCATCACCGTCGAACAGTGGGACGCCATGTTCGAAACCAACACCCGCGCCCCCTTCCTCGCCGCTCAGGCCGCTTACCCGTATCTGAAAGCCGCCCGCGGCCGCATCATCAACATCGGCTCCCTCGGCGGACTCCATCCCTGGCCCACCCACGCCCACTACTGCACCTCCAAGGCCGCCCTGCACATGCTCACCGGCACCCTGTCCAAAGCCTGGGCTCCGGAAATCAGCGTCAACTGCGTCGCTCCCGGCATGATCGTCAACGGCGAGGTCGCCGACGAGTTCGAGCACTTTGCCCGCCGTACCCCCATGCGCCGCAACGGCTCTGCCGACGATGTCGCCGCCGCCGTCCTCTTCTTCGCCATCGGCCCCCATTTCATCACCGGCCAGATTCTCTCCGTCGACGGCGGACTCGGCCTGTAGCCGATTCATCTTCCCTGCCCGACCGCCGATAAATCTCTATGAGCACCGGCTCCGGAGGAATCCTCAATGGCCACCTTTGCGTGGAATGAGTCCTACAGCGTTCACGTTCGCCAGTTCGACACCCAGCACCAAAAGCTCTTCGAGATCATCAACACCCTCGCGGACGCCATGCGCATGGGCAAGGGCGAAGACGTCATCCGTGACGTGGTGGGCCAGCTTGCTGTCTATACGCGTACCCATTTCCTGCAGGAAGAAGTGGCCATGCGCCAGACCGGCTATCCCGAGCTCGCTTCTCACCAGGCCCAGCACAACAAGCTCATGGCCGACGTCGAGAAATACAAGCACGACCTCGATGAAGGTCGCAAACCCAACACCATCGCTGTGCTCAATTTCCTCAGGGACTGGCTCGTCCAGCACATCCAGAAGTCCGACAAGCTCTACTCCGACCACCTCAACGCAAACGGAGTGCATTGATCGGATCCACGGGATCGAAGGATTTCCAGGATCAGGCCGCGCTCGCTTTTGACTCGCCTCTCACTGGCCTTTGGCTCACCTTTAGCTCGCCTCTCACTGGCCTTTAGCCCGCTTTGGCCACAACTCTTCGCCAAAGCTTTTGGCTAAACGCTCTTCGCTAAACGCTTGTCGCTAACAGCTTTTCGCTGTCTTTCTCACTTCCCAAACAGCTTCGACATCAGCCCCGGCCGCCGCCCCGCGTCGTCTTCGTAGACGTACACGCCCTCCGGCTCCGGTTGATCCCCCAGCGGCCGATTCTCAAACGCCGCCCGCGGATTCTCCACGAACAGCCGCTCCGCCGTTCCCTCGCCAAACTTCCGCGCGATCCCCTCGTACGCCGGACGCATCGACGGCCGCCGCCCTTCCAGGTTATGCGCGTCCGTCGCCACAAAGTGTACCCAGTTCTTTTCCAGCAGCTCCCACGCCAGCCCCTGCGCCCGCCGCCCAAAACGCCCGCCCAGCGATGACGCCGTGATCTGCACCAGGCATCCGCTGCGCATCCATTCCGCCATGCGCCGGTGGTCCTTCTGCAGGATCGGATTCCGCTCCGGATGCGTGATGATCGGCCGTATCCCCCTCACCGTGAACTCGTAAAACGTATCGCCGATGCTCTGCGGGATCATGAACTCCGCAAACTCCACCAGCAAATACTTCCCCTCGTTGATGGTGAACTTCGTCGGATGCTTCAGCGCGTCCTCAATATTTTCGTAGGAGAGATGAAAGTCGCAGCCCAGACCCAGCGTGACCGAGTCCCCAATCCGCTCGCGGATCGCCTCCAGCTTCTCCCGATTCTTCTCCGGATTGAACTCCCACATGTCGTTCGCGTGCGGCGTGCACGCGATGTGGGTGATGCCCTCGGCCACAGCCACTTCGGCCTGCGCCACCGAGCTCCCAATGTCCTTCGGCCCGTCGTCCGTTGCAAACAGCAGGTGGTGATGGATGTCGATCATGTTTGCCGTGCTAACTCGCCGCGTCGTGGCAGCGCCCCCACCAGCGACTCGAAAATTCTAAACCCATCCGCCGACCCCAGCAGCGCCTCGCTCGACCGGTCCGGATGCGGCATCATCCCCAGCACATTCCGTCCCACATTCAGGATTCCGGCGATGTTTTCGAGCGACCCATTGGGATTCGCCTCCGGCGTCACTTTTCCCTCCGGCGTCGCATACCTGAATACGATGCGATCTCCGCGCTTCAGCTCGTCCAGCGTCGCCTCATCGCAGAAATAATTCCCCTCCATGTGCCCGATGGGAATCTTCAGCACCTGCCCCTTTTCGAGCGTCCGCGTAAACGGCGAATCCGTCGTCTCGGTCCGCAAATACACCTGCTTGCAGACGTATTCGAGGCCGGCGTTGCGCATCAGCGCGCCCGGCAGCAGCCCCGCCTCGCACAGGATCTGAAATCCGTTGCAGATCCCCAGCACCAGCCCGCCGTCCGCCGCGAACTTCTGCACCGACTGCATCACCGGCGAGAAGCGCGCGATCGCCCCCGTCCGGAGGTAGTCTCCGAAGGCAAAACCGCCCGGAACCAGGATCGCGTCGCAGTTTTCCAGCGACGGCGAATCGTGCCACAGGAACGTCACCGGCTGATGTGCGAGCTCCGCCACAACGTTATAGGTGTCGTGGTCGCAATTCGATCCAGGAAAGACCAATACGCCGAATTTCATCGCTTCTTTTAGGTTAGCAGGTCAGAACCCGTGGGTGCCCCATCCTGGTCGCGCCGGGTTTAGCGCGAGCAGGGTGGGGTTGTTCGGCAGCTGAGAGGTTTGCCCCAGTTGGGCCGTCGGTCTGGGTGTGCCCACTCTGATTGGGAGGAGCCCCTTTTGCCGAAAAGACCCAGTGCTCGACGATCAGGTCGTCCGCAAATCTAAAGATGTCGAAGAAGATGTTCTCGCCAAGGATCAGTCCTTCTTCCTGGCTGAAAACATACGCTCCATCTTCAAACGCTCTGACCACCCTGAGATGATTGTCAGTAGGGAAACTACGAATGCACGCTTTCAATCCCGCGACGCCGTCGCCCGCTTGTGGATTGTGTTCGATGTATTTCTCCGGATGGACGTACTTGGCCGCGAGGTCTGGATCTCGGCTCGAAAGCCCTCGAAACACAGTCAAGACCTTCACCATTTGGCTCGTTGCCATGCAAATCTCCTTTGTGGGGATTATTGATGGCGCCGTGGCCGGACTCCTGCATACTCGCCCGCTGAGGTAGAGTTTCTTACCGTTGCATTGCTCACACGGCGAATCGGTTGTTCAGAAACTCACTGATGAGCTGAAGAGCTTCGTTGGAAGCTGTGAGGCGTCCCACGCCCCCAAGGAATCCATGGACCATCCCTTCCCACACGTTGAGGCGAGCATCGACTCCTGCCGCGATCGCGTGTTCAACAAAACGAACCGAATCATCCAGTAACACCTCGTCGTCGCCGACATGTACACGGATCGGGGCTAATCCCTCCAACTTGGCGTTGAGGGGCGACGCGAGCGGGTCTGCCGGGTCATGACCGTGGAGATAGGAACGCACCAACTCGGTAGCTTGCACCTTGGTGAAGTAGGGGTCGGCAACAGCGCGCGTAGACCAGCTTTCCCCAGAAAGGGACAGATCCGTCACGGGTGAGAGTGCCACTCCACCCACGAGAGCTTTGCTGGTGCCGTCACTGCTTGCTGCAAGATGCGCGAGTAACCCAAGCGCCAGGGTGCCGCCAGCTGAATCACCCGTGATGGCAATTCTTGAGAAGCCTCGCTCGGTCAAGCCAATGTAGCAGGCTCTTATATCATCAGCGGCGGCTGGAAACGGATATTCCGGCGCAAGCCGGTAGTCTGGCACGAACACCGCCGTGCGAGTTTGAGCAGCGATGTGGCCCGCCAGATGGCGAAACGCCTGCGCAGATCCCCAGTTGAACCACCCGCCATGGATGTGCATGACAGCCTGATCGGGCCGCGCATCTTCGGCGCGGCACCACCATCCCGAAACCCCTCCAACACTCCCAGCTTGATAGACAACGCCCGCAGGGTCAGCGACGCGCTCCATGATGGCATCAAACGGAGCTCGAGCTGCAACCCCCTCGAGCTTGCCCTTGTTCGGTTCGACGATCGCGCGCATGGCGGACATCGCAGCTTGGTCTTCCGCGCTGAAGGGATGCTGTACTAACCAAGGAGCTGTATAGCGCTCTGCCAGAAGTGTTTCCATGCTGTTCCTCCCAGGAATTTCTCGAATGAGATTTCTATTAGCGGATGTGGCTCTCAGCCTTGTCCTAGGAGCGAGAGGAAGTTCGGTTGTCCGTTGGACGCGCCGACCCCGCCGTCGACTGGCAGAACCGCTCCATTGATAAAGACAGCATCCTCGCTCGCGAGAAACGCAATCACGCCCGCGATTTCATCCGGTGTAGCGGCTCTACCGAGAGGCAGGCGTTCCTTAAACGCTGCCATGACCGCTTCGCTCTTCTCAATATCCGCGGTGGCCTCGGTGGAGGTGAGGCTAGGTGCCACCGCGTTGATCCGCACACCGCGCGAGCCATACTCCAGCGCCAGGGCGCGCGTGAAATTGGTGACGGCACCCTTTGCCGCGTTGTAGGCACTCAGACCCCAATCTCCGCCGAGACCCGATGCAGAGGAGAGATTGACGATGCAACCCTTGGTCTTCAACAGGTGCGGCAATGCTTCACGGGTCGCAAAGTACACCGCATCCAGGTCCGTGGCCATTATCTTCCGCCATTGCTCTGTCGTGACCTGCTCGAAGGGGCCGAAGGTGGCTATCGCCGCGTTGTTGACCAAAACGTCCAGCTTGCCAAAATTCATGATCGTATCTTCGACGAGCCGCTTCACGTACTCTTCATCCGACACATCTCCAGGATCTATAAGCGACCGCGCCGCATCAAAGCCCGCGATGGTTTCATGCAGCTTCTCTTCACGCCGTCCATTGAGCACGACAAATGCGCCTTCCTTTAGGAAGCGCCGCGCCGCGCCTGCTCCAATTCCAGAGCCGGCCCCCGTCACAATGACAACTTTATCTTTGAATCTGATTATGATTTCCCCGATGAACGTTATGGACGCAGCTAAACCAAGGTGCGATTGAAGCAGGCTACGAAGAATGATCCTGCACTTGTCGAAGAGGTATTTCTGAGCTGTTTCGCTCAGGCATGGTTTGACCCTCGGGCTCCAATGTGCCCGGGTAGGATCAGTCCCCGGAGATGTATTTCTCGTCACCAATCCCAAGTGGTGACGATCGAGTCGCCTCTCAGTGAACGCTAAATCGCCGAGTCGCTCATCGAACGCTTCAGCTTGTTGCCGTATAACCGGCAATACTTCCCTTTGGATTTCGCCGATCGATGCCGCGCTGGCGCTGTCCACGATCACCGAAGCGTCTGTCAATGTCTCCGAAGTAATGCTCCGGCAACCTCTCATTCCACCCGACTTCGCGCTCCCGGTCTCGCTCCGGCGGCACGCTTCCGACAGCTCGCTTCGATAGAATTAAAGTAAGCAGGAAATCCAGGCCTGGCCGCCAGCGGTTGGGCTTTTTCGTCTCCGTTCTTTGAAAATCGAGCGCAGCTGCCTTGGTGTGGCCTCCCGAGGCTCTTCGCGACCTTGTTCCTGGTGTTGTATCAGGGCACGACCTTGGTCGTGCCGCTAAGCGTCCGAGTGAATCTGGGCTTCAGCCCCTGCGCCGCTTTTCTGCAGACCTGACGTTAAACCCTCCCTCGGGAATTCACAGAAAAGCAAGCCAAGCCCTTTATTTTCAAATAAATGCCGTTAAGTCTTCTGTTTTCAAATAGCTGGCGCGCCACCGAGACCCCGGAGGGTAACACCCAACTCGCAGTACCAAAAGGCACTCGCAGAATCAACGACTTGCCACACACCCCGGGGGGGAGGGGGGTACCCCCCTCAGCCATTCCACCATCGCCGCCAGCGCCCGCTCACACTGCATTCGATGCTGCTCCCGCTTGTCCCGAACCCGCCGCCGCGTCTCCTCGTCCAACGGTTCGAGCAAGTCAAACGTAATGTTCGCCGGCTGAAACCTCTTCGCATCCGCCTCTGTGATGTACCGCACCAGCGACCCCAGCGCCGTCCCCCGAGGAACCGGCTCCGGCACGCCACCTCGTCCCATCACCGCCGCATACATTCCCGCCAGCATCCCCGTCGCAATCGACTCGGTATACCCCTCGACCCCCGCAATCTGCCCCGCAAAGAAAATCGGTGGATGCTCCCGCAGGTTCAGGGTCCGCGTCAGCACCCGCGGCGCGTTGATGTACGTGTTCCGATGAATCTGCCCNNTCCCCAAACTTCATGTGGTTCTGAAATCCGACCAGGTTATACGAGTCGGCCCGCAAATTCTCCACACGCAACTGCACCACCGCCCACGGTATTTTCCCCGTCCGCGGATCGCGCAGCCCCACCGGCTTCATCGGCCCAAACCGCAGCGTGTCCCGCCCGCGCCGCGCCAATTCCTCCAGCGGCAAACATCCCTCGAAATATTCCAGGCTCTCCCACTCCTTCGCCTCCACGCTCTCCGCCGTCATCAGCGCGTCGTGAAAAGCCTCGTACTCCGGTTGCGTCATCGGACAGTTAATGTAGTCCGCCGTCCCCTTGTCGTACCGCGCCGCCAGATACACCCGCTCCCGATCGATCGAATCCGCCTCCACAATCGGGCTGATCGAGTCGTAGAACGCCAGGTGCTCGCTTCCCGTCAGCCGCGCAATCTCCTCCGACAGCGCCGACGAAGTCAACGGCCCCGACGCGACAATCGTGATCCCCTCCTCCGGATCGAGCCGCGTCACCTCTTCCCGATGCACCGTGATGCGCGCCTCGGCGCCAATCTTCTCCCCAATCAGCCGCGAAAACTCCACCCGATCTACCGCCAGCGCATGTCCCGCCGGAACCGCGCTCGCGTCCGCACATTGCAACAGAGGCGATCCAGCCCGCCGCATCTCCTGCTTCAGCAGCCACGGAGCCGTGTTCTCGCTCTCGCTTTTCAGGGAATTGCTGCAGACCAGCTCGCCAAACTCCGCCGTCTGGTGCGCCGCCGTCGTCCGCACTGGGCGCATCTCGTAAAGATCCACCTCCACGCCCATCCGCGCCGCAACCAGCGCAGCTTCCGGTCCCGCCAGCCCTCCACCAATAACCCGAACCCTCATCCTTCGGCCGCCGCCAGCGCCTTCAGCGGCTCATCCGTCAGCCGCATCCGCGTCCAGTCCTCCAGCGCCGTCGCCCCCAGCGACTTGTAGAACTCAATGGCCGGCGTATTCCAGTCCAGCACATGCCAGAACAACAGCGCGCATTCCCGCTCCACTGCCAGCGCCGCAACCCTCCGCAGCAGCGCCTTTCCGATCCCCCGCCCCCGAAACTTCGGCCGCACGAATAGATCCTCCAGATGCAGCGCCCGTCCCCGCCACGTCGAGTACACCGGAAAAAACAGGGCGAATCCCGCAGCCTCGCCATCTTCCTCCGCGATCAGGCACTCGAAATACCGCTCGCCGCCAGCCGCAGGAAACCCATCGCGCGCCAGCTCCGCCTCCGTCAGCTTGACCGCACCGGACTCGCGCTCAAACTCGGCCAGCTCACGAACAAAAGCAAGGATCAGCGCAGTATCCTCGGCGCGCGCAGCTCGAATCGTCGTCATGCATCCTCATTATAAGAATCATGGTCGCCGCCCATCCCCGCCAATGCGCCAAACGCCTTCCGCTCGCCTCTCGCTGTCGTCAAGCAGTCCTATGCGGCATATTTCCGCGGTTCGTACGACCCTCAGCCTGGAGAACGGCTGGAACCCCCGCCGCCCGTCCCCGCCCAGAACCCGCCATTCGCCCCGCCTAATCCCCTGCCGCCGCCCATCCCGCTACCCCCACCACCAGCCGATCGCGCTGCGGCACAAGTGCCTCCGTAGGACTGCCGTTCAGTTTGTCAAAAACAGTCTGCTTTCCTTTTCCTGTTTTTCGCGTAATCATAGGGTACGTTCCGGCCCCTCGGGCCTGGACTGTTTCCGCAAATCCCCGGTTTGCATTTGCGGAAGCAGTCAGGGAGGCGCTTATGCAGCGCTGTTTCGCCCAGGCAACACAAATTCTCCTCGTCGCCGTGCTCGCCGCTCCTGCGGGAACCCTGGCCCGCGCCGATTCTCCGCAGCTTCTCTCTCCCCCTCCTCAGTCGGATCAGCCTGCCTCTCCCGATCTGACTCCGGAAGTCCGCGGCGATCTGGCTATGGCCCATCAGCAATATCTCGAGGCCATCAACGACTATAGCCAGGCGCCTGCTAAATCCGCCGTCATCTGGAACAAGATGGGCATGGCCTACCATCATCTCTTCGCAGTCGACGAGGCCCGCCGCGACTACCTCCGCGCCCTCCAGCTCCGGCCCGATTATCCTGAAGCCCTCAATAACCTCGGCGCCATCTACTACGCCAAGAAGAACTACGGTAAAGCCCTGAAGTACTACCAAAGGGCGCTCCGTTATGATCCGAAATCTGCCCCCATTTACAGCAATCTTGGCACCGCATATTTCGCTCGAGGTAAGGTCAATGAAGGCATCCAGGCCTACCGTAACGCCTTCGCCATCGACCCGCACGTCTTCGAATCCGGCTCCGCTCTGCTCGTCAACGAGTCTCTCCCCGCTCATGAGCGTGCTGAGCAGGACTACTGCCTCGCAAAACTCTTCGCCCAGTCCGGCAAGAATGAGCAGGCCATCGAATACCTCCGCAAGGCACTCAACGAAGGCTTCACCAACCGCAAGAAAATCCTCGAGGACCAGACCCTCGCCTCTCTGCGCGCCACGCCCGAGTTCAGCCAGCTTATGGCCGAGCAAAACTCCCCTGGCCGCCACTAAGGATCCCGCATCCCTGACGTTGGGATTTAGTAACCGTGCCTCGGTGCCCCATATCTGCCCCGATGTTGGGCATATGTGGGATAGAGCGTTCCTCGCCCGTTACCGGCGGCTCGCTACCTGCTACTTGCCCTTCAGCCATTCTTAAGCTCCCATTGCTATCCTGCCGCCATGTTGCGGTCCTGCGCCTCCTCGAGACTCGCGGCCCTCCTCGGCTGCTTCGCGCTCCTCTGCGCCTGCGCCACCGCCCAATCCCTGCCCCAGGCATCGCAACCCGCGCCCGCAACCGCACCCGCTCCTGTCTTCACTCTGAACCAGGCCATCGCGGCTGCCCTCGCCAACGATCCGGCCTTTGCCACCGCCCGCGCCACGAGCGGCTCCGCCCGCCTCGACGCCGCCATAAGCCGCGATGCCCTGCTCCCCAACGCCGCCGCCCACGGCGACTACCTCTTCACCCAGCCCAACGGCCTCCGCAATCAGGCCGGACAAACCGGCAGTCAACAAGCCCCGCGCTTCATCGCCAACAACGCCATTCGCGAATATGCCGCGCAGCTCCTCGTCAACGAAACCCTCAGCGTCGCCGGTGTCGCCGGCTACCGCCGCTCTCGCGCCCTCGCTGCTCAATCCGCCGCCGACCTCGAAAGCGCCCGCCGCGATCTGGTCTCCCGCGTCGTCACCGCGTATTTCTCGGCCCTCTCCACAGTCGGCAAAGTCGACGTCGCCCAGCGCGCCCTCAACGAAGCCAACGCCTTCGTCGACCTCACCAACGAGCTTGAGAATGGCCGCGAAGTCGCCCACGCCGACGTCGTCAAAGCCGACCTTGCCGCCCAGCAGCGCCAGCGCGAGTTCGACGACGCGACCCTCGCCGCAGAAAAAGCTCGCCTCGACCTCGGCGTCCTGCTCTTCCCCGACCCGCGCACGCTCTACACCCTCGCCGAGACGGGCCAGCTCGCCCCGCTCCCTGACCAGCCCGCCATCGAAGCCGCCGCCGCTCGCAATAACCCCGACCTGCGCAGCGCCCTCGAAGCTCTCCGCGCCGCGCAAAGCGAGGTCCTCGCCGCTCGCGCAGGCTATATGCCCACCCTCGGATTCAACTACACGTACGGCATTGACGCGCCGCAGTTCGCCGTCAACGGACCCGATCAGGTTCACAACCTCGGCTACTCCGCCTCCGCCTCCATCGATTTCCCCGTCTGGGATTGGTTTGCCACTCACGACCGCGTTCGCCAGAGCCAGCTCCGCGAGAAAGCCGCTCGGGCCGCCTTCACCACCACCCAGCGTCAGCTCATCGCGCAGCTCGACGAGTACTACCACGAAGCCCGCGTCGCCTCCGATCAGGTCGCCTCTCTTCGTATCAGCGCTGACACCGCCCGCGAAAGCCTGCGCCTCACCCGCCTGCGCTACTCCTCAGGCGAAGCTCTTGCTCTCGAAGTCGTCGATGCGCAATCTTCCCTCGCTCAGGCCGAAGCTGCGCTGGCCGACGGCATCCTCCGCAGCCACGTCGCGCGCGCCAACCTGCAAACCCTCACCGGAGTCCTCTAGATGACGACCCGCCTCCCGCTCGCTTCTCACTCGCAGTTCGCTCGTCTTTTGCTCGTCCCTCGCTCGCCTTCCGCTCGACTTTCGCTCGTTTTCTTGCTCGCATTTGTTTCCGGTTGCTCAAAGAAAGAATCTCCCGAGCAAACCGCGGTCGCCGTCCAGGCAGCGACCGCCCAGGTCCAGTCCATCACCGAGCACATCGTCACTGACGCCGTCCTCGCCCCCATCGCCGAAGCCGCCATCTCNNGTAAAAGCCGGCGAGCTCCTCGCCACACTCGAGAACCGCGACCTCGAAGCCGCCGTCACTGACAACCAGGGCTCGTTCGACGCCGCCGACGCCACTTACCAGACTTCCATCAAAGCGACGGTCCCCGAGGATTATCAAAAAGCCCAGCTCGACCTCGCCCAGGCCAAAGCCAATCTCGACCTCAACCAGAGCATCTTCGCCAGCCGCAAGCAGCTCTTCGCTCAGGGAGCCATCTCCGGCCGCGACCTCGACACCTCCCAGGCCGCCCTCGTCCAGGCCCAGGCCGCGTACGACACCGCCAAACAGCATCTCGACTCGATGCAGCAGGTCAGCCGCGCCGCCGCTCTCCAGGCCGCCAAAGGCCAGCTCGAATCCGCCCGCGGCAAGTATCAGGGAGCCGAAGCCGCCCTCAGCTATTCCGAGGTTCGCAGCCCCATCGCCGGCGTCGTCACCGACCGCCCTCTCTTCGCCGGTGAAACCGCCGCCTCCGGCGCGCCTCTCATCACCGTCATGGACACCTCCGCCCTGTTGGCGAAGATCCATTTGTCACAACCACAGGCACAATTGCTGAAAATTGGCGATCCCGCCTCCGTCGCTGTCCCCGGCCTGCCCGACCCCGTCTCTGGCAAGATCACCCTCGTCAGCCCTGCTCTCGATCCCGGCAGTACCACCGTCGAAATCTGGGTCCGCCTCGAAAACTCCAAAGGCACACTCCGCCCTGGCACCGCCGTCCAGGTCTCCATCGCAGGCCACACCGCGCCCAAAGCCATCGTCGTCCCCTCGGAATCCATCGTCGTCGCCAGTTCCGGAAAATCCACTGTCATGGTCATTGGCTCCGACGGCGTCGCCCACCAGACCGCCGTGGAAACCGGCATCGCCGACGCGGGACTCACCCAGATACTCACCGGCCTCTCCGCAGGCCAGAAGGTCGTCACCACCGGCGCTGCCTCCCTCGACGACGGTACTCACGTCAAAGTTGCGTCCCCCGGCGACGCTGACGACCAAAAGCCCGCTGCCGGCCAGGCGGACGACAAGTGACAGACCCGACTCCCGCCTCCCCTGAAGGCTCCTTCTGGCTCCCGCGCTGGGCGCGCACCATCTTCTTCTTCACCACAGTCCTCGTGGTCGCAGGCATCTACCTCGCCTTCCGCATCCCCGTCTCCGTTTTTCCGCAAACCAACTTCCCCCGCGTCGTCATCGGCGTCGACAACGGCGTCATGCCCGTCGANNGTCAATGCCGCCGTCGCCCGCGTCCAGCAAACCCTCCCCTCTACCGCGCAGATCACCGTCAACCGCCTCACCTTCGCCACCCTCGATCCCATCAGCGGCTACGCCCTCACCTCCACGGCCATCTCGCCCACACGCCTCTGGGAACTCGCCACCTACGAGCTCAAGCCGCCCCTCAATCGCCTCGATGGCGTCTCCACCGTCACCGTCCAGGGCGGCCAGGTTCCCGAATTTCACGTCATCCCCAACACCACGAAGCTCATCTCCGCTTCGCTCACCATCACCGACCTCGTCAGCGCCATCCAGCAGACCAACCTCGTTCAGTCGCCTGGCCTCTACGAAGCCAACCATCAGCTCATCCTCTCGCTTGTAGGCGACCAGGCATCCAACCTCCAGCAGCTCGCCGCCATCTCCGTCAAAGCCACGCCTGCCGGCGTGCCCATCCACCTCACCGACGTTGCCCAGGTCGTCCCTGCCACCGAGCCCGTCTACACCATCGTCACTTCGAACGGCCAGCCCGCGGTTCTGCTCAACCTCTTCGAGCAGCCCGACGCGAACACCGTCGCCGTCGCCGATGAAGTCGCCACTGCCATCGCGCAGCTCCGCGCCAATCTTCCCACCGGCGTCACCATCACGCCTTTCTACGACCAGTCTCATTTCGTCCGCGACAGCATCGCCAGCGTCCGCGACGCCATCCTCATCGGACTCATCCTCGCCGCCATCATCATCGTCCTCTTCCTCCGCGACTGGACTTCCTCCCTCATCGCCGGACTCGTCATTCCTGTAACTATCACTGTTACATTCATCGTGCTCTGGGCCATCGGCCAGAGCTTTAATCTCATGACCCTCGGCGGCCTCGCCGCTGCCGTCGGTCTGGTCATCGATGACGCCATTGTGGTCGTCGAAAACATCGCTCTCCATCGTGAAGCCGGCGAGAATCGCATCGAAGCCGTCCGCAAAGCCCTCGCCGAAATCACGCGCCCCCTCATCGGCTCCACCATCACCCCCATCGTTGTCTTCCTGCCCCTCATCGCAGTCACCGGCGTCACCGGAACCTTCTTCCGCGCCCTCGCCCTCACCATGACCGTCGCCCTCCTCACCTCGCTCGCCCTCGCCCTCACCTGGACTCCCGCCCTCTCGCTCACCCTCCTTCGCGGCAGCCGCAAATCTGCGCACGTCGTCCCCATCGACGCCACTCCCGAGCCCGTCCGCCAGCACCGCCTCATGGCGCCCATCCTCCACGCCCACGAGCGCATTCTCCGCGCCACCCTCGCCCGGCCCCTCTGGCTCGCCGCCGCCTGCGGTCTGTTAATTGTCACAGTGTTTGTTGCTTATCGAGCCCTCGGCTCCGATCTGCTCCCCGAAATGGATGAGGGCGCCTTCGTCCTCGACTACATCATGCCCGCTGGCTCCTCTCTCCAGGAGACCAACCGCGTCCTCCTCCACGTCGACCGCATCCTCCGCCAACTCCCCGAAGTCACCACCACCTCGCGCCGCACCGGCTTGCAAATGGGCCTCGCCGCCGTTACTGAAGCCAACACCGGCGACTTCACCGTCCTGCTCTCCGACCATCGCAGCCGCGGTATTGACGAAGTTATGGAAGACGCCCGCCAGCGCATCCGGGCCGCCGAGCCCGAGCTCGATGTTGAGTTCACCCAGGTCCTTCAGGACATGATTGGCGACCTCTCCAATGCCCCCGAGCCCGTCCAGATCAAGCTCTTCTCCACCAACCAGGACCTCCTCAACCAGCTCGCCCCGCGCGTCGGCGACGCCATCTCCAAAGTCCCCGGCGTCGTTGACGTCGAGAACGGCATCGACAACACCATCAGCGGCCCCGCGACTACCTTCGTGGTCGACCCCGGCCTCGCCGCTCGCCTGGGTTTCACCACCTCCGAAGTCGCCACCGACGCCACCTCCATCCTCGACGGCCTGCCCACTCCGCAGCCCCTTATCCAGAACGGCCGCCCCTACACCGTCC
>PMAD01000090.1 GCA_003152415.1 Acidobacterium sp.
GCGAGGCGGAGCTGGACCGGGCTTTTGCGCTCATAGCTAACGACGTCAACATTCAGGCCACGTTCCTGATGACGCCGGAGGACAAGGAGCGCTTTCGTCTCTTCTGGCTGGGTCGGAAGCAGGGGCGGCTGAAGGCGATCAGCGACGCGTGGCTGAAGTCGGCGCCGGCGGAAGCGAAGAAGCAGATCGGGCAACGGTTCAATACGCTGAAGGCGGAGATTGAACGGCGGCTGGAGCTGGCGGGCGCGGGTTCTTCGGGCTCGGGACTCGATGCGGAGGCGATTGACGTCACGCTGCCGGGGACGCGGCGCAGGCTGGGTGCGGAGCATCCGCTGATCCGGACGTGGAACGAGATTGTCGCGGTGTTTCAGCGGATGGGGTACTCGGTGGGCGTGGGGCCGGAAGTGGAGACCGACTACTACAACTTCGAGTCGCTGAATTTCCCGCCGGGGCATCCGGCGCGGGATACGCAGGACACACTGGTGATCGTGGGGCAGGAGCGGAAGCCGCTGCGCGACCGGTTGCTGATGCGCACGCACACCTCGCCGGTGCAGATTCGGACGATGGAGCAACAGCCGGCTCCGGTGAGGATCATCATTCCGGGCAAGGTGCATCGCAACGATGCGGCCGATGCTACACACTATCCGATCTTCCACCAGGTGGAAGGGCTGTGCGTCGATACGAACATCACGTTCGGCGATTTGAAGGGGACGCTCGATGCCGCGATGAAAGCGTTTTTCGGGTCGAGCGTGAAGACGCGGTTCTTCCCGTCGTTTTTCCCGTTCACGGAGCCGAGCGCGGATGTGCAGATCAGCTGCCCATTCTGCGGCGGCTCGGGATGCAGGAAGTGCAAGCATTCGGGGTGGATTGAACTGCTGGGGTGCGGGATGGTGGATCCGGCGGTGTTCGGGTTTGTGCAGGGGAAGCAGCCGGGTTATGACCCGAAGAAGATCAGCGGGTTTGCGTTTGGGATGGGGATCGATCGGATCGCGATGATGAAGTACGGGATTGGGGATATTGGGCTGCTGTACTCAGGGGATCTGCGTTTTCTGGAGCAATTTGCGTGAAGATTCTCAGCTCATGGCTGCGCGAATACGTTCCGGGAATCACGATCTCCGATCGGGAGCTGGCCGACGATCTGACGCTGCGTGGGATCGCGGTGGAGGGCGTGTTCGATCTGGGCGCGCATGGGTCGTTGTTCGAGATGGACATTACGACCAATCGCGTGGATGCGATGAATCACTACGGCATTGCCCGGGAAGCGGCGACGATCTACGGGCTCGCGCTGAAGCCGCTCGATGCGAGTTTGCCGGCCGCGAAGAAAGCGGCGCAGGCGTTCCCGGTTTCGATCGAGGAGCCGAGGCTGTGCGGGCGGTTTACAGCGCGAGTGCTGCGCGGGGTGAAGATTGCGCCTTCGTCGGGGATGGTGGCGGAGCGGTTTCGGCTGCTTGAGCAGACGCTGATTTACAACGCCGTCGATGCGAGCAACTACGTGCTGCTCGGCATGGGGCAGCCAACGCACGCGTTCGATCTGGACAAGCTGGAGGGCGGGATCATCGTGCGGCGGGCGCGCAAGGGCGAGAAGCTGCGGACGCTCGACGGCGTGGAGCGGACGCTCGATCCCGATGATCTGGTGGTCGCCGATGAGAAGAGGGCGCTGGGGATTGCGGGCGTGATGGGCGGATGGGACACGATGATCACGCCGGAGACGCGGAACATTTTGGTGGAGGCGGCGTGGTTCGATCCTGGATCAGTGCGGCGCAGCTCGAAGCGGCACCTGCTGCACACGGATGCGTCGCATCGGTTTGAGCGCGGCGCGGATTTCAACGCGCCTCCGGTGGCGTCGGCGCTGGTGAGCCGGATCATTCTCGAGACGGGTGGGCATCCTGAGGGCGAGCTGGTCGATGTGGTGGTTCCCGAAGCTGTGGCGCGCACGGCGAAGAGGGGCTCGATCCGCTTCAGCCTGAGCGAGGTGCGGCGAATGCTGGGCGAGACGGAGGATGCGGAGGGGATTCCGGCCGCGATGGCGGAGGGCATTCTCACTGGCCTGGGCTGTGGTTTGGAACAGGACGGTGCGGATCGCTGGAGTGTGACGCTGCCGAGCTGGCGGCTGGATCTGGAGCGCGAGATCGATCTGATCGAGGAGATCGCGCGCGTGTACGGGTACAACCGGTTCCGCAACACGCTGCCGGCATTTGCGGGAACCGTGGTGGAGCTGCCCTGGGCGGAGAAAGAAGCCGCAGTGCGGCGGACGATGCTGGCTCTGGGATGGAACGAGGCCGTGTCATCGAGCTTTTGCGGGGCCGAGGATGCTGCACGGTTCGTGCGGGAGCCGGGGTCGGCGGTACAGATTGGGAATCCGCTGAGCGAAGAGGCGGGAATGCTGCGGCCGTCGCTGCTCCCAGGCATGCTGGATATGCTGGCGCTGAACATCAGCCGCGATGTGGAGGGGGCGGCGCTGTTCGAGATGGGGACGGTGTTCAGCGGCGGGGCGGATCGTGTGGACGAGCGGTCGTCGCTGGGGATGGGCGCGACGGGGAATGCATTTGGTAAACCGGAAGCCGATTTCTGCGATCTGAAGGGCACGGTAGAACAGGTACTGAACAAATTTGCTGCGCGGTCTGTCTATTTCGACCACTTCCCTGCTGCTTCGGGGTTGATGCCGGCGTGGCTGCATCCGGGCCGCAGTGCGCGAGCGGTGCTGGATGGAGCGACGGTGGGGTGGTTCGGACAGTTGCACCCAGCGGAGGCGGAGCGACACAAGCTGAAGCAGGCGATCTGGATCGGCGAGCTGTGGCTGGATCGGCTCTACAAGCAGGAGCTTCGGCAGCCTGCGATCGAGGAACTGTCGCGTTTTCAGCCAGTGCGGCGGGATTTTTCGGTGATCCTGCCGGACAACGTTGCGTATGCGAAGCTGGCGGGCGCGATCGAGGGTTTGGCGATTCCGGAGCTGCGGGGCTTTGAGCCGAAGGAAGTGCTGCGCGATGGCAAGCTGGCGCCCCCTGGGCATTACTCGCTGCTGCTGGGTGTGGTTTTCCAGTCCCACGAGCGGACACTGCGCGAGGAGGAAGTGCAGGGGTGGTCGCAACAGGTGATTAGTGGGCTGGAGGCGCTGGGGGGTAAGTTGCGCGGCTAAGTTATTACAGGGGCCCAAGCCCTAGAGGACTTCAGCCAGACGGGGATAGAGTCCGGAGTGGCTGGTCTGATAGAGGGCCAGCAGGCGCTGGCGCATCAGGTAATAAGAGGATGCGGCCTCGTGCAGGTCAAAGGGAATGACGGTGGCGGAGCGGCGCAGTACGGTGTGAAAGGTCAGGGCCAGCTCGATACGCCAAATCGCGCGGCGGAGACGAAGGGCGTCGCGGCGCATACGTTCGGTCACGATGACGCCTTCATCGAAATTCCAGCGCTGGGCGTGGGCCGCCAGGAGCAGCATTAGACGGGCATTCTCGCGCATACGGCGCAGGCCCTCGCGGCCGCCCAGCATGAGCCACATGTCAGTGGGTTCGAGGGAAATCTGCCCTTCTTTGGGTTCGAGATAGTCGCGCGCCACGGAAGTGACGCGCTGGAACTCGATGCGTTTAATCTGAGAAACTAAGTCCTGCCAGCTGCGCCGGTTGACCCGAACGGCCGATACCTGGGATCTTATGGCGGCTGCGAGGAGACTACCTACAAGCGCGCCCAGGAGGAGGTAGACCAACACTGCTACGGCCTCTCTTTCGAATCGTCAAGTCCTGGAATCCAGGACGACGGGGTAACTAGTGTCCAGCGTCGAGTCTGCGAAGATCGTACTCGACTCGCTGGTGGAGCGCAAGAATATATTCCTGCAAATCGGAGGAAATTGGCTGGCGCTCGGGCTCATGACGCCAAAGTTGTACGGTGATCCAGCATACCGCGACGATGTAAGTATTACTGCGGACCCGTTCGAGCGGCAAGTAAAGGCGCTGGGTACCTAGAAAACTCTGGAGGGCGTTAGTCACAAGCATGACGCTGCTCCATACAGTGAGCCCCTGCCCAACTGCCATGACATGATTGCGCCAGCCGAGACCGAGGCGATTGGCGGTAAGGCTCACCAGCACAAACAGCTCGCAGATGACCAGGCTGGTAAAGAGGTTACCGCGGATCTGCCAAAACAGACGGACGGAGGAGGCTGGGGGAGTAACCCACCACGCAAGGAGAGCGGCCACAGCGGCCCCTGCGATACCGCCAGCGGCAAAGCGGGAGCGAGCGTCCCGGACCCAACTGCCCGTCGGCCGGAGCACGATGCGGGCGATCTCGAGGACAATGCCGAGCTGCAGAGCAAAATCGACCCAGGAGGCAATCGAGTAAATAAGGGTGTACCAGTATTTTGAGGCGTGGATGTAGGCGTAAAAGAGCACAAGACTGCGAGCGACCGAGAACGCAATCCAGGTCGTCAAAATGGGAAACTGCCGCCACCGGCTACGGCTGATCAGGACAAACAGGAGGGTGAGGTGCACTAAGAGAGCCACCGCCCACGGAAGTGTGTCCACCAGCGAATAATGCATGCGTCCGCCCTGCTCTCAAAGATACGACACACCACGGACTTCCGCTACGAAAGCGGAAGCCCGGGCGAGCCGACGCACAGACGGATAGCCGAAGGTTAAGCGCCCAGAGCCGTCATAATCGCGCTAGCAACGGTGGCCGCGGTGACGACCTGGCTGCCGTTGTTGGTCGGAGGCGGCGGCGGATCAGCGCCGCCGGGACCAGCGAAGACAGGGGCTGCGAACAGGGCGAATGACGCGGAGAGAACTGCGACGCGAAGAGTCTTTTTCATGGGGTGATATGTCCTTTGGCGCCAGTCGGCGCACCCCGAGACTAACCCGAAGCGTCGGTGGATCACTGAGGGTATCTATATTTTTCTTGGTAAGCCGAAAACGGACACGAAAGTAGACTGTGGGCGGCTGGATATAACTACTTGCAGGTCAACAGAGATGTTACTTAAGTCGCCCCCTATGCTACGAATGGGCGCTGAGTAACATCAAAACGAGTTGTCTGGTTACCAAACGTGGCAGCTCTTGACGGGAGCCATAGGCTGACCCGGCTTGCAGCCGAAGGCGTGGGCGAATTCCGGCATGTTCACGATGACACCACGTACACGCAGCGCATCGGGGGAATGCGGATCGACGTTGGCGAGCATACGAAGGAATTCCGGACGCTCGTTGGTACACCAATTCTGGGCGTAGCCGAGGAAGAACTGTTGCTGGGGGGAAAGTGATTTTTCCGCAACCTGCTCCGGCGTGGTGGCAGCGGGCGTTCCAGACGCCGCTATACGCGCCATCATCGCCATGAAGGCAATGCGCGCGCCGCCATTATCCGCGGTGTTCTCTCCAAGGGTGAGCTTGCCATTGACCTTGACATCGTCGACGGCGGTGAACTGGCTGTACTCATTGTCAACGCAGCCGGTCCTCTCTTCGAATTGCTTCTTGTCTTCAGCCGTCCACCAGTCGTGGAGATTGCCACTGCCGTCGAATTTGGCGCCCTGATCGTCGAAGCCGTGGGTCAGCTCGTGTCCCACGACCGCGCCGATGTGGCCATAGTTGGTGGCGTCGCTGGCATCTTTGTCGTAGAAGGCGGGCTGCAGGATGCCTGCGGGGAAGTTGATGTTGTTCATGGACGGATCGTAGTAGGCATTCACGGTGGGTGGGGTCATCTGCCATTCCTGGCGATCGACGGGCTTACCGATTTTGTTCAGCTGGCGAGCGACTTCGAATTCGCGGGAGCGGACCGAGTTGCCGAGGGCATCTCCGGGCTCGATGTCGAGCTTCGAGTAGTCGCGCCACTTATCGGGGTAACCGATCTTGTCGGCGACAGCGTGCAGCTTTTCCTTTGCTTTCACTTTGGTTTCCGGACTCATCCAGGCGATGGCGTCGATGTCCTGGCCCATCGCCGCTTCGATGTCGTGGACCTCGCGCAGCGTGGAAGCCTTCATGTCAGGGGTAAAGTACTGGGCGACGTAAAGCTTGCCGAGGGCTTCGCCGAGCGAGCCATCGGTGGCCTGGACGCAGCGTTTCCAGCGGGCCTGCTGCTCGGGCGTGCCGGTCAGCTTGCGGCCATAGAAGTCGAAACTCTCCTGATCGAAGGCGTGGGGAAGGCGCATCGCAAACGAGTCGGCGAGACGGACGCGGAGATAAGCCTGAATCGTCGCCAGATCGGTATCGGCGATGGTCTTGTTGAGCGCTGGGAAGAAGTCGGGAGAGACGACGTTCAGCTCCTGGACGGAGGGGGAACCCATCAGGTCAATGTATTTGGCCGTGTCGATGGCGGGCGCGGTGGCCGAGAAACTGGTGAGCGACATCATGTGGTAGACCTTGTCGGGATCGCGCCGCTCGACGTTGCCCTGCGATGCTTTGGCCAGCGCGGTTTCAAGGTCCAGGATCTTCTGCGCTTCAGCCTGCGCTGCTTCGGGTTGATCGCCCAGGAGCTTCAGCACGTTTGCCAGGTGAGCAACATACTGTTTCCGGGTTTCGACACTCTTGTCGTCGGTGCGAAGGTAGTAATCCTTCTCAGGAAGCCCGAGGCCGCTTTGGTCGATGTAGGCGATTTCGCGGGTCGCGTCTTTGAAATCCTGTTGGGAGCCGTAATCGAAGAAGACGCCAACGCTCATGCGATTGAGATGAGCGATGAGCGCGGGCAGCTGCTCCCTGGATTGGAGAGCGGCGATGCGATCCAGTTCCGGCTGGATGGGGGCCAGGCCGCGCTTGTCGATGGCATCGGTATCCATGCAGGCGGCGTAGTAGTCGCCGATCTTCTGCTCGTCGGTGCCAGCGGCGGCGTGCGCGGCTGCCGTTTTTTCGACGATTTGATGCAGCGCCTGGGTGTTGAACTCGAAAAGGTTGGCGAACTGATCGAACTCCGGCAAATCGGAGGGGATGAGATGCAGTTTTGCGAAGTTGCCGCAGGCGTACTGATAGAAGTCGCCGCAGGGATCGGCGGCTTTATCCATGGCGGCGGGGTCGAAGCCGGGGATGGGGCTGTATTGCGGAGTTTCGCCGGCGGGAGCCGCGGTCTGCGCGGAGCAGGTGAGGGTGACAAAGAACAGACAGCTGGCGGCGGCCAACAAGGGATTGCGCATGAATCTCCTCCGGAAAGCAAACAACTGATGATACCCGACGGAAGGGGCGTGGAGCGCAGGCGGGGATGCGATGCGGCACGATTTGTGGTCAGTGGCCACAGAATCGGGGGTGAAGCGCCGGAGGGGATGGAGGGGAAGGCCGACTCCGCACTATCTTTTGGCGCCGGTCAGGGGGGAACTGCCTCCTTTGTTCGATGCAAATTATGGGGCTGGTACGCTGCTGAATAAGGTGACTACAGAGACCCATTTCGCGCCCGGGCAGACGCTGCTCATCGACGCCGACGACACGCTGTGGGAGAACAACATCTACTTCGAGCACGCCATTGCGGCGTTTATTTCTTATCTCGACCACAAGGAATACACGCGAGAGGAAGTGCGCGAACGACTGAACGCGGTGGAGCGGGAAAATGTGCGCCTGCACGGGTATGGGCTGACGAGCTTCCGGCGCGCGCTGGTGACGTGCTTTGAGAGCCTGACGACGGGCCCGATCTCGCCCGCGAAGCACGAGCGGATCATGAGCTTCGCGCAGTCGATTGCGGACCAGGAGATTGAGCTGCTGGAGGGAGTGGCGGAGACACTGCCCGTGCTGGCTTCGCGGCACAAGCTGATTTTGATGACGAAGGGCAACCAGGTGGAACAGCTGGATAAGCTGGCGCGGTCGGGGGTGCGGGAGCATTTCACGGGTGTGGAAGTGCCGAGGGAGAAGGATCCGGGTGCGTATCGCGAGGTGTGCGCGAAATACGAGCTTGGGCCGGGGACAACATGGATGATTGGGAACAGTCCGAAGTCGGATATTAATCCGGCGCTGGCTTGCGGACTGCATGCGGTGTTTATTCATCACCCGCACACATGGGTTCTGGAGCATGAGGTGCTGGACGCTGCACCCGCGGGGCAGCAGTTGTTGGAGGTGGAGACGTTTGGGGGTTTGTTGGAGTGGTTTTGAGCGTGTTCTAATGTTTGTTAGAATTGGCGCGAGGGCGTTGGAAGTGGTGAAGCTCAAAGTCACAACGATCGGCAGTTCTGCCGGGATTGTTCTTCCGAAGGAAGTGCTGGCACGTTTGCGCGTCGCTAAGGGCGACACATTATTTCTCACGGAATCGCCTGACGGGTTCCGGATTACTTCGTACGACCCGGAATTTGAGCGGCAAATGACTCACGCGCGGAAATTCATGCGGAAGCGGCGCGACGCTTTGCGTGAGCTGGCAAAATGAGCCGTTCGGAGATCCAGTGGGTCTCTGAAGCGGTCGTGCTCGCCGTCCATGACGCGCAACTCGCTGAGCACGGTGGCGCCCCCGGATTGCGGGATGAGTCGCTCCTGCTAACAGCTCTCGCGCGCCCGCGCAATATTGCGACCTATGGCACACCGGATTCAGCCGACCTTGTGGCGGCGTATGCGGTTGGCATCGCGCGCAACCATGCATTTGTCGATGGGAATAAGCGTACGGCGATCATCGTCGCGGCCGGCGTGTTTCTGCCCGTGAATGGCTACGAACTAGCGGCCACAAACGAGGAGATGGTGCGAGTTATGCTTGCGGTCGCGGACGGATCGATGCCCGAAATCAAGCTTGCGGCGTGGTTCCGCGAGTGGATGCGGCCTCTGCCTTAAAAGGCAGGTCAGACTGCGGCAGCGGTTTGCAGGGCGAGTTCTTCGAGCAGGGCGCGGACTTCGAGGAGGATTTCTTCGGGTTTGGTTGCAGTGAGCGGGAAGCGCAGGACGCCCTGCGGTGTGAACTGGGCGCCGCGTTTTGCGTTCTTTGAGACGAGGTTCATGAGGCGCGCCGGGTCGACTGCGGCGGTTTCGGTAAAGCGGATGTGGAGCTGGTCGCGTTTGCGGTCGACCTGGGCTACGCCGATTTTTTCGCATTCGATGCGGAGGCGGGCGGCCTGGAGCAGGTGGGCGACGCTCGCGGGCAGCGGGCCGTAGCGGTCTTCGAGCTCGGCGCGGACTTCGTCGAGGGCGCGGTCGCTGTCGATGCCGGCGATGCGCTTGTACATGCGGAGACGCTGGTTTTCCTCGGCTATATAGCTTTCGTCGATGCGCAGCGCGATGCCGAGCGAGAGCTGGACGGCGGGGCGCTCGACGCGCTCCTCGCCTTTGAGGCGGCTGACCGCTTCTTCGAGCATCGAGGTGTACATTTCGAAGCCGACGGCTTCGATGTGGCCGCTCTGCTCGCCGCCGAGGAGATTGCCTGCGCCGCGGAGTTCGAGGTCGAGGGCGGCGATTTTGAAGCCGGCGCCGAGGTCGGAGAATTCTTTGAGCGCGGCGAGGCGGCGGCGGGCGACTTCGGTGAGCTCCTGCTCGGGCGGGATGAGCAGATACGCGTAGGCACGGCGATTGGAGCGGCCGACGCGGCCGCGGAGCTGGTAGAGCTCCGAGAGGCCGTGGCGATCGGCGCGGTTGACGACGATGGTGTTGGCGAGCGGGATGTCGAGGCCATTTTCAATGATGGTGGTGGCGACGAGAACGTCGTACTCGTGATTCATGAAGGCGAGCATGACTCTCTCGAGCTCAGTCTCATTCATCTGGCCGTGGCCGACGATGACGCGCGCCGAGGGAACCAGTTCCTGGATTTTTGAGGCGATTTCGTAGATGGTCTCGACGCGGTTGTGGACGAAGTAGATCTGGCCGCCGCGCTCCAGCTCGACTTCGACGGCGGAGCGGATGAGCTTCTCGTCGAACTTGGCGACGACGGTCTGGATGGCCATGCGATCGCGGGGCGGCGTTTCGATCACGCTCATGTCGCGCAGGCCCACCAGTGACATGTGCAGCGTGCGCGGGATGGGCGTGGCGGACATGGCGAGCACGTCGATTTCACGGCGCATCTGCTTGAGGCGCTCTTTGTGGCGGACGCCGAAGCGCTGCTCCTCGTCGACGACGAGGAGGCCGAGGTCGTGGAACTTGATGTCTTTTGAGAGCAGGCGGTGCGTGCCGATGAGGATGTCGACGCGGCCGTTCTCGACCTGCTCGAGGATGAGCTTCTGCTCCTTCGGCGTGCGGAAGCGGGAGATCATCTCGATGTTGATGGGAAATTGGCGAAAGCGATTTTTGAAGGTCTCGAAATGCTGAAAGGCGAGGATGGTGGTGGGCGTGAGGACCGCGACCTGACGGCCGTCCTGCACGGCTTTGAAAGCGGCGCGCATGGCGACTTCGGTCTTGCCGTAGCCGACGTCGCCGACGAGGAGGCGATCCATGGGCAAGGTTGACTCCATGTCGCGCTTGATGTCGGCGATGGCGGAGATCTGGTCGTCGGTCTCGGTGAAGTCGAAGGCGTCTTCGAATTCGTGCTGGAATTCGTTGTCGGCGGGGAAGGCGTGACCTTCAGCAGCTTTGCGCTGCGCGTAGAGCTTGAGGAGCTCGTCGGCCATATCCGCCATGGCTTTGCGCACGCGGGCTTTGGTTTTGGCCCATTGCTGTGAGCCGAGGCGGTTGAGGACGGGCGCGGGTCCGGCCTCGGTGGAGCGGTATTTCTGGATGAGGTCGAGGCGCGTGAGGGGGACGTAGAGACGCGCGGCCTCGGCGAACTCGAGGATCATGAACTCGAGCGAGATGCCGTCCTGCTCGATCTCGCGCAGGCCCTGGTAGCGGGCGATGCCATGCTCGACGTGGACGACGTAATCGCCGACGGTGAGGTCGCGGAAGTCGGAGACGAAGGCGGCGGTTTTGGATTTTTTGGGGGCAGGGCGCGCGGTGACGTCGGCCTCGTCGAAGAAATCCTGCGCGCCGAAGAGGACAAGGCGTGCGTCAGGCAGGCTGACGCCGGTGGCGAGCGCGGTGCGCAGGATGACGGGGGTGCGCAGGTCGCCGGCCAGGTAGCTGGATTCGTCGTAGATGTTTTCGCTACCCGCGTGCTGGATGCGGCTGCCGAGGCGGTAGGGGACTTCGTATTCGCGCAGGAGGTTGGCGAGACGCTCGACTTCGCCCTGATTGGGCGCGACGAGCAGGGTGCGAACGTCCTGGTTCATCAGGTTGCGGATTTGCTCAATGAGAGCAGGGATGGAGCCGTGGAAGCGCAGCGTGGGGCGGGAGGTGAATTCGATTTCGCCGAGGGTCTGGTCCTCTTCGAGAACGTCGACTACGCCGAGCTGATCGATGTCGAGGCCGGGATGCGAGGCGAGCTGCGCCTGCAGGACTTCGGGGCGCAGGTAGATGTCCGCGGGCGTGATGAGCGAGCCGATGCTGGAGCGGTCGTGGCGCTGCTCGACTTTGCTCCACCAGCGGTCGATTTGATTCCGGATCATCGCGGGTTCTTCGACAAGGAGGGCCGAGCGCGGGAAGAGATCGAAGAGGGTGCCGGTGGCGCCCCTGACGCCCGCGAAGAATTCCCAGCCGGGGAAGATGGAGACGCCGCCGGCGGCGATGGCTTCTTCGACCAGCTCAGGATCGTCGGTGGATTCGATGCGTTCGCCGCTGAGGCGCGTGTGAACCGCGGCGAGGAGGCGCTCGGTAACGGGGGTTTCAGTCAGCGGGAGCAGGCGGGCTTCATCGAGAGGCGCGGCGGAGCGCTGGGTTTCGGGGTCGAATTTCCGGATGGACTCGATTTCGTCGCCGAAGAATTCGAAGCGCACGGGGCGATCGGCTTCGGGCGAGTAGACATCGAGGATGCCACCGCGGCGCGTGAACTGGCCGGGCATCTCGACGATGTCGTTGCGGGAGTAGCCGATGCTGGTGAGGTGCGCGAGGAGGGTTTCGACGTCGACTTCTTCACCGCGGCGGAGAATCTGCGCGAGACCGGCGTAGAACGGCGCGGGGAAGAGCTTCATCGCGGCGGACTCGACGGGTGCAACGACGATGGAGGCTTCGCCAGTGGCGATTTTCCAGAGGGTTTTGGCGCGCTGCTCCTGAATGTCGGGGTGGGGCGAGAGATTTTCGAAGGGTAGAACATCGTGGGCCGGCAGACGCAGCACGCGGTCGGCGGGAATCGCACCGGTGAGGTCGCATCCGGCGCGCAGGGCGAGATGCATGGCGTCGGCAGCCTTGTTGTCGGCGACGATGACGACGGTGGGAACCTGCGCGGCGCGCGCGAAGAGTGGAATGTAGAGGGCGCGGGCGGTCGAGGTGAGTCCGGAGACACGACGACGCCCACGGGCAAGCGCCAGGTGCCTTCTTGCCTGTTCAAAGGCGGGAGAATTCTCCAGGTCCGCCAACAACTCGCGGACAAAGGGGAGGATCATGCGGGTTCCAGTTTAGCAGTGCGGAGCAACCTCGCCGCAGTACTGAAGTGAGCGGGCGATGATGACTTTGGAGGGGTGCGATGGCACCGGATTCGCGGTTCAACCCCTCCCGCCGAGTTGTCCTAAAATCGAACCATGTCCTATGCGGCGGCGCTCGACAGTCTTCATGCCCGGGTGGGTGAGCTGCATGCCGCGCCGGGGGAGCCGCGACGGAAATTTCGCCTCGAAGAGATGCGGACGCTGGTGGAGGCGCTGGGGCATCCGGAGCGGCGGTTTCGCTCGGTCCTGATTGCCGGGACCAACGGGAAAGGATCGACCGCCGCGACGCTGGCCGCGATTCTGAAGAGCGCGGGGTACAAGTGCGGGCTGTATACATCACCGCATCTGGTGCGCGTGAACGAGCGGATTCGCATCGACGGAGAGGCGATTGGCGATGAGGATTTTGCGCGGCACTATTTTCGCGTGGATGACTGCGCGCAAATCCTGATGACTGAAGGAAAGCTGCCGGGACATCCGAGCTTTTTTGAGGCGCTGACGGCGGTGGCCTTCGAGGCGTTTGCCGAAGCGCAGGTGGATTTGGCGGTGCTCGAGGTGGGGATGGGCGGGCGCCTGGATGCGACGAACGTCGTGGAGCCGCTGATTTCGGTGATCACCGACATTTCGCTCGACCACACGGAATGGCTGGGCGAGACGATTCCGCTCATCGCGCGCGAGAAGGCTGGCATTCTGCGACGGAATGGGGTGCTGGTGACGCTGCCGCAGCACCCGGAGGCAAACCAGACGATTGGAGAGGTGGCGGCGGAGCTGGATGTGCGGGGAGTGAACGCGGCGGAATACATGCCCAGCGTTCAGCGCTCAGCGTTCAGCGTTCAGAAGAATCTGCTGCGTAATCAGTATCCGCTGTGCTTGATGGACGAAGCGATCGAGGTGGATTCGCCGCTGGCGGGGCAGCACCAGCGGCGGAACATTGCCCTGGCAGTTGCGGCAGCGGTGGAAATCAGTAACAACCACGGTTTCAAAATTACACCGGCGCAGATCGCGGAGGGAATCCGGCAAACGCAATGGCCGGGAAGACTGGAACGGATGCAGGTTGCCGGCAAGGCCGATGTGCTGCTGGATGTGGCGCACAATCCGGCGGGAGCGTGGGCGCTGCGGGCGGCTTTGTCATCGCTTGAGACGGCGGAGAACGGATCGGGGCGCAAACGCGTACTCGTCTTCGGGTGCATGAAGGACAAGGCGTACCAGGAGATGGCGCAGGTTCTTTTCCCGATGTTTGACCTGGTGATTGCGACTCCGGTGGAGTCCGCGCGTTCGGCCAGCGCTGAGGAGATCGTCGCGGCAGCGCAAGGGACTGGTGTACGGGCGATGACTGCGAGAGATGGGCAGGAGGCGCTGGAGAGGGCGTGGGCTGAGGCTCCGCGCGAAGGGCTGGTGATGGTGGCTGGATCGGTTTATCTGGTGGGTGAAGTGCGGCCGCTGCTCGAGCGCGTTGCGGTGGAGACGCGATGAGCGCGATTGCGCCGCAAGGGCCACGGCCGAATCCGCTGCCGCTGCGCGAGCGGCTGATGAGCTACGTGTACCGGGCGCCGGTGTTTGCGTTGGCGACGGCCATTTTTGCCAGCCTGGCAGTGGCTGTATCGCTGTTTGAGAAGAGCGGGCGCTGGCAGCATCGCATTGCGCAGGCGTGGGCGCGCGTCAGCGTGGCCCTCTGCGGCACACGGGTGACGGTTCTGGGCAGAGAACGTCTGAAAGCGCAGCCGGCGGTGTATGTTTCCAATCACCTGTCGTATATGGATACACCGGTGATTTTCAGTTCGCTGCCGTTCCAGTTTCGGATCGTGGCGCGCAGCGGACTCTTCAAACTGCCCTTTATTGGCTGGTGGCTGCGCCGGTCAGGGCAGGTGTCAGTGGATGTGGGCAACCCGCGCGCGTCGATCGCGAGCCTTGCGAGCGCGGCGCGGACGCTGAAAGGCGGGATGCCGCTGTTCATTTTCCCGGAGGGCGGACGGACGGAGACGGGGGAACCGGCGAAATTCCTGAACGGGCCGGCGTTCATGGCGATCCGGGCGCAGGTTCCGGTGACGCCGATGGCGCTGATTGGGACGCATGAATTGCTGCCGATCCACGCGAGCACGGTGCATCCTGTTCCTGTGACCCTGGCGGTGGGCGAGCCGCTGGAAACGAAGGGTCTGACCATGAAGCAGGTTGACGAAGTGACAAAGTTACTGGAGGAACAGATCGCCGCGCTGTATTATGAGCACTCCTGGCGAAA
The DNA here is from genome assembly GCA_003152415.1 of Acidobacterium sp. GTDB lineage: Bacteria > Acidobacteriota > Terriglobia > Terriglobales > Acidobacteriaceae > Palsa-343. The sequence goes on from PMAD01000090.1 coordinate 14,535, forward strand.
AAAGCCTGCAGCGCCGTCCGCGACGCCGGGAAAGAATGAAAATGAAACAGGGGACCTGGAGGCTGTAACCATTTCTCGGAACCTGCACGAGACCGAGGGGGCGCGGAGACCATGAAAGCACCACGCATAGCGATTCCGGAACCCAATTTCGCGGATAAGGAATACAGCGAGCGCTCGTGGCCGCAGTATGCGCGCGCGGTGGAATATGCGGGTGGAGTGCCGGTCAAAGTGCCGCTGCGGGATTCGCCGGCAAAGGTGGCGCAGCTGGTGGCGTCGTGCGAGGGCGTGCTGCTGCCGGGAAGTCCGGCGGACGTGAATCCGCAGAAATACGGTGAAGAAGCTGAGGCCGATTGCGCGGCGGCGGACGCGGCGCGCGAAGCCGTCGACGAGCTGTTGCTGCAGGACGCGTCGAATCTGTACAAGCCGATGCTGGGGATTTGCTACGGATTCCAGGCGCTGAATGTGTGGCGGGGCGGAACGCTGGTGCAGCATCTGAAAACCGGCGTGGATCACTCGGCAGGACGAGCCGTCACGGAAGCGCACACGATCGAGGTGGAAGCGCGATCGCGGTTACGGCGCATTCTGGGGCTGGGAATGAGGACCACGCTGATGGTGAATAGCAGCCATCATCAGGCTGTGGCTGTGCTGGGCGATGGGCTGGTGCGCGCGGCATGGTCGCCGGACGACGGCGTAGTCGAAGCAGCGGAAGGGCATGGCGATCAGTTTCTGATGGGCGTGCAGTGGCATCCAGAACGCGTGCTGGACGAGAACAAGGCGTCGCAGTGCCTGTTCCAGTCGTTTGTGGATGCGGCGTCGGCGTGGGAGCCGCGCATGATCAGCGAGTCGGTCGCGGACTAAAAGACAGGGAACAGGGCGCAGGTTACAGGGCACAGACCGAGCCTCGAGAAGCGGTTGGCGGACCGCTGACAATTTCTGAACAATGAAACAAGCGAACGAGAATCGAGTCAGCCTGGATGGGGCCGGGCTGGATGCGCGGGCGGTCGAGCAGTTTGAGGCGTATCTCGCGCTGCTGATGAGGTGGAATGCGCGCATGAATCTGACGGCGGCGCGCAAGCCAGAGGAGATTGTCCGCAGGCATTTCGTGGAGTCGATCTTCGCGGCGCAGCAAATTCCAAAACACGTGAAGACGCTGCTGGATTTCGGCTCGGGCGCGGGATTTCCAGGGATTCCGATCGCGATTTGCCGGCCGAGGATCGGTGTCACGCTGGCGGAGTCACAGGGGAAGAAGGCAGCATTTCTGCGCGAGACGGTGCGGATACTGGGATTGAAAGCGGAAGTCTGGGCAGGGCGCGTGGAAGAGATGGCCGATGAACGTGTATTCGATGCGGTTACGCTGCGCGCCGTCGACAAGATGGGGGCGGCGTGCAAGGCGGCGGCGAACCGGCTGGCGACGGGCGGATGGATGGCGGTGTTCACCACCCTGAAGCTGGAAGCTTCACTGGAAAAGTTGAAAGGGATCCGGTGGGAAGCGGCGGTGGTAATTCCGTGGTCGCAGCAGGAGATATTGAAGACAGGGCTCAGGAAGTCAGTGTAGGTTTTAGAGATCGTCTGAGGATGCGGCTGCGCCTCGCACGGCCAGGAGGATTCCCCCCGCATGCGGCGCCGGAAAAGACCAGAACATTTATGTGGTGAATCGGGATTCGATGGGCAAGTACAGCGCGCAAAACAACAATGCGCTGTACCAGGAGATTGACGCCCCCATCGGCGGCGTGTGGTCGATGCCCGCGTATTTCAACAACACGGTGTACTACGGCGCGGTGAGTGACACGCTGAAGGCGTTCCCGATCACCAATGCGAAGCTGGCCACCAGCGCGAGCGTGCAGAGCGCGAATTCGTTTCCGTATCCTGGAACGACACCGGCGGTGAGCGCCAACGGGACAACGAATGGGATCGTGTGGGCGGTCGAGAATTCGTCACCGGCGGTGTTACATGCTTTCGACGCAACCACGCTGCAGGAGCTCTACAACAGCAACCAGGCCGCGAAATAACCCGCGATCAATTCGGCAGCGGTAACAAGTTCATCACTCCGATGGAAGTCAACGGCATGGTGTTTGTGGGTACGCCCAACGCAGTGGCCGTGTTCGGGCTGTTGCCGTAGCGCAAGCGGAGACGCAGATCCCTCCGGGAACCCCGGGAGCTTAATCCACGCCGTTGGGATTCTGCGACACGTTGCGCGCGTTGGTGACGTTGTCAGGGTCGTCGGTGAAGGTCTTGCCTTCGTGGTAAGCGTACTTCTTGAACTGTGATCCGAGCTTGCGGATGCAGTCCTGCCAGCCATCGGCCCAGGTGACCTGGGCTTCGCCGTGGGCATAGACCCACGTGCCGCGCTCGTGCTCCAGGTCGTTCATGGTGCGCAGGGCGGTGCCGTCGTCGTTGAGGGTGATGTAGAAGTTCTCTCCGTTCCCCTCGCCGACTTCCCATTTACCGAGGAAGTGGGCGCGCGACGGGCCGGGAACGCTGATGAGGCCCGCTGGGACCGCGCCAGGAAACTCGAGGCGCTGCACGCTGTCGAGGTTCACGGTCTGCCGGTGGCCGTCCTTGAAGACGATGACGAGGGAGTTGGATTTAGGACCAGCCTGGGCAAAGGTGGCGGGAAGCGCGAAAAGAATAGCAAGGGCGAAGGCGACAGCGCTCAGGAATCTGTACATAAGGGTCTCCATTTGCAACAGAGGTGCGGCGGGGGAGGGCGTGGGCCGCACCATTGTGAGGTACGCGGTGGAGGGCGAATTGGTTCCATCTTAACCGGGCGGTCGTGGCGGCGATTCTACGGGCGCACTTGGAATGCAGTACGCCGCGTGTGGGATATTGATTCGAGCAGGAAGTTTCGCGGAGGCGCACGTGGCGAGCGATGGGACGAACCGTGAAAAGCCGCTCGACAGGGTCAATCGCTCCCCCTGCAGCTCCGGTTCGGAAAATCCGTACCTCAGGATCTTCAAATCGAACGTTTATGTCCGCAATCACGATCGCAGCCTCGAATTCTACGTGGGACAGCTTGGATTCTGCGTGCTGGCGGACAGCCGGTTTGAGTTTGGCCGCTGGGTGGCGATCGCTCCTCCGGACGGCAGCGCGATCCTGGCGCTGATTGCGCCGCGGCGCGGTTCGGAGAATTACCGGCTGATCGGCCGCCCGACCCAGATTGCCTTCATCGCCGAGGACGTCAACGCGACCTACGAGCTGTGGCGGAGCCGCGGCGTGAAGTTCGTGCAGCCGCCACAGCCGCAGCTGTGGGGCGGAACCTTCGCGACCTTCCAGGACATCGACGGGAACACCTTCGAGCTGCTGGGCTCCGATGAGATGAGCCGCGAGATCGAGGCGCAGCGCCGCGAGGCGAGCGAGCGGGTCGAGCAGGAGCGGCGCGTAGCGCAGGAGCTGGAGATCGCGAAGCAGGTGCAGGCGCGGCTGTTTCCGCAGTCGGCCCCGGTGCTGAAGACGCTGGACTACGCGGGCGTCTGCATCCAGGCGCGGCATGTGGGCGGCGACTATTACGATTTNNTGCTGATGGCCAATCTGCAGGCCAACCTGCGCAGCCAGCTGGCGATCGCTCGGCAGCAGCCGCAGCTGTTCCTGAAAACGGTGAATCAGATTTTCTTCGATAACACGGTGGAGAGCGCCTATTCGACAATCTTCTTTGCCGAGTATTGCGACGAGTCTCAAAAGCTGCGCTATGCCAACTGCGGGCACCTGGCCGGACTTCTGTTGCGCAAGGGCGGTGCGCTCGAAGAGCTTCACTCCACCGGAACGGTGCTCGGTCTTTTTCGGAACTGGGACGGACACACGGGCGAATGCCAGCTGGCGCCGGGTGACACGCTCGCGCTCTACACGGATGGGGTGACGGAAGCCAGCGATGCGAAGGGCGAGGAATTCGGGCAGCGGGGACTGATCGAGTCGCTGCGGCACAACGCCTCTCTCGACGCGNNGTTCTCCGGGAAATCCTGGAGTACAGCGCCGGCGAGCAGGCGGACGACATCACGCTGATTGTGGCCCGGTGCAAGGGTGCGCCGAAGCCGGGCAAGAAGAAACGGGTCCGGTAGCCCGAAGCTGGGAGCTGGGAGCTGGGA
>PMAD01000273.1:0-125 GCA_003152415.1 Acidobacterium sp.
GAGGTTGGTGGTGACGGTGTCCCGGACGACGGAGAAATCGGCGGAAGGGTCGCTGAGGTTTTCGTTCTTCATGATGCCGGCGTTATTGATAAGGACGTTGAGGGAGGGGAACTGGGTGGCGATCT
>PMAD01000273.1:168-3481 GCA_003152415.1 Acidobacterium sp.
GCCGCCGGTGATGAGGATGGTGTTGCCGGTGATCTGCATGGGGAGACTCCTTGTGCTGAGAGGATAAATGGCGGAGAATCCGCTGCGACGCAGATTCAGGGCGGTGTGGATTACAGCGCGATGAATCGGAAAACGGAGCGTTGACCGGAATTTCGTTTCTGCGGTGTAATTCTGAAACGGCTGTCGGGTTTCCGTCCGCGCAGCCGAAGTTATGTCTCGCACTTCTGAGGAGGACGCAGGATGACAGCAGAGCTACCGGGCTCCGGAGAGACGCCGAGTTTCGACCGGGACGTTAAGAAGCTGTTCCGGCCCATGGACCGCGAGGCGATGCTGGGCGCCTTCGACCTGTGGTCGTACGAAGATGTGTGCAAGCACGCGACGCCGATCCTGAGTGAGCTGAAGTCAGGCGGCATGCCCTGTGACGGCGCCTGGCCACCGGCCCAGGTGGCTGTTTTTGAGAAATGGGTCGCAGCCGGCATGCCGAAGTAGATCTTTCGGGCGTGAGCCGGTCGATTTTCACATCCCATCCCGCAGGCGAGCGAGCGGTGAGCGGCTCCTGCTTCGGTGTGCTCATCCATTGAGAATCTGCGAGTTGTGCGCTGCGCAGGCCGTATTCGGCCTGTAAAAGCGGGGAGTATTGTGCTCGGTCGAGATAAAGATCGCATTACGATGTAAAATAGATCGCAGTGCGATCTAAAAGCAAGCAGTAACCGGTAGCGGATAGCTCGTAGCGAGTGATTCATGGGGAAGAAAAAGGCAAAGCGGGAGCAGAAAGAGAAGGAAACGATGCAGGACCTGGCCTGGTTCCGGTATAACCTGCGCCGGTTCTTGCGCTTCAGCGAGAAGGCGGCGCGGGCGTGCGGCGTGACGCCACAGCAGCACCAGCTAATGCTGGGCATTGCGGGATTCACGGAGGACGGGCGAGCGACGATCTCCGATCTGGCGGAATTCCTGCAGGAGCGGAACAACTCGGTGGTGGGTTTGGTGGAGCGCGCGGCGGAGAGCGGGCTGGTGCGGCGGCGGCCGGGCGAGACAGATCGGCGGCAGGTGGTGGTGACGCTGACGCCGCGCGGCAAGGAGATCCTGTCGACGCTGACCGAGCTGCACCACGAGGAAGTGCGGCGGGTGAAGGCGGGATTTCTGACGCGGCCGCAAGTGAAACTGGAGTGCGCGGGCGGCGAGAGGCTCTCGCGAGTGCGGCGAAGGGGGCAGAATGGCTGAATTTCCAATTCCCGAGATTGCTGCGACTCCGGAGTCGCAATCGAACAAGAAGGGGCAGTTCGGGGTCGCGCTGGAGCCGGAGGTGATTCGGATCTGCGCATACGCGCTGGGGGTGGGATTTGTCGCCGGCCTGGTGGCGCAGGGGCTGCTGGAGCTGATTCATTTCTTCACAAATTTGTTTTTCTACGGAAAGGTTTCATTCGCGGAGACGAACCCCGCGAATAACCATCTGGGGCCGTGGGTGATTCTGATCCCGCCGATTGGCGGGCTGCTGGTGGGCATCATGATTTATTTCTGGGAGCCGACGCTGAAAGGGCATGGGATTCCGGAGGCGATGGAGTCGGTGCTATTCGGGAAGAGCCGCATGCGGATTCGAGTGGCGATTTTGAAGCCGCTGGCGACGGCGTTCGCGATTGGAACAGGCGGACCGTTTGGCGCGGAGGGGCCGATCATCCAGACCGGCGCGGCGATCGGGTCGCTGTTTGGACAGGCGGTGGGGCTGACGCCGTACTACCGGCGCGTGTTGCTGGCGGCGGGCGCGGCGGCGGGGATGGCGGCGACGTTTACCGCGCCACTGGCGGGGATTCTGGTAGCGGTGGAATTGTTGCTGTTCGAACTGCGCGCGCGGTCGTTTATCCCGGTGGCGTTTGCAGCGGCCGTGGCGACGGGGGTGCGGATTCACTTTGCGGGATGGGCGCCGCTGTTTTCCACGCCGGCATTCCGGCTGACCTGCATGACGGAACTGTGGCTGTTTGCGGTGCTGGGCATTTTGATGGGCGCAGTCGGCGTGGTGATGATCCGGGTGCTGGCATGGCTGGAGGATTTCTTTGACGAGCTGCCGATCAAGCACGCGCTGATCTGGTCGCCGATGATCGGCGCTTTCATTCTGGGCGGGATTGGATACTTCTATCCGCAGGTGTTCGGGACCAGCTACGACACGATCCGCGACATGCTGAACGATCGGCTGACGACGGGGCATCTGGTGGGGATTTCGATAGCGAAGTTCTGGGCGCTGGTAATTTCACTGGGATCGGGGACGACCGGGGGCGTGTTTGCGCCGTCGCTGGTGGTGGGCGGCGGACTGGGCGCGACGTACGCGATGGGCATGCATCATTTGTTTCCGTCGCTGGTGGGCGATCCGGCGTTTTATGCGCTGGTTGCGATGGCGGCGGTGTTCGGAGGGATCGCGAGAGCGCCGCTGACCAGCATCGTGTTCCTGTTTGAGCTGAGTCACAATCCGAACGCGCTGCTGCCGCTGGTGGTGTGCGTGATGGTGTCGGACGGATTCGTGCGGTTGTGCAGCCGGGAATCGATCATGACGATCAAGCTGGTGAAACGGGGGCTGATCGTGCTGCAGGATTACTCTGCGCCGATGCTGATGCGGGCGCGGATCAAGCAGGTGATGCGGAATCAGTTCACGGTGTTTCAGGCCGATGACGAGCTGCGCACGGTGCTGGCGGCGTTTGTGCCGGGGGATGTGTCGCTGATGCCGGTGGTGGACAAGGCGGGAGCGCTGGTGGGGATTGTGGAACCGCACGATCTGCTGCGCACGGATTCGGCGGAGCGGCCGCTGAAGATGCGGGAGCTGGCGCGGCAGGATTTTGTGCTGGCGCATCCTGAGGATCTGGTGGATCTGGTGCATCGGGCGATGCTGCGGAAGAATACGGAGAATGTGGTGGTGGTCGAGGAGGGCCCGCTGCACAAGCCGATTGGGATTGCGCGGGCGAACGACATTCTGCAGCTGCGGCGGTGGCTGATGGAGGAAGAGACGCTGGAGAAGAAGCAGCCGGTAGCCGGGAGCCAGGAGCGAGTAGCCTGGAGCCTGGAGCCTGGAGCCGGGAGCCGGGAGCGAAGGCATAGTCGAGGCAGCCTTTGAGGCTATGCTGGTTGCTATTCGTGAGGTGAGGGATGGCGATCGATGTGCGGGGGGTGTGTCCGCTGCTGCAGGTGTACGACATGCCGGTGGCGGTGAGGTTCTACCGCGATGTGCTGGGGTTTGAAGTGGTGAGTACGTCGCCGGTGATGGGGCCGGACAAGTTCCACTGGTGCCTGCTCCGCCTGGGCGGCGCCGAGATCATGCTGAACACGGCGT
>PMAD01000121.1 GCA_003152415.1 Acidobacterium sp.
GCGCAACCAGGATGGGGCACCCGGATTCTCGCCGATTATGGCGAAGATGCGATGCGGCCGGTTGAGGGTGTCGCCGTAATCGCGGCTCGGATGGCGGCGTCGGGAGCGGTGTCGTCGAAACGAACGCCGGTTTCGGTTCTGACAATTCCTAATTTCTTCCAGAGGCCATCCAGATCAACGGTGACGGGCGCGGACGCCATGTGGTCGTACTGTTGTTCGAGGATGTGGGTTCCGGTGCCGGCGTCGCCGGCCAGCAGGGCTTTGCGGATGGGCCATTCCTGATCGATGGTGCCGCCAGCGGCAACGATGGCGCGGAGTGCGTCTTGCAATCCCTTTTTGTTGTGGGTCTGTTCGCGGATGGTGACGTCGGCGAGCAGGCAGAATTGCGCTCCGCCCCAGTAGGTGCGTCCCCAGGTATGGGTTTGGTCGAGGCCCTGATCGCCGGGCTGGGGATCGCCTTTGGGCATGTCGCGCACCATGTCGGACCAGATCTTCTCCGACTGCAGGAAGCCCGTTTGCACGCGGGCGACGGGCTCGACGTAGACGGCGATTCCTTCCTCGATCCAGTGGTGCTCGTCTTCCTGGGAAGGGAAGGCGCCGTGGACGAGCTCGTGGGTCATCATCCAGTCGTCGGTCAGGGCATCGGCGGTGGTGTGCTGGCCGAGGCGAATGCGGGTGAAGGCAGGAGAGCCGCCAACGTCGCCCCAGGAGGTGCCCTGCATGACGCCGCGGCGATCTTCGGTGGGCATGATGAGGACGCGGTCGCGGGGAACCGGAAAGCGTCCGTAGTAGGTGGCAACCGAGCTGGCGGCGTTTTCGACCCACTGCATGATTTGCGGTGTGGGAAGGTCCAGAGCACCCGGAGCGAAATCAACCTGAACGACAGAGCCGGCGATGTGAAAACTCTGCGTCGATGCAACCGGCGAGCGCCACGATGGGCCGCGATGCTCGCTGGCGGGGTTAGAGTTTTGCGAGGACACGGTGGCGATGAGCAGAGCGCCACAGGCGAGGAGAAGAATCGAGAGGGACAGCAGGGTGCGGCGCTGGTTCATGCTTGCCTGGTGAACAGGGCGGCCTATTTGGCCTTCTCGAAGTTCAGGGATGCGGAGTTGATGCAGTAGCGGAGGCCCGTGGGTTTGGGGCCGTCGGGGAAGACGTGGCCGAGGTGAGCGCCGCAGCGGGCGCAGTCGACTTCGACGCGGCGCATGCCCAGCGTGTTGTCTTCGTGGGTTTCGATGGCGGCGGAGTTGACGGGGAGATAGAAGCTGGGCCAGCCGCTGCCGGAGTCGAATTTGGTGTCGGAGGGAAAGAGGTCGGCGCCGCAGGCGACGCAGCGATACATGCCGGTGTCGTGATTGTAGGTGAGCTTGCCGGTGAAAGCGGGTTCGGTGCCTTTCTGGCGGGTGATGTGGTACTGCTCGGGGGTGAGCTGGGCGCGCCACTCGGCGTCGGTTTTTTCGATTTTGCCGGTCTTTGTTTCGGGCATTGGGAAACTCCTGGGGATAGCAGCGTTCAGCGTTCAGCGTACAGCGTTCAGCACAGTCAGATGGTGGCGATGACCTCGATTTCGATGAGGGCGTCTTTGGGCAGGCCGGCAACGGCAACGGTGGAGCGGGCTGGCGGCGTGACTCCATCAGGCGCGAGATATTTCGAATAGACGGCGTTCATGGCGGTGAAGTCGGCCATGTCTTTCAGAAACACAATGGTTTTGACGACGTGGGCAAGGTCCGTGCCGGCGGCGGTGAGGAGGGCCTTGAGACTCTCGAGGACGCGCGTGGTTTGCTCCGTGATCGTGCCCGGCACGATCTGACCCGAGGCGGGATCGAGCGGGATCTGGCCCGAGGTGTAGATGAGGTTGCCGAGGCGCACGGCCTGGGAGTAGGGGCCGATTGCGGCGGGAGTGTGCGGGGTGGAGATGGCGGTCTTCTGCGATTCGCTCATGTAACGATTGTGCCGGGAGTGCGGGCCGGGTGGCAAGGATGGTACGTCAGGGCGGGCAGGGGCGCGAGGATAGCACTTTGGATGAATGCGCGCTCCGATTGCGACAAGGTAAGATTAAAAGTACGCTTCGATGAAAAAAGCAGTCATCTTGTCCCCTCTTGTTCTGGCGTACGCGCTGTGTGCGACGGCCAGCTTGCAAGCACAATCCGCACCGCCAGCTCAGCCCGCTCCGGCGCAGAATCAGCCGGCAGCGTCCCAGCCCGCGCAGGCTGGGACGGGCGAGAATCCGCAACAGAGCGGCGATAACGGCCAGTTCACGATTCCCGTGAGCGTGAACGAGGTGTATCTGGAGTTCGTGGTCACGGACAAGCACGGGCATTTCATCCGCGACCTGCAACAAAACCAGTTCGCGCTGCTGGACGACCACAAGGCTCCGGCGCAGGTGTACAGCTTCACGCAGCAGACGAATCTGCCGCTGCGGGTGGGAGTGCTGATCGACACCAGCACATCGATCCGGCAGCGGTTCCTGTTCGAGCAGCAGGCGGCGACGGCGTTTCTGCTGCAGATCGTGCGGCCGCAGTCGGACAAGGCGTTTGTGGAAGGCTTCGACGTGACGCCGGACTACCGGCAGGACTGGACGAATAATCTGGACCTGCTGACGGCAGGAATCCAGGGGTTGCGGCCCGGCGGCGGAACGGCGCTGTACGACGCGGTTTACAGCGCCTGCCGCGACAAGCTGTTGACGGCGCGCGGGCAGGAACCGGTGCGGAAGGCGATTGTGCTGGTGAGCGACGGCGACGACAACCAGAGCCACGCGTATATCGAGGACGCGATCAAAGAGTGCCAGCGGGCGGAGACGAATATCTACGCGATCAGCACCAACGTGAGCCCCAGCCGGGATCGCGGCGACGATGTCCTGGAGAAGATGGCGTCGGCGACGGGCGGCAAGGCGTTTTTCCCGACGCGGATTGAGGACATGCCGAACAGCTTCCAGGAGATTCAGGACGAGCTGCGCAGCCAGTACGCGCTGGTCTACAAGCCGGCGGACTTCAAGACCGACGGAGCGTTCCGCACCATCTATTTGTTCTGTCTGGATCGGCGGTTTACGGTCAGGGTGCGTGAGGGGTACTACGCGCCGAAGGGGTAGCCCTCCTCGGGCTCGATTCGGGACCTCGCCGGTGGCTATGGCGCGAAGCGCACCAAACGTGATAGTCAGAGCAATATGAGCCGGACTTTCTCTCCCCTGCACAAGAGCACGCTTCTTTTGTTTCTGCTGGCTGGGTGCGGTTTCGCGCATGCCCAGAAGACGCCGATCCTGCTGGAGCTGTTTACGTCGGAAGGATGCTCGAGCTGTCCACCGGTGGATGTGTGGGCGGAAAAGCTGGACCATTTTCAGCCAGTGCAGGGCGCCGAGATCATTGTGCTGAGCGAGCACGTGAACTACTGGGATCACGATGGGTGGAAGGACCCGTTCTCGTCGGATCAGCTGACGGCGCGGCAGCGAGGGTACGAGCAGATTTTGGGTATTGGCGATGCGTATACGCCGCAGGTGATCCTGAACGGGGCCGAAGAAGTAAAGGTCGCGAACTCCGGAGAGCAGATCAAGGAAACGTTCGCCAAGGCGGCCGCGGCGCCGATGCTGCCGGTGAAGATTGAATCGGCGGCGGTGGACGATGGGGCGTTGACGGGACGGGTGGCGGTGGACGCGACCTCGGAGAAGCATGGCGGCGAGGTTTTTGTGGCGGTCACGCTCGATCGAACGCAGACCGATGTGCTGGCCGGCGAGAACGACGGCAAGAAGCTGACGAATGTTGCGGTGGTGCGGGATCTGGTGAAGGTGGGAAAGCTGGAGAAGGGGAAGAGCTTCGACGCGCCGTTCTCGGTGAAGCTGTGGCCTGGGGCCGATCCGGCGAATCTGCGGGTGGTGGCGTTTGTGCAGGGGTCGGATTTGGGGAAAGTGTTGGGGGCGGCGATGACGAAGGAGATTGGGCGAGGCGGGAATTAGCGTCCGGGCCGGCTTCATGAGCGCAGGACCTCTTCCAGCGCGGCTTCATCGATGACATTCACACCCAGCTCGCGGGCTTTGTCGAGCTTGGAACCGGCATCTTCGCCGGCGACCACGTAGTTCGTCTTCTTGCTGACGGAGCCGGAGACGCGGCCTCCGGCGGATTCGATTCTGGCTTTGGCGTCTTCGCGAGACAGGTTGGGCAGGGTCCCGGTGAGGACGAAGGTGAGGCCTTCGAGCTGAGAAGTTTTCTTGCGCTTCTCGGCGGTGAAGGTGAGGCCGGCCTTTTCGAGCTTGTGGACCAGGTCGCGGTTTTTCTTTTCGTCGAAGAATTCGCGGATGGCTTCCGAGACGCGAGGGCCGACTTCGTTGACGCGCTCCAGATCTTCGCGCGATGCGGTCATGAGGGCTTCCACCGAGCCGAATTCTTCGGCGAGAAGCTGGGCGGTGCGTTCGCCGACGAAACGGATGCCGAGGCCATAGAGGACGCGGGCGAGGCCGGCGCTCTTTGAGCGGGCGATTTCTTCCAGAAGATTGTCGGCGGATTTTTGGCCGACGCGCTCGAGCGAGAGGAGCTGCTCGGCGGTGAGGGAGTAAAGGTCGGCGATGCTTTTGACGAGGCCCCGGTTGAGGAGCTGGGCGACGAGAGCGTCGCCGAGGCCTTCGATGTTCATGACGCCGCGGGAAGCGAAGTG
>PMAD01000356.1 GCA_003152415.1 Acidobacterium sp.
CGGGCGACATGGCGAGGCCGGTCCAGATGACGAGCGGGAAGAGGACGAAGATGACGGCGATGTAGGCGGTACGCTGGAGCACGTTGTAGGCGTGGGCTCCAGGCTCGCCGGGTGGCGCGCGGTGGAAAGATTTGGCGAAGACACGGCGGAAGGAGCTCCAGGAGCGATCGCCTTTTTCGGGTAGCAGGTTGCGGCGGAAATGGCCGGTGAAAAGGCCGTAGAGGCCATAGGCGAGGCCGGCGATCACGACGACCCAGGCGGCCTNNGAGGGAATGGGGATGGTGAAGAGGGGACGGGTCATGACGTTGCCGACTTCGCCCCAGTAGAAGCGCGGATGGGAGATGACGATTTCGCCGCCGGTGATGAGCAGGGCGAAGAAGCAGAGGACGGTGATCCAGTGGGTGACGCGGACGATGGCCGCGTGGCGGGGGGTGCGCAGTTTGGGCGGGGAGGCAGTGGCTGCCACGAAGGGAGCATAGCACGAAGAGAGGGGAATTGAGGGGTGACCGAACATGGGAGGCCCTACGCGCGGCTATTGATTGTCACCGGTGGAGAGTCTGCGCAAAAGGTAAGGGGCGGAGTCGAAACCATGCGGTTTCCAAAATGGTACGGGACGGTACTAACGGATCAGGCACAGATCCAATTGCGTTGACTATTCGGATGGCGGGAGTATTAGCTTCTTGCTGTGGGGTGANNCCCGCGTCAGTTGTGAGCGTTCGCGTCGGTGGCGAAAGTCGTGCGCTGACACGAACAGTGCCGGTGGTCCGGCCAACGCCAATCGGCTAGGCAGCGCGTTTGCGGGAACTGGATCGGCGGCCTTTGGAAGAGCCGCCGTTTTCGAGGCTCTTACGCAGCGCGTCCATGATATTCACGACTTTCGCGGGCTGCTTTTTGGGTTCGGGTTCGGGCAGGTGCTTGCCTTTGCGCTTCGCATTGACCAGCTTCAGCACAGCAGCTTCGTAGTCGTCTTTGTACGCGGCGAGATCGAACTTCGAAGTGCTGCTGCCGATGAGCTGTTTGGCGAGGGTGAGCTCCTGCGCGCTGACGGAGGGTTCTTTGATGCCGGAAAGGACGGATTTTGGGTCACGCAGCTCTTCGGCGTAGCGCAGGACGTACAGCATGAGTCCTTTTTGCTTCGGATCGGAAGGCGGGGCGAGCGCAACGAGGTGTTCGCGGCCGCTGAAGGCGACTTCGCCGATTCCGCAGCTCTCGCTGTCGTCGAGCGCACGGCGCATGATGGCGAGCGCTTTGGCCTGGGCGTCGGCTTTGGGCGCGACGAAGTAGGGGCGGTCATAGAGTTGCGGGCCGAGCTCGCTGGCTTTGACGAACTGGCGGATTTCGAGCGTGGTGGCTGTGGGCAGGCGCAGCGCCTGCAGTTCTTTGGGATCGATTTCGATGAACCGGTTGCGCGCGTACTCGAAGCCTTTCACGATGTCGGCGCTGTCGACGGTTTCGCCCTCGTCGACGTTCTGGTGATGGATGCGGTGATGGCTTCTGCGGTCGATCTGGTGGAACTCGACCTGGCGCGGTGGATTGGAGGCGGGAAAAATGCGGACGGCAATGGAGACGAGCGAGATTTGGATCGATCCGGACCAGGTGGGACGCGCAGGCATGGTTGCTCCTTGCTGGGTGGGATGCGGAGACCGGGGAAAGGAGACAGAGACAGGCTACAGCACGCGGCGGACGGCGCGGCGGACGGAGTCGGTGGTGACTCCATAGGCGGCGTGGGTGACCCATTCGCTGATGCGTTCCTGAGTGGGCTGCTGTCCAGGAGGAGCGGCGAGGCCGAGTTTGGGCAGCAGGGCCTCGTGGGTGATGCGGTTGAGAGTGATGCCGAAGGCTGCACCGCGCCAGGCGGCGAAGGAGGGCTCGATTTCGACCAGAGCGCCGTAGGCGGCGCCGGCGAGGGCGCCGAAGATCCAGTGAATGCCTTGCAGGGCGAGCTCGCGCTGGTCGGGGGGAAGACGGCGGCCGGCGACGTTTTCAGCGAGGACGACGGGCGGCGGGGTCTGGCCCTGGACGCGGGGCGGGAGGATTTTTTCGGCAATCATTTTTGCGCCGGCGCCGGCGAGGCCGCCGATGAATCCAGCGAAGAGCCCTTTGGCGATACTGCGCTTGCGGGTAGTGGTGCTTGTCGTGCTCATAGGCAGTCGGGATGAGGATAGTCCAAAAAGCGAGTGAAAGGCGAGGGAAAGGCGAGCGGACGGCGAGAGAACAGCGAGAGAACAGCGAGCCAGGGACGTTTAGCAGGGGACTTTTAGCGAGAGGCGTTTAGCAAAAGACTTTTGGCGAAGAGCGATTAGCGAGGGACGGGCGAAAAGCGAGCGAGAGACGAGCAAACAGCGAGCGAGGGACGAGCGGACGGCGAGCGAGGGACGTTTAGCGAGAAACTTTTAGCGAGAAGCGTTTAGCGAAAGATTGAGCCGCGCGGTGCGGGAGTTCAGGATGACGGTTGTTGCGCTGCTAGAATTTGAGGAACGATGAAATGTCCATACTGCGGGTTTGGGCAGGACCGCGTGATCGATTCGCGCGAGAGCAGGGAAGCCGACTCGATCCGCAGGCGGCGCGAGTGCGAGAAGTGTAACCGCCGGTTTACGACCTACGAGCGGATCGACGAAATCCCGTACATGGTGGCGAAGAAGGACGGACGGCGGGAGAAGTTCGAGCGCAAGAAGGTGCTGGACGGGTTGCTGGCGGCATGCCAGAAGCGGCCCATTTCCGCGGGCAAGCTGGAACAACTGGTGGATGAGATTGAGACGTTCGTGACCGAATCGACGGAGCGCGAGCGGACGACGGTGGAGATTGGGGAGCAGATCATGGATCGGCTGAAGGTGCTGGACACCGTGGCGTATATCCGGTTTGCCAGCGTGTATCGGGACTTCAAGGATGTACGGGAGTTCAAGGATGAGCTGGAGCAGTTGCTGGCTCACCACAGCGAAAAGCGAGTGAAGGGCGAGCGGAAGACGAGCTAAGGGCGAGCGAAAAGCGCTTAGCGAGGGGACTTTTAGCGAGAAGCTTTTAGCGAGGGACGTTTAGCTAAAAGCTGGTAGCTGGTGGCTAGTAGCTGGTAGAGGAGAGACTTGGGGAAGACGCATGCAGTCACGCTGATTCCGGGGGATGGGATCGGGCCGGAAGTGACGGACGCGGTGGTGCGGATTATCGAGGCTACCGGCGTGCAGTTCGCGTGGGAGCGGTTTGCGGCCGGGGCGGGGGCGTTCGAGAAGCACGGCGAGTACATTCCCAAGGAGCTGGTCGCGTCGATCGAGCGGAACCGGGTGGCGCTGAAGGGGCCGGTGACGACGCCGGTGGGCGGAGGGTTTCCGTCAATCAACGTGACTCTGCGCAAGAAGTTCGAGTTGTATGCGAATTTCCGGCCCATTAAGAATTTGCCGGGGCTGGAGACGCGGTATCCGGGCGTGGACTTGATCATCATTCGCGAGAATACCGAAGGCTTATATGTGGGCCTTGAGCACGAGGTCGTGCCAGGAGTGATCGAGTCGCTGAAGGTGATCACGGAGAAGGGGTCGACGCGGATTGCGAAGTTCGCGTTTGAGTATGCGGCGCAGCACGGGCGGCGGAAGATTCACGCGATCCACAAGGCGAACATCATGAAGATGTCGGATGGGCTGTTTTTGCGGTGCGCGCGCGATGTGTCGAAGGGGTATCCGGACATTACGTATGGCGAGCACATTATCGATAACACATGCATGCAGCTGGTGATGAATCCTTATCAATACGACACGCTGTTGCTGGAGAATTTGTACGGTGATATTGTGAGCGACCTGTGCGCGGCGTTTGTGGGTGGGCTGGGGCTGGTGCCGGGGGCGAACATCGGGGCGGAGGCTTCGATTTTTGAGGCCGTGCACGGGTCGGCGCCGGATATTGCGGGGAAGGATGTGGCGAATCCGACGGCGCTGCTGCTGTCGGCGGTGCTGATGTTGTGGCATCTGGGCGAGTCGAGCGCGGCGGAGCGGGTGCAGGCTGCGGTGGAGAAGGTTTATACAGAGAAGAAGACGCTAACGCGGGATGTGGGCGGGCGAGCGGGGACGCAGGCGTTTGCGGACGCAGTGATTGCGGCAGTGAACAGTGAACAGTGAACAGTGAACAGTGAGCAGTGATCAGTGACCAGGAGCCCGGAGTCAGGAGACAGGAGGCGGGAGACGATGAGAGCGCAGTGGGTGGTGGGAGTGGCGGCTTGCGTGGTGGTGCTGGTGGTCGCGGGATGTAAGAAGGAGAGCGCGGGTTCGGGTGCGGCGCCGGTGTACACGACGATTGACTGGTCGACGGCGGGTGCGATTCAGGGGACGGTGCACGACTCGAAGGCGCCGCCGATGCCGGTGCAGATCGATATGAATCAGGATCCGGCATGCACGCTGGGGCCGACGGTCTTCAGCGAGCAGGTTGTGGTGAGCAATGGCGGAGGGTTCCAGAATGTCTTCATCTCTATAAAGGATGGGTTGGGGAATAAGGTGTATGCGGCGCCGACGACGCCGGTGGACATCGACCAGAAGGGCTGCCGGTATATTCCGCATGTGGTGGGGGTGATGGTGGGGCAGCCGGTGCGGTTCACGAACAGCGATCCGACGATGCACAACATTCACATGGTGCCGACGGTCAAGGGGAATCCGGCGGTGGATATTTCGCAGGCGCCGGCGGGCGGGGCGAACGGGCCGCAGGACGAGCGGACGTTTGCGAAGGCGGAGCTGATGATTCCGGTGCGTTGCAACAACCATCCGTGGATGCAGGCGTTCATCAATGTGTCGGCGAATCCGTTCTATGCGGTGACGGACGTGGCGGGGCGGTACTTCATCAAGGGATTGCCGCCAGGGACGTATACGGTGGTGGCGGATCAGGAGCAGATGGGGCAGCAGACGGCGACGGTGACGGTTCCGGCGCAGGGGACGGTTACTCAGGATTTCACGTACTAAGGCTGGGAGCCGGGAGCAGAGAGCTTGGAGCGTGAGCCGACTCTCTCGGGATTGGGGAGCCCGATTTTCCCCTTGAACGAGGCGGTTCCCGAAATGGGCCACTCACGGCGACGGTGACGGTACGTCGGGCTGAAGGACAGAGTGAAATTGATTGACGAGGGGACGGCGGGGGGAGCTAGCTTCTTGCTATGGGGTGAACCTGGCTGGGGGCAGCGGCGGGTCGGTCTGTTCTGGGAATCGCCCCACTCAAGCCAAAGCCGGGCTTGAATGGGCCACCCGGCCCCACATCCGCGATGCCGGGTACGAAACGAAGAAGATCGCCACGAGCTTCGTTTGCTACCAAGCGATGGGGCAGGCCGTCAAGGACCTGTACAAGGACGAACTTCTCAAGGAAGCCGGAATTGATGTCTAACTAGGCTTGGTATGCGCCGGGAATCCTCTCACGAGGGCTTCCGGCGCTGCCTGGCTGCTTTCCGCTTCCGGCTGAGCCGGCGCAGCCGCGCGGAATACCACTAGTTGCCGGAGTTGCAATTATTTCGCACGTAGGAGGTCGTCATGACGACTAAAACGACGAAGGTACTCGGGCAAAAGATCAGACGTGGGGAGAGAATGACAAAAAACAGTAAGTGGAAGCTCACGCCGGAAAAGGGGCGCCAGCGCGCATTTACAGGTACGCTGCTGGGGACCTTCAACATCGGCGGCACGCGCATTGCCGTCTTGAATGTTCGGAAACTAAAAGCCTAAACCGTCGACGCGAATTTTGGGGTGCTGCCGCGTGTTGGGCCCAGACGTTCGGGGGTTCTCCGCCTGTTGCGCAATGCAGGTGACTACGGTGGTTTCACTGGTCACTGGGCGGCGCTGCTGGCGAGGGCCAGCATTTACACTGTCGTCATAGCCCACGCTGCGGTGGTGATGCCTGGGCTGCGGTGTATCTGCAAAGGGCGGCGGAGATGCGGCAGAAGATTGGGATATTGGGGGCTACCGGGATGGTGGGGCAGCGGTTTATTCAGCTGCTGGAGAACCATCCGTGGTTTGAAGTAGGTTGGCTGGCGGCGAGCGACCGGTCGAGTGGGAAGCCGTACGGCGAGGCGGTGCGCTGGAAGCTGGATACGACGCTGCCGGAGCGTATTGCCGCGATGCCGGTTTCTCCGGCGACGCCGGAGGGTGCTCCGCGCGTGATTTTTGCCGCGCTGGATGCGGAGATTGCACGCGAGATGGAGCCCCGGTTCGCGGCGGCGGGATGTGCGGTGATCACCAACTCGAGTGCGTTCCGGATGGAGCCGTCGGTGCCGCTGGTGATCCCGGAGGTAAATGCGGAGCACCTGGCGCTGGTGGAGAACCAGACGTGGCGGAAGGAATCGGGCGGGTACATCGTGACGAATCCCAACTGCTCGGCGATTGGGCTGGTGCTGGCGCTGAAGCCGCTGGTGGAGCGGTTCGGCGTCGAGGCGATTTTTGTGTGTACGATGCAGGCGGTGAGCGGCGCGGGATATCCGGGCGTGGCTTCGCTGGACATCCTGGGGAATGTGGTGCCGTTTATCAAAAATGAAGAAGAGAAGATGGAGGCGGAGACGCTGAAGCTGCTGGGGCGGCTGAACGGGCGGGTGGTGGAGCCGCTGGCGGCGAAGATGACGGCGCACTGCAATCGCGTGGCGGTGGAGGATGGGCACACGGAAAGCGTGAGCGTGAAGCTGGGCAGGAAAGCGACGCGCGAGGAGATGATGGCGGCGTGGGCGGAATTTGCTCCGCTGGCCGGGAGGGATTTGCCGACGGCTCCGGCACAACCGGTGGAATTTGTGACGGCGGAGGATCGACCGCAGCCGCGGCTGGACAAGATGCGGGGCGCGGGGATGGCGGCGACGGTGGGACGGCTGCGGCCGTGCGGGCTGCTGGACTGGAAGTTCACGGTGCTGTCGCACAACACAATACGCGGGGCGGCGGGCGCGGCTCTGCTGAACGCGGAGCTGCTGGTTTCCCTGGGCAAGCTCGATCCGGTGGCAGTGCCGGCATGAATCGGCTGGTGGTGATGAAGTTCGGCGGGACCTCCGTCGAGGACGCGAGCGCGATTTTGCGGACGGCGCGGATTGTGGCGGGGCGGGTGAGCCAGGGACTGCAGCCGGTGGTGGTGGTGAGCGCCATGGCGAAGGTCACGGACCTGCTGATTTCCGCGGCGACGACGGCGGCGCGCGGGGACCGCGCCACAGCGCTGGCGATTACGGAGAGGCTGAGGATTCGGCATTGCGACACGGCGACGCAGCTGGCATTGGGTCCGGCGCTGCGCGAGGATCCGATGGCGGCGGTGCGGAAGGACGAGGGGCTGGCCGCGACGCATGCATGGATGGAGGCGGAGTTCGACGGGCTCGAAGAGGTTCTGCGCGGGCTGGCGGTAGTGGGCGAGCTGACGCCGCGCATCAGCGACATGATCGTGTCGTATGGGGAGCGGGTGTCGAGCCGGATGATCACGGAGGCGTTTGCTCGCTGCGGGCTGCAGGCGGTGTATGTGGACGCGCGGAAGTGCATCGTGACGGATGCGCAGCACGGGAAGGCGATTCCGCAGGACGCGGCCACGGAAGAGCGGCTGAAACAGCACGTGGTTCCGCATCTTGCGGAAGGGCGCGTGCCGGTGATGGGCGGTTTTATCGGCGCGACGGACAAGGGCGTGACGACAACTTTGGGTCGTGGCGGGTCGGACTTTACGGCGGCGGTGGTGGGCGGCGGGATCGATGCGGGCGTAATCGAAATCTGGACGGACGTGGACGGGATTATGACGGCCGATCCGCGGGTTTGCCCGGATGCGCTGCGGGTTAAGACGATCAGCTTCGAGGAGGCGGCGGAGCTTGCGTATTTTGGCGCGAAAGTGCTGCATCCGGCAACGATTCTGCCTGCAGTGAAGAAGAATATTCCGGTGTTTGTGCTGAACTCGAAGAATCCGGAGAGCGGCGGAACGCGGATTACGGCGCTGGCCACGCATTGCAAGAGCCCGTTCAAATCGATTGCAGTGAAGAAGCGGCTGACGATTATGGATATCGTGGCGAGCCGGATGCTGCTGTCGCACGGGTATCTGCGGGCGATTTTCGAGGTGTTCGACAAGCACAAGTGTCCGATCGATATGGTGTCGACGTCGGAGGTGAGCGTCTCGCTGAGCCTGGATTCGAACGAGAAGCTGCCGGCGATTGCGGCGGACCTGAGCAAGCTGGCGGACGTGAAGTATGAGGGGCGGAAGGCGCTGGTGTGCATGGTGGGGGAAGATATTCGCGGGCAGAACGGCATCGCAGCGCGGGTGTTTCAGGCGATTCGGCACGTGAATCTGCGGATGATTTCGCAGGGGGCGTCGGAAATCAACATGAGTTTCATGGTCGAGGAGGATGATGCGGAGGAGGCAGTGCGGTCTCTGCACGCGGAGTTCTTCAGCGATCCGGACCCGGAGATTTTCGACGTGGAAGGGAAACGGCAGCCTGTCGCGGGTAGCCTGTAGCCGGTAGCGAAAGAGCAGGGCACCGGGCACCGATAACAGGAAACCGTGAGCCGTGAACCGTCAGCCGCGAACCTGGAACCGTGAGCCGAGTGGCTGATTGAGGGCGGAGAAAATGCTTTTCCTGGTACTGGGACGGGGCAGAACGGGGAGCCTGGTGGCGCAGGTGGCGAAGGAGCGCGGCCACAGCGTGCGCGTGGTAGGCGAAGAGGAAAATCGCAACGCGTCGGCGCTAACCGCTCCGGTGCTGGCGGGATTTGACGCGGTCATTGATTTCACGACGCCGGAAGCGGCAGTGCAGAACACGCGGGCGTGCCTGGCGACTGGGGCGCGCATGGTGGTCGGGACCACGGGGTGGTACAGCCATCTGGACGACATGAAGGCGCTTTGTGCGCGGAGAGGCGCGGCGCTGCTCTACAGCACGAATTTTTCTGTTGGCGTGCAGGCCCTGTTTAAGCTGGCGCGGGATCTGGCGGCCGCTGTGCCGGGGTATCGGTTCAGTATTACCGAGACGCACCATGCGACGAAGAAGGATGCGCCTTCGGGAACGGCGCTGTCGCTGCAGCGGATTCTCTCGGCGGCGCTTCCGGGCGCCGAGATTCCGATTGAGTCGAAGCGCGAAGGCGATGCGCCGGGGATTCACACGATCGAGGCTAAGTCAGACAACGATTGTTTGACGCTGACGCATGAGGCGCATTCGCGGCGGTGTTTTGCGGAAGGTGCGGTGCGGGCGGCAGAGTGGATTGCGGGAAAGACGGGGTGCTGGGATTTCGAAGAGATTGTGGGGAAGCTGTTGCGGGCCGAAAACGAGCAAAAGGCGAGCGAGGAACGAGCGAAAAGCGAGCGGAAGCTTTAGCGGGATGCGTTGTCGGACGTTGTCGGACGAGGACGCAGGGCCTTTGCCGGATGGCCGGCGCAAATCATCATGGACGGAAGGTCTTTGAGGACGACGCTGCAGGCGCCGACTACGGCGCCGCGTCCGACGGTGACGCCGGGGCCGACGAAAACGCGGGCGGCGAGCCAGGCTTCGGGCTCGATGGCGATCAAGCTGCCGATCATGTCGAAGGTGGGGCGGGTGTAGTCGTGGTAAGCGGCGGCTAAATAGCAGTGTTGGGAGACGCAGGCGTTGTCGCCGATGCGGATTTCGCCCAGGGTGTACAGCGTGGCGTAGTCGCCGATCCAGCTGTGGTCGCCGATGGTCAGCTTCCAGGGGTAGGTGATTTCGACCGTCGGACGGATGATGACGCTGCGGCCGATTTTGGCGCCGAAGAGGCGGAGAAGGAAGCGACGCCATCCATAGAGGAACTGCGGAGACCAGCGGAATGCGGTGGCCTGGACGAGCCACCAAAGCTGCACGAACCAGGCGGGTCGGCCGCGAAAATTGCGCGGCAGAACGAAGCTCTTCAGATCCTGGACGGGTGGAGGCATCGTGTGAAGTGTAGAGCATTGGCGGCGGCGTCGGACATTGGAAGCGCGGTGTAGACTCGACCTGTTATGAATCTGCAAGGCTGCGGGACGGCGCTGGTGACACCGTTCCGTGCGGACGGAAGCATTGACGAACGGGCGCTGTACGACCTGGCGCGCTGGCAGGTGGAGAGTGGGATCGACTGGCTGGTGGCGTGCGGGACCACGGCTGAGACGCCGACGCTGGATGAGGCGGAGTGGCTGGAAGTAATCCGCATTGTGGCAGATGCAGCAGCGGGCCAAGTGCCGGTTTGGGCTGGATGCTCGCACAATGCGACGAAGCTGGCGGTGGCTCGGGCGCGGGCGGCGGCGCAGGTGCCAGGGGTGACGGCGATCCTGACGGCGAATCCCTGGTACA
>PMAD01000019.1 GCA_003152415.1 Acidobacterium sp.
CCTCGACTTAGCATTCAAACAACCCGGAAGTTTCGAACCGATTCGACCGGTGCCGATCAGGGCACTTGTTGCGCTCAGGCATGCCCTGGGAGTCGTGCCCTGAGACGAATCGGAGTTTGCCCGGGAAGGCGCGCGGCGTGGCCTGACGAATCGCCAGTCGGTGGCGAGCGGATTTCGGTTTTTGGAGCGGGTGCGCTGGGGCGAGCGCACCACGCGGCACTCCCGAGAATGGCGTGGCGCTTTTTTGCCGGTTCGGGTTCTGGTCAGGCGCCGCGCTGGTCGAGGAAAAGAAAGACTCGCTCGGCGAGGGTTTTTTCGTCTTCAGAATACTCCGCACTGTGGACCGACCGCGCGCTGTTCTCGGTAGGGCCAACGATCATGAACTGTTTGGCGGAGATGGGGGTCCGGGTGCCGTCCGGCTCGCGCCGGCGCACAACGATGGTGATCGATGTCATGGAACCAGCTCCAAAGCAGAAGTAGAAACAAAAAAGCCAATCAATCGAAACTGGGGCCCGCTGCGAACAGAATTTCTTTGCCGTCGCGCCTCGCGTGCGAAATTTGCCGAGGCGAGCGGTGAGTGATGATCGTGGCACTTTCGCGGTGTAAGCGCAAGGAACCATTACCATTTTCTTCGCGTGTGGGTACTGAGGTAGCGGTGTCTTCGACGTCAACAATCGGGGGCCGTTCGCGGGGCCTGGTGTTGTGAGGATGAGAGATGAGGAAAGCAGCCGGGAGCCTGGAGCCAGGAGCCTGTAGCCAGTCGCGGGGAATTTACAAGTGGGTGACAACCGCTGTGGGTGGCTGCTTCAGGATGGCCGGTGGGGGTGGCGAATCGCCGGCGAGAGGGAAGTGAGAGAGGAGGGGCCGCTGCTGGCGAGGCGGATGCCGCAGCTCGATGTGCTGCGCGGGCTGGCCATCGCGATGGTGGTGGTGTACCACGGAATTTTCTACAGCCAGACGCATCAGCCGGGGCGCGTGGCGAACGAAATTACGCGCGCGACGCAGGTTGGGGCGATGGGCGTGAATCTGTTTTTCGTGCTGTCGGGGTTTCTGATTACGGGGATCCTGCTCGACGCGAAAGGACGGCCGGGCTACTTGTCGAATTTTTATGTGCGGCGCGCGCTGCGGATTTTGCCGGCGTATCTGCTGACGGTTGCGGCGCTGGTACTGCTGCACATGGTATCGCGCGGCGGCGTGGCGGTGGCGGTGACGTTTCTGGCGAACACGAATTTATTTGCGGGCGCGCAGAAATATTTGCCGTTTTGGTCGCTGTCGGTGGAGGAGCAGTTCTATCTGGCGTGGCCGCTGGTGGTGCTGGTGTCGAGCCGGCGGACGCTGGGGTGGCTGGCGGGCGCACTGTGCGTGCTGGAGCCGGTGCTGCGGGGGGTGATCCGGTATGGGTTCGGAGTGCATCCGGTGCTGGTGCATGGCGCGACGTTTCTGGTTGGAGACAACTTTGCGTGGGGAGCGCTGGCCGCGCTGCTGGTGCGGTCGCGGTATGGAACGGTGCGCAACGCGCGGGTGCTGGCCGCGTCGCTGGCGGTGAGTGGGGTCCTGATTCTGGCGGGCGGGCGGCACCAGGGGCTGCTGCAGGGAAGCAATGTGGCGGAGGCGGCGCTGGGGGCGGAGCCGTTCGAGCTAATTTTTACTGCAATGTTGCTGGGGTTGCTGTCACTACACAGAAGTGTGTTTGCGGGGCCGGTGTTTGCGCCGATGCGATGGCTGGGGGAGATCAGCTACGGGCTGTATCTGGTGCACACGATCGTGTTCGCGGAGTACGACCGGTGGAGCGGGCGGCCTGGCAGGTACTACGGGGGGACGTACTTTGGGGATTTTCGCGAACTGCTGGTGCGGTTGACGGTGTGCGGAGCGGTTGCGTGCGCGATTGCGTGGGTGTCGCGGCGGTGGTATGAGGAGCCGTTTTTGCGGATGAAGAGGAAGCTGGCGTCGCGCGGCGAGGAGGGAGTGACGGGCGTGACGACGGGCGGGGGCGGAGGGGACGGGGGCGGAGGGGATTTGCTGGTGGTGTGAGGAGTTTCGCGGGCAGTACCCAGGAGGGGTTTCTACAGGTGGCGTTATGTCATTACCAAGATGTGCCTGCGAGGAACGAATGGGGAAGTGACTGATTTGATTGCGTCCCGAAGAATAGAGGCAACCTATGGCACATCCGGGACTCTATCGATATCCGTTTGACAAGGAGGGTGAAGCGACCCTCACCTTTGTGGAGGCAATCGCGGCTGCACGCAACCTCGAAGCGCAGCTCAGCACGCTGATGAAGCGGTGGACGTGGCCGGAGGTGGCGCTGACGATTATCGAGCGGAAGCCGGGCTACGTGCGGTACCAAGTGCGGCGCCAGGGAGAGATGGTGGGATTCGCGACGGTGATGCCGTTCTCAGTGGATCCGCCGAAACATGAGCCCGAACCGGCGAGCGAGGGCCGGACGGCGGAAGAGAAGACGCACAGCGGGAGCGACTGATCGTGCAGGGTGAAATCCCATGTCTCAGAATCGAGACAGGGGGCACCCAACGCGGAGCGTCCCTCAGGGGCTGAAAGCCCGATGATCCTGATTGGGATTACGGCACGGCTGAAGGCCGTGCCCCTTCACAGAGCTGAGTTTTTCCGCAGGCTATGAAGCCGAGCCCTGATACAGAGGCAAAGGCGGCGGGTTTCGCGCGATTCCGAGGTCTCAAAGTGGAGACCCGGGCACCTTGCAGTACCGTTTTGGTCCAGAGAGAGTACTGAGGAGTTGAAGCCCGGCATTTAGTTGTGCGGGCAGGACCCGGTGTGAGGATAAGCTTCTTG
>PMAD01000188.1:0-2049 GCA_003152415.1 Acidobacterium sp.
TGCGGAAGATCTTCATATTCTCCCCGCCCGACGGCGTGTAGCCCTCGATGCGCAGATCCTCCCACCAGCTCGGCTCAAATCCCAGTGGCACACCGTCGGAGTAGGCGACGTTTGTGACTCCCGGAGTCGATTCCATCTCTGCAGCAAGACGCCGGCAGAATTCCTTCCTCTGCTCGAGAGAGTAGCCGTTGGTAGCCAGGTAGAACTGGTTCAGCAGAACATGATTCGGATCGAATCCCGGATCGATGCGGCTGGTTTGCTGGAAGCTGCGGGCCAGCAGCGCGGCCGAGACGAGAGCCACGAGAGCCAGGGCCACTTCTGAAGCAACCAAGGCCGAGCGCAGCCTGTGACGCCCACGTCCGGCCGCTCCACTACGTCCGCCCGCGTTCAGCTTCGTGTTCAGATCGGCGCGACCCGATACCATCGCCGGCACGATCCCGGCCGCCAGCGTCGCGAGCACACACAGGCCCGCTGTGAACAGCAACACATGCGCGTGCAGTCCGGTGCCCAGGGTGAGAGACAACTGGCCTGGCGGCATGAGCGCCTCGAGCAGGCGGCTCAGCCAGGGAGTTGCGGCCACGCCAAGAATCGTCCCGGCGGCAGTGATCATCAGGCTCTCCGTCAAAACCTGCTGCACCAGTCGGCGGCGATTCGCGCCCAGCGCCAGGCGCGTGCTGAATTCCTTCTCGCGCACGGTGGCGCGCGCCAGCAGCAGATTGGCCACGTTTACGCACACGATTCCCAGAAGCAAAATGCAAACACCCATCAGGATGCGCAGCGGCCCCGCCAGCATGCCCTGCGGCCCATGAGGCGACTTCGACAGCGGGAGCAGCGTGGCGCTCATGCCCTGGCTAACATCGGCGTTGGCGACGGCCATGCGCCCGGCCAGCGCGGCCAGTTCCTGGCGCGCCTGTTCCATGGTCACGCCGGGGCGCAGCCGCGCAACACCCAGCATGTTGCGGTTCTGGCGATTGCGCAACATCCACGCGCCAACGCCATTGAGCACCGGCTGCTGCATGTACGGCACCCACAGGTCGAAGGCCACCGCGGCGATGGAGCCATGGAATGCCGCCGGAGCGACGCCGACCACGGTCAGCTCGTGTTGATTCACGCGAATGGTTTTGCCCACGATGCCCGGATCGGCTGCATAGTGCGACCGCCAGTAGCGATCGCTGATGACCGCCACGGGAAAGGCTCCTGGCTTGTCGCCGTACTCATCGGGCAGGAACATCCGTCCCAGCTCGGGCTGAACTCCCAAAACGGCAAAGAAATTTCCCGAAACCAGCTCGCCCCACACTCGCTCGGCGTGGTCCTCCTGGCCGACGCTGAAGGGCGCAGGACGTGTGACCGCGACCCCCTGCAGCATGCGCAGATGATCGCGAAAGTCCTGATAGTCGGGATAGGAATTGGGAACCCACTCTCCGCCGGGTGTCACCGACTCGAGCGCCACCAGCCGCTCGGGGTCGCTGACCCCACCCAGGGGGCGCAGAAGCACCGTGTCGATCCAGCTGAAAGCCGTGGTGCTGGCGCCGATGCCCACGGCCAGGGTCAGGATTGCCACCGCAGCGAATCCTGGATTCCGCGCCATCATGCGCAGGCCGTNNTCGACGCCGCCGAGTTGGATCAGCGCCTTCCTCCGAGCGTCTTCGGGAGTCATACCGGAGCGGACGTTGTCGTCAATGTGCATCTGGAGATGGCTCTCCAGTTCCGCGTCGATGTCGTCGCCGGCGTGCTTCAAGCCGACGATGCTGAGGAGCCGGATCCATAACGCTCTGAGGTTGCGCATCATTTCTCCTATTCCGACCGCAGCGCCCGCATGGGGTCGACAGACGNNCGAAGCCGCGCGGCGAGCCGGCACGTAACAGGCAAGCAGCGCGACGCACATAAGAACGACGATGACGCCGATCATGGTCAGCGGATCCCAGGGACGCACGCCGTAGATGATCGAGGATTTTTCCACGGAGATACTGGCCATAAGGCGCGTGACGATAAGAGCTGCCACCGTGCCCGCACCAACGCCGATGCCTGCCAGAGTGGCGCCGCGTTTCA
>PMAD01000188.1:2096-15283 GCA_003152415.1 Acidobacterium sp.
CGGCGCGCGGCCAGCGTGTCCGCGATGACCGCATCCATGGTTTGGGCTCCGTACGCTACTTGCTGCGGGTTCATCTGGCGCAGAGCGCTTTGAATATCCGGAAAAATCGTGTCGGCATGGTCGGCGCGGATGACGATATCAGAGGTGAATCCTGAGCTGGGAACGCCACCGCCGGCATTGACCTGCTGGAAGCTGCGATAGATCTGGGCGTGCAGTGGGAAGCCGGCGTCGTTGTCGAGTCCCCAGTGCAGGACGTGGCCCACCTCCCCGACAATCAGCGTCTTCTGATCCGGGTCAGTGAGGTTGAGGGTTTGCCCGACGGGGTCGGCGCCGCCGAAGAACTGGTGGGCGAAGTCTTCATCGATGACGGCGACGGGCGGACCACCGGGCCGGTCGGCATCGGTGATGAATCGTCCGCGCAGCAGCGGGATACGCATGACCCTGAGATAATCCGGTTCGATCATGTAGCGAAGCGCCCAGTGCATGTCGTTTTCGCCGGAAGGCCGGGGCTCGTTCTGCAGCCAGAAGAGCTGTTCGTCGTCGTCGCCGGTGAGGGGCACTCCTCCGTCGATAAAAGATGACGCGACGACGCCTGGCACATGGTCGAGGCGGCGATCGACCTCGCGGATGTATTCGAGCGCCCCCTCGCCGGTGGAAGTGGCGGGAGATGCGGGCACGGAGAGGCTGAAAGTAAGAATGCCCCGCGGCTGGAAGCCGGGATCGGTGCGCGCGAGCGCAACCAGGCTGCGGATCATCAGTCCGGCGCCGGCGAGAAGAACCAGTGCCGCGGCGATTTCAAAAATGACAAGCCAGTCCTGCGCGCGATGGCGCACGCCACTGGCGCCGCGGCCGCCTTCCCGCAGCGTGTTCTGCGGCTGCTGAGCGGCGACTCTCCATGCGGGAAGCATGCCGAAGAAAATACCAACCGCGAAGGAGAGCACAAACGTAAAGAAAAGAACGAGCGGGCTGAGATGGATTTGCGAGGCGCGCGGGAGTGCAGCCGGGACGAGCTCGAGCGCGGCGCGTGTTCCCCAGCTGGCCAGCGCCAGGCCAAGCGCGCCCCCGGCCAGAGCAAGGAGCGTGCTTTCTGTCAGGAGCTGCCGGATGATGCGCGTGCGGCCGGCCCCAAGGGCGAGACGAACCGCGAATTCCTGAGCGCGGGCGTTAGAGCGAGCCAGCATGAGGTTGGCGACGTTGACGCAGGCGATGAGAAGGACGAAGCCAACTGCCCCCAAAAGCACCAGGAGGATTGGCTGGACGGAGCCGACGATCGCCTCGCGCAGAGGCGTGAGAGAGGCGCTCAGGCCGTGGTCGTCCTCAGGATAGACGGCGGCGAGATGGCGGGAGACCGCGTCCATATCGGCTCGGGCCTGCGCGAGCGTGACGCCGGGTTTCAGTCGCGCGACGCCGTGAATGCCGAGGCCGGCGCCGCGGATTTTGAGGGCGGAGTTTGGCCACTGGCCGATGGGGACGTAGATATCTTCGGCTCTGAAGGGACCCAGGCGGAGATCGAAGCTCCGGGGAATGACGCCGACGATAGTGAAGCTGCGACCGTCGAGGTTGAGGGAACGCCCGAGGACATGGGGATCGGAGCCGAATTTGCGGGCCCAGAGGCCCTGGCCGATGATGACTATGGCGCCGCGGCCGATTTCGTCCTCGCCGGGAGCAAAGAGCCTTCCCAGAACCGGGCTGACGCCGAGCACAGAGAAAATATCGGAGGATACGTAATTGCCGTGGACGCGTTCGTTGTCGCCGGTGCCGGTGAGGAGAAAACCGCTGTGCCGAAAGATGGCGAGCGCCGTGAAGCTGCGGTTGTCGCGCTGCCAGTCGCGGAAGTTGGGGTACGAGATGGACCCGCGCTGAAAGTTCGGCTTGGAAGCATCGACGGCGACCAGTTCGCCGGGATGCGGCAACGCGATGGGGTGCAGCAGCACGGTGTTCACGATGGAGAACAGCGCGGTGTTGACGCCGATTCCGAGCGCCAGAGTGATGACAACTACCAAGGTAAAGCCGGGCGACTTGCGCAGCTGGCGCAGCGCGAAGCGGAGGTCCTGCATGAAATATTCGAACCATGGCAGCGTGTTACGCTCGCGCATGGTTTGTTGCGTCTGCTCCATGCCGCCAAGGCGGATGAGCGCCTGACGGCGAGCCTCTTCGGGAGTCATCCCGGCGCGCAGATTGTCCTCGATGTGCATCTGAAGATGGCTCTCCAGCTCGGCGGTGAAGTCTTTGTTCGCGCGCCTTGTGCCAAACAGACCACCAAGGCGGATCCACAACGCTCGGAGGGCGCGCATTATGCCTCCTCAGCGGGCGAGAGAAAGCGCGCCACAATGGCGGCCGCCTGCTCCCAGTTGCGCGCTTCGCGCTCCAGTTGCTTTCGACCCGCGCGCGTCAGCCGGTAGAACTTTGCCTTGCGGTTGTTGTCCGAGGTGCCCCATTCCGACTCGATGGCGCCTTCCTGCTCGAGCTTGAGAAGAGCGGGATACAGCGTGCCGTAATTCAGGGCGAGCAGATTGCCACTGGTCTGCTCGATGCGCCGCGCGATGCCGTACCCATGCTGCGGGCCCATGCTTTCCAGCGTTTTCAGCACCATCAGGGCCAGCGTGCCCTGCCAGACATCGGTCTTGTCTCCCATAGACG
The DNA here is from genome assembly GCA_003152415.1 of Acidobacterium sp. GTDB lineage: Bacteria > Acidobacteriota > Terriglobia > Terriglobales > Acidobacteriaceae > Palsa-343. The sequence goes on from PMAD01000188.1 coordinate 4,737, forward strand.
CTCCTCTTGGTAGCCCATATGTAACACGATGCTCTATGGGAAAGCAATAGGGCAAATGAAGAAAAGTTGAGGCACCGGTATTTCGCCTGGCGGTACAGAAACCGATCCGGAGCGCGACATCGGGCGGGAAATTCTGCAACCATACACAACGTGCCGTAAAGGCTGGTTCCGGTGATGACGATGAGATGGATGGTGTTTCGGACGAACGTGTTCTCCCCAGTGGCGTCTTGCGTGGCTGCGGTTTCGCTGGTTGTCAGCCTGTCCGGCGCAGTTCACGCGCAGCAGGCGCCGGGGTCGCAGCGCATGGCGGACGCGACGATCGAGCGGTGGCCGGAGGGCCACTTCGCCCCCACCGGCGCGCCGTGGCACTGGAATTACGAACTGGGCACATTGCTCGAAGGCATGGACGCGGTCTGGTACGGTTCGGCGAACGGCGAGTATTTCCGCTACGTGAAGAAATCTGTCGACCAGTTTGTCGGCGCCGACGGATCGATCTCGACCTATGACGCAAGCGAGAATTCGCTGGACAACATCCTGCTGGGGCGGCAACTGCTGCTGCTCTATGGCGTGACCCAGGACAAGCGCTACTACAAAGCTGCCACGACGCTGCGGCAGCAGCTCGCCCAGCAGCCGCAGAATGCGTCGGGCGGATTCTGGCACAAGAAAATCTATCCAAACCAGATGTGGCTCGACGGCCTGTACATGGCTGAGCCGTTTTATGCGGAATACGCCGCGGAGTTCCAGGAGCCGCAGGACTTTGCGGCGATCACGCGGCAGTTCGTGCTGATTGATCAGCACACGCGCGATGCAAAGACGGGGCTGCTGTATCACGGCTGGGATGAGACGAAACAACAGCCGTGGGCCAATCAGGAAACCGGAGATTCACCGAGTCTCTGGGCGCGCGGCATGGGCTGGACCATGATGGCGCTGGTGGATACGCTGCCCTGGTACCCGGAACACGATCCGGGAAGGGCGGAGCTGTTGGCGATTCTCGAGCGAACGGCCGCCGCGGTGGTGCGCTATCAGGATGGCAAGAGCGGGCTGTGGTATCAGGTGCTGGATAAGCCGGGCGCAAAGGGAAACTACTTCGAGTCGTCAGCAGCGTGCATGTTTACGTACGCGCTGGCGAAGGGAGTGCGGCTGGGTTATCTGCCGCGCGCCTACGAGCAGAATGCGGAGCGCGGCTGGCGCGGGATTCAGGCGCACTTTGTGCAGACCGCGGCCGATGGGAGCGTCACACTGACCGGGACCGTGAAGGTTGCGGGGCTGGGCGGCGCCGACCATCGCGACGGAAGCTATGCGTACTACACGTCCACGCCGGTGGTGAGCAACGATCCCAAAGGGGTGGGTGCCTTTCTGCTGGCTGCGAGCGAGATGGAGATGAGCGGCGCAACCTCCGGATTGGGTGAGACAGTCCTGCTGGACGCCTGGTACAACAGCCAGACCCGCGCGAATGCTGCGGGGCAGACGGAGTTGTTTCATTACAAGTGGGACGACTTTGCCAATTCCGGGTTTTCGCTGTTCGGCCATATCTGGCGCAGCTACGGCGTGGAGACCAAAACGCTCACCACTGCGCCCACCTCGGAAAAGCTGCGAGATGCGCAGTTCTACATCATCGCTTCACCGGACAATCCGTCGAAAACTCCCAACCCGCATTACATGACCGCGGAAGACGCAGACCAGATCGCGCAATGGGTGCGCGACGGGGGCGTGCTGATGATGATGGAGAATGATCCCGACAACGCGGATATTCCGCATATGGATTTGCTGGCGGACAAATTCGGACTGCACTTCGACAACGTGCTGGTGCACCACGTCATCGACGACAACTTCGCGATGGGACGGATCGACCTGACCGTCGAGCCAGCGCCATTCAAGCGTCCACACGTTCTGTATATGAAAGACACCTGTTCCCTGACGTTGTCGCAGGACGCGGTTCCGCTGTTGCGGTACAACGGCGACCTGTTGATGGCAATGACAAAGTACGGGAAAGGGATGGTGTTCGCGGTGACCGATCCGTGGCTCTACAACGAGTACACCGATGGCCGCAAACTGCCGGCAGACTACGACAACTTTGCCGCGGGGAACGAACTGGTCCAGTGGCTGATCGAGCAGCGGGCACTGCTTCCGCACTAAAGAAAAAACGCAGCCGGCGGGACACACCGGCTGCGCATGGGCGGGCTTGAGCGAACTCAGCCCTCGGAAGGGTGAAGAACCCGGAAGGTGTTTCCGCCGTTCGACCACACCAGCACGAGCACGTCCTGTCCATTGGGCACGCTGGAGAGCTGCTGGGCTACGTCGGACGCGGTGGAGGTGGGCTTGCGGTTGACCGAAACGATCACGTCGCCACGCTCCAGACCCGCGTCATCCGCGGGGCTGCCCGAGCGGACGTTTTGGATCACCGCGCCGTGAACGCTTTCCGGCGCCTGGACCTGCTGGCGGACATCGGGCGTGAGGTCCGCCAGACCAAGTCCCCAGCGGCCTTTGCCGTTGCCGTTCTGCGCGACAACCTGCTCATGGCCGCCGTTCGCCGACTCCAGAGTGACCGGCAGGTCAAGGGTCTTGCCGTCACGCATCACCTGAAGATGAATCGTGTCGCCCGGCTGCTTCTGGCTGGTTTCCATCTGCAACTCGCCCGCGTCGGACACCGGCTTGCCATCGAAGGCAACGATGACATCGCCGGTCTTCAGGCCGGCTTTGCTGCCCGGCGCATCCGGCGTGACATCAGACACGACGGCGCCGACGGCCTTCTTCGCATCGAAGAACTTCGCGTTGTCCGGTGTGACGTCTTCAATCGATATGCCGATGTAGCCATGGCGGATTTTTCCGTCCCGGATCAGGGCGTTCACGGTGGGCTCAGCGATCTTGGTCGGAATCGCAAATCCCATGCCGGAAAACGCGCCGGTCGGCGAGTAGAGGAAGGTGTTGATGCCGATCAGCTCACCGCGGGCATCGACGAGCGCACCACCGGAGTTGCCGGGGTTGATGGCCGCGTCGGTCTGGATGAACTCACCGGGCTTACGGCGATCGGAATCCGGGTTCGGGCGATCGAGCGCACTGATGATGCCGCGGGTGACGCTGAAGCGGAAACCGTAAGGATTGCCGAACGCCAGCACCAGCTGACCCGGTTCGAGCTTCGCCGAGTCGCCCCACGGAATGCTGGGGAAATCGTGTCCGTCGATCTTGATGACTGCAAGGTCGGTGGTCGGATCGGCGCCAATCAGCTTTGCCGGATAGATATCGCGGTTGCTCATAGTCACACTGATGTTCACAGCGCCCGCAACCACGTGGTTGTTGGTCACGATGTAGCCATCTGGCGAGATGATGACCCCACTGCCCAGGCCGTGCTCAAACGAGGGTCCCCGCTGCCGCTGCGTCGGGCCCTGGAAGAACTGCCCAAAGGGCGAGCCGGGGCCAAAGAACTGCTGCATTTGTTGCTGCTGTTGTTGCGGCTCCTGTTGCGGTTGGTCCTGATCCTGACCGTCTCCGCCGTCCTCCGCCACCTGATGCTCATTCACCTTGGCGGTGACATTGACGTTGACCACTGCCGGCCGCACGCGCGCAGTCAGGGCTTCCATCGCCTGATCGAGCGAGAGGAGCGGACTAACGGCGCTTTCGTCCATGGGACCGGCTGCCGGGGCCGCCGCCATCGCGGTGCGCGCGAAGGTCCACGCCCCCGCCGTTATCAAAGCTCCCGCAACGATGGCGGGGATCGCCATACGCCGCGTGAGTGACGATTTCACTTTTCCGAGGTTCATTGTTTTGCTTCTCCTTTTTCTTAGAACTAACGAATTAGTTGTTGTTGACAAAAATTTTTGCGCTAGATCGACTGCGATGCCGATCCGGTTTGCTGCGGCACAACCAAAACGATGCGCAGGATCTGTATCGGCGATCCGGTGGCTGGGTCGATCACCCGGATCACCTGGATTTGCAGTGCAGGGTCTTCCCTGCCCGCAAACTGTTGCGCCAGTGGGTTTGCCGAATCTGCTCCTGCCGTCCGAAGCTGGGCAGAGCCCGGAACACCTCCGCCGGATTCCACGGTCTCAAAGACGACCAGCGTCGGCGCAAGCATGCTCTGTTCCGTCGTGTCAGACACGGCGAGCCGAGCCATCACATAAGGATTTTTTGCCACAGTAGATCTGCGTGCCGCAACCTGGCGAATCGGGGACGCGCGTAGCGACGAGTTCCTCTTCGCAGCCGTCGTTCTCAACGACGAAGGCTTTTGCGCCGGATGATAGCTGGCCGGCACAACCGATGCCGCCGGGAAACGAACGCCGTCATCCGCCAGCGGCTTCACGACCTGGGCGGCGGAGATGGAGCGCATCGGAGCAAATTCAACGAGACGTGGCGTGCAAAGCGCGACTCCGGCGCATGCGAGGCAAAAGGATGCCGCGACAGCGATCGCAGTACGTCCCACGCGTGTGGTTGCCGTCGGGCCGGCGCGCAGAATGCGTGCAATGCGCACAGAAGCATCGCGGGCGCGCGCGACAGCAGCCTGGGCCATCGACCACCCGCGCCGCTCACAACCCTTCTCGAGCAGATCGATCAGGCATCCGGCGTAGGCGCGGGGATTGCCCGTCGCGGCCACCACCGCATCGTCGCAGGCCATTTCGCGTTCGAGCGAAAGCCGCGCGTCGATCCACCAGACCGCCGGATGGAAGAACAGAATCGCGCGAACGGTCTTCTGCAGGAGGTTGGTCCAGTCGTCATGCCGGCGCAGGTGCGCTAGCTCATGGATCAGAACCGGCCTGAGCTCGTCCGCGGTCAGATCGCGCAGCGTCCATGCAGGAAGCACGATGGCGGGATTGCGGAATCCCAGGGCCGCGGGGACGCGAGCTTCGTCCGAGACGAGCACACGGATCGGCCGACTGTTCTCGGCTAGCAATTCCTGGAGCGCCGGGTCGAGTTCGGAGACCGGAATTTCAGAGCAGCTCCGTCGGATTCGACGCAGCTGCCAGATACCGGCAACGACGCGGGCCAGCGCGACAGCCGCTACGGCGATCCAGAGAAAGAAGAAGGCGCTCGCCCAGAATGCGGGCAGGGTGATTTCAGAATGACCTTGCGGGGTGACCAGCGAAAGATCCTGCTGCGCCGATCCGAGCCCGCTCAGAATCGGCAATCCCACCACGCCCGCCAGCGCGACCAGCCAGACGGCGTAGCGCGTGCCGGCGTTCTGCCGGCCCATCAGGTGCAGCAGCAGCCACGCGCAGAGCGCAATCAGGATGCCCTCGGGCAGCGAGTTCAGCACACGTCCCACCGCAAGCTGGGCGAAGGACGTCATCGCGTCTCACCCCGGGTGCTCAGTTTTCTGTCGGCGGGCATCTTTCCATCCCTCTGGCCGGGAGCGTCTTCTTCGCTGCGCTCCAGCATCTTCCGCAGGCGTGCCAGCTCCTTCGCATCAATTCCACGGTCTTCCAGAATATTGAGCACCAAATCCTCGTGGGAGTTGCGGAAGAAACGGCTCACCAGGTGGCGGATCTCCGAACGGCTCGCCTCATCCTCGGCGACCAGCGGGTTGTAGACGTGGGCGCGGCCGTCTTTGGAGTGCTCCACGTAGCCCTTGCGCTCAAGGATGCGGATGGTGGTAAGGATGGTGTTGTAGGCAAAAGCAGGATGGGGGGGGAGAACATCCAGAATCCGCTGCACCGTACCGGGACCCTTCTGCCACAGCACCTGCATGATGCGCAGCTCGGCTTCGGTCAGGGTCTGGGATGTCTTGCGCGGCACGGTCGGAATTCCCCTTCACTGCATTCGACGCACGAGGTCGCCAAAAGTAACTAATAAATTAGTTTCTACCGCAAAGTTTCGGGATTTGGCAAGCTCGTCGCTGATTTTTACGGAGATTCCGAGTCGCAGCTATGAGTTACAGCGATGCCGCCGCTGTCGCCTCATCCTTATGAAGACCGGCATATTTGCCGATACCGACCATGGTGAAGACCTTTTGAAAGTGTGGGCTGAGGCCGAACGCGGCGACTTTCTGGCCGCTTTTGTCGGCTTCCATCAGTATCTGGATGATCAGGGCGATCCCGCTGGAGTTGATGTAGTCCACTTTCGAGAAGTCAAGCAGGACGGGCCCGCTGCCTGCGACGCTTTGCCAGGCGCCCAGCACCGGCTCCTTCGATGCGCTGGAGATGTCGCCGCTCAAGCGGAGCACGGCGATGGAAGCGCCGTTTGGGCCGGAACTACGGTCGATGGTGGCTCTGGTCTCGGCCTGCACTATTCGTTCTCCTTATCCAGCCGGATCACCAGCCGTACGTAGCTGCCTTTGCCTTTGCTGTCGCGGACCCATTCCGCCTCGTCGACGAGAGCCTGGATGAGGAACATCCCCATCCCGCGAGGATCTTCTTCGCCGTGTACCTTGCGATCGATGTCCGGCTTGGATGGCGGCTTGGAAATGCCCGCGCCATTATCCATGACCTTGACCTCAAGCTCATCCGCGCGGGTGGACAGGATGACGCCGACGGACAGTTTCTCGTTCAGCTGGTTTCCATGCTCGATGGCGTTGATGCAGGCTTCCGCAACAGCAGTCTTCAAATCCTCGATGCGTTCGTCGGAAAAACCTTTGAGCCTGGCGACGCTGGCGGCGGTGGCCATGGCGACTTTTTCAAACCCCAGTCGCGATGGTATCCGCACCTCCACCGACGTGCCCGTGGTTTCGACCATCGGAATCTCCCGCTAAGCACGCATCCGCATCAGAGCCAGCGCGGTCATGTCGTCGTCCTGCGACTCATTTCCAGCAAAACGGCGCAGCTCCTGCCACAGCGTATCGAGGATAGCAGCACACTCCGGCGAGTTGCACTTGAGAAATGTAGCCAGCAGGCGTTCTGCACCAAATTCTTCATCGCCCTGAAAGACCTCGGTGAGGCCGTCAGTATAGAAGAGCAGCCGCGATCCGGGCGGGAAGTCGGCGATTTCCGAGCTGTATTCGACGATGGGCAGAATCCCGATGGGGGTGGCACTGGCCTTCAGTTCGTGCGTCGTTCCGTCGGGCCGAACCAGGAAGCCTGGATTATGCCCGGCGTTCACGACCTCCAGCCGGTGTGCCCTCGGATCGAGCTTGAGGAAGATGCCGGTGACGTAGCGATTGCGCGTTTCGTCTCCTTCGGCGCAGTGCTGGCGATTGAGACGGGAGACCAGCTCGGCCAGCGGCAAGCCGGCGCCCACGCTGGCCCGGAACGCGGAGCGAAAAGCGGTGCTCACAATGGCCGAGGCCAGGCCTTTCCCCGCCACATCGGCGACGGCCATCACCTGCACACCGTCCGGCAGGCTGATGATATCCACGCAGTCCCCGCCCACTTCGTAGCAGGCGCTGTAGCGAACCGCGACCGAGTAGCCCTCGATGGCCGGCATTTGCTGCGGCACCAGGCTGCGCTGGATCGCGCGTGCGGCATGGAGGTCCTGCTGGACACGGGCCCACTCCACACTGCGCTCATAGTAGCGGGCGTTTTCGACCGCGACCCCGGCCTGCAGCGCGATGCGCTCCAGAAAATCCTCTTCATAAATCGTGAGCGGCCGGCCTTCCGGCGTGGCCACCACCATCTCGGTCAGATGATGCCCTTCCTTGTCGTGCAGGGGGAAGCGGAAGCAGCCCGTCCAGGGCTCCTCGGGCATCTCCCCGTAGCTCATCCTCGGATCGGTGCTCAGCGCACCCGGTAGTTCCAGCTCGCGCACTACGATGCGCAGAACCGTGGACAGCACTTCGTCAAGCCGGATGGTGGAGTGCACCTGGCGGGAAGTTTCCAGCAGAGCCTGCAGACGGACGATCTCCTGTTGCAGATCAAGGGTTTCCACGGATGGCGCGGAATGGATCGGGCTGGCCATGGCTATCGCTCGCCGGGACGCCGGGCAGAGGAGTAAGTTTTGCCCCGGGAGTGGGTTCACTGTAGCACAGCCGGAATGGGATGCTGAAGAGCGCACGGGCCCGGGTAGCGGCGGAAAACCGCTGTAGTGGTGCAGTTTGAATTTCCACAGGGTCGCCGCAATCCGGCAGAGGCGGCGGCACTGCCGCTAAGAAGAAAACGGCCCCGAAGCCGAAACGGGAACCTGCTAAGAGACAGCCGCGCGAGGAAGTTAATCGGACTGCCGCGCGGATTGTCGGAGAGGCTACTGAAAAGTAGGCAATGTCATTTGCGCCTGCGATTCGAAAGGATCGGGCACGCGTGTCAAGTGCTCACTTTTCAATTTGTCGAATATCGCCCGAAGGTGTGGAGCGCCCGTGTACAGCCTTCCCCTTCTTTCGCCAGTAGCGATGAGCAAACCGGCGTCAACAGCGTTCTTGAGGTCCCGACTGGCGAGAATATCGCTCACTGCTGCGAGGTTTCGGTAGCTGGAATTCCTGACTTTGTAGCCAACTGCTCCATCGCTGAGAGCAAAAAGGACGCGGTCAGGCAAACCGTGCTGCCCCGCGAGGTCAGCCAATTCTTCCCATAGCAAATCCATCAGCGTTGTTCGCTGCACGAGTGTCACTGCCTGCCGGTAATGCGCCGTGAGATTAAACCGTATCCACGGCTTTGTACTGTTGCGGGGATGCCATGATCCTTGCCCGGTTTCCGCCAATACCCGGTAATAGTCCTGCGTGTTCTTACCGAGATATTCCTCGATGGAACAGAACTCTGGCTCCAGAATGCCCTCCTGCGCCAGCACCAGCGTTTGCAGGCAGCGCGCCATGCGCCCGTTGCCGTCAGAGAAGGGGTGGATCATTACCAGATTCAGGTGAGCCATCGCGGCCTTGACGAGCACATGATGGCCCTCTGAATCATCGTTCAGCGAGTCGATTAGCTCTGCTACCAAGCCGGGGACTAATTCCACGTCGGGCCCCTCGTAAACAACATTTCCTTCCGGCTCCCGCCGAACGTAGATCGTTCCGGGCCGCCAATTGCCTGGGCGTTTACTCAGATCATGCTCAAGCATCATGAAATGAAGGCCGCGCATGATCCCTTCGTTGTACGAGAAGCTTTCGCTTCGGGCGAGTTGCAGAACAAAGGTCATTGCGGTTCTATAGCCAAGCACTGCCATCCAGGCTTCATCCTTGGGATTGAGAGGTTCTTCCCCTTCCGCCGCCGCGATTGCGTCCTCTCTGGTGACGTTATAGCCCTCAATGCTGTTTGAACCCTGAATCGCACGCGCCAGAGTGTTCCGCGCCAACAAACCCGTCCACCGGCGAGGCCGCGCAAGATTGTGGCGCAGTTTTTGCCGCGTCGATTCGATTCTCTGAATGACGTTTGCCTCTTCCGGACCAATGGCTGAGGGATGGTAAAGCATGTTTCCACAATAACGGGCTCTCAAAAGAAAGGCAAATATTATTTGCCCTGAAGCAGATATTATTATGCTATCTCTTCGGTTCCCGCCTCATTACTTCCGTTTGCCCCGGCCGCCGTTTCTCCTTGCAATGCCGCGCCCGGTTCCGCAAACTGAAAAGGAAGCCTGAACCAGGAGGACTCGCCATCGCGAGTCCTTTTCTGTTTTGTGGCCAGGGTCTCAGGATCCCTCACACGTCCGCTCTTTTGACATATCGGAAGGAATGTCCAGACAGGCAACCGAGCCTGGCCAGCAGCGGCGCGTTCTTAGTCCTGGCTCCCGCTCCGTGCCCTGGGCCCTCTGCCCTGCTTTTTCAAGTACTTACAAAGAGGGACTCAGACAACTAACCCATTTTCAATCACTTGTGCATCGCTAACGGGCGAACAAGCTTCTTTTCAAACACTTAGCGGAAACGAATGGGGTAGGGGATCGGTTTTTCCTGTTCGCTGAACGCTCTCTACTGTGCCCTTAGCGCTGCTTTTTCAGTTATTTGCGGAGAGGGCCTCAGATAACTAACCCATTTTCAATCGCTTGTGCAAACGAAAGGGGCGAACAACCATGTTNNCCGCTATCCGCTAGGTTCGTCGAACGCTGGCTGTTCCGTTCGGCGCCGATTGCCCGATTACGAACTTGCGCGTGTATCCGGTCGGATCTGCCGAGATTCTCACCTGCAGGCTGCCGTTCGCATCGCAGGTGTACATCTCGCGCACCGTGAGATTGCTCTGGTCATTGAGCCGGCGCACCGGATACGCGGACAAATCCGAGTCGCTCTGCAACTGCGGATCGAAGGGAAACCGGATCTGCTCCCAGTTCGTGATCTCACCCAGCGGCTGTCCGCGCTCGTCGAGCTTCGAACACTCAAGATAGCGAAAGTGTCCGACATTGTGAGCCGGATGGTAGACGCGCTCGCTCGAAAGCGCAGGTTCGCCAGGCTGAGGCAGACGAGCACCGCGAGGAAAGATGAGGTCAAAGACAATGTTTCCGCCGGAGTCGCCTTCGCGCCAGATGCCGAAGTTCTGATTGAACTGCTCGCGGAGTCCGTCGGCCTGGGCGGAAGCGCGGATCGCCAGACCCACGGCGCTCGCCGATCGCATGTAAGCCGAACGCCGAACCTTGCGGCCAAAAGTCTCGCGCAGAATGCGCGCCACCGGAGGCAACTCCGATCCGCCACCGGTGACGTAGAGAGTGTCCAGGGTGAGGTCGGGATGCGCGGACAGCAAACTCTCCACGACCTCGCGCGTGGATTCGAC
>PMAD01000188.1:15290-27508 GCA_003152415.1 Acidobacterium sp.
CGACTCCTTCTTCTCGCGGCATTCCTCCAGCAAATGGTGCCGTTCGGCCGGAGTGAGTTCGTCATCATGACCAGCCGTTTCGAGAGCGAGGTCGGCGAGAATCTGGTCGAAGTCATCGCCGCCAAGATTCGGAATCCCGTCGGAAGTCTCGACCGTGTGATCGGTTTCTCCCAGAGTCACGAGAGAAACATCGAAGGTGCCGCCACCCATGTCATATACCAGCAGCCCGCTGCCAACGCGGCTGCGGTGCTCGGCGCCGTCGCGCCAGGCATACTCGATGGCCGCAGCCGACGGCTCGTTCATCAGCCCCAGCACGGAGAAACCCGCGCTCTGCGCCGCTTCCTCGGTGAGAAAACGCTGATTGCTGTTGGCATTGGCCGGAACGCCCAGAACCGCTTCAAGTGGTTCGTTGGGCTGCACGCGGAGATTCGAATGCTCCAGCAGCTGGGTCCGCAATGCGGCCATCATCTCCGTCAGCAGAAGCCGCAGGGGCAGCGCCTGGCCACCAGCATGAAGCTCGGTGTGCAGGCCGGCGCTGCGCAGGCAGCGCTTCAGCGACCGCAGGATCGTCCAGCTGTCGTCCTCCTGCGCCGCAATCGCCTGCCATCCGTAGAGGCGCGTGTTGCCTTTGACCGCTATAACGGGAGGAAACCAGTCGCACGCCTGGCCGTCAGGCTTTTCGAAATTCACCAGGGGGAAGTTGCCGCGATCGACAGAAGCGACAACTACGCGCGTCGTTCCGAAGTCGATACCAATTCTCATTAGCTTCAGTTTACGACGAAGAGACTGACCGGTTGGCGTGGAAAACTCTGTCAGGAAACTACCGCGGCGATCCGCATGGTAGCGTTTCTAACGGATCAATTTGATCCTTCGTCCGATGCGAATCCTTTACGGCGCTACGATTTTTCTCGGAGCATTTCTGCTCTTTGCCGTCGAGCCCATGGCGGCCAAACAGCTGCTGCCGGCGCTGGGTGGATCGTCCGCCGTCTGGATCACCTGTCTCGTCTTTTTCCAGACCGCGCTGCTGCTCGGCTATCTCTACGCGCACTGGCTGAGCCGGCGCGTGCCAGCGCGAATAGCTGTGTCTCTGCACATAGCATTGCTGGTGCTGGCGGTGAATGTGCTTGTGTTTGTCGCTCAGCCGGATATGAGCGCAGCGGCAGGGCATCCGCTGACCGCGATCTTTCAGGCGCTCACCGTGACTATCGGATTGCCGTTCCTGCTGCTCGCATCGACCAGCCCGCTGTTGCAACTCTGGCTGGCGCGGCAGCAGCAGACGGGCGTGCCGTGGAAACTGTTCGCGCTGTCGAATGCCGGATCGCTCCTGGCTTTAGTGCTGTACCCCACAGTGATCGAGCCGCACCTTTCGCTGGTTGTGCAGCGCAAGGCGTGGAGCTGCGGATTCGGAATCTATGCGGTGCTTTGCACCGTAATCGCGTGGCGCGCAAGACAGACGAACGGCGCCGGTCTGCCGCAACCGCAGCTTGCTGCGCGAGCGACGAGGAGTTCCTTGCGATCGAGGTTGCTCTGGTTCCTGCTGCCAGCCGGAGCGGCGATGCAATTGTGCGCCGTGACCAGCCATCTGAGCCAGAATATCGCCGCCATCCCGCTGTTGTGGGTGCTGCCGCTGGGAGTTTACCTGCTGACCTTCATCGTTGCGTTTGATATGCCAGGCTTCTATCGGCGATGGCTAATGGTGCGGCTGCTGGCCTTGGGACTGGCCGCGCTGGCCTGGATGCTCTCGCAAACCGATGCGACCTGGCCGATCCAGTTCAGCATCGGTTTCTTCCTCATCGAACTTTTCATCGCCTGTCTGTTCTGTCACTCGGAGACGTATGCGCTGCGGCCTGCGAACCCTTCCGAATCGACGCTGTTCTATCTGCTCATCGCCGCGGGCGGAGCAACAGGAACCATCTTCATCGGAATCGGCTGCCCGCTGCTCTTCGACGCGAATTACGATGTGGCGATCGCGTTCCTGGCGACCGCTGCGCTGGCTTTGGTCGTCACCTGGCAGAACGGATGGGCCCAACGGCTGCTGTGGTCTGTAGGAACCGCGCTGCTGCTGGCGCTGATCATCATGCTGCACATCGTGTACGCCCGCAGCACGCTCGTGGAGGAACGCAATTTCTATGGCGCGCTTCGCGTACGGGAATCGCATGTGCCGCCGCAGGCCGAAACCGTGCGCACGCTGCTGCATGGCACCATCGAGCACGGCACGCAGTGGTTCGCCCCTCAATTTCGACGCAACCCGACCACCTACTACGCAACGGATTCTGGGGTGGGCTTGGCGCTTCGCTTTTGCTGCGACGATCGGTCCCGCAACATCGGCGTGATCGGCCTCGGCGCCGGGACCCTGGCAGCTTACGGAAAGCCCGGTGATCGGATGCGCTTGTACGAGATCAATCCAGCCATCCGCCCCATCGCGGAAAATCTGTTCACTTACCTGCGCGAATCGGGTGCGCAGATTTCCTTCGCCGACGGCGACGCGAGGATTTCCCTCACGCGCGAGGCGCCTCAGAGCTTCGATGTACTGGTAATCGATGCGTTTTCCGGCGACGCGATTCCGATTCACCTGCTCACCACGCAGGCCATGCGTGTCTACTTTCGGCAGTTGGCGTCCGGAGGGGTTCTGGCGTTCCATGTGTCGAATCAGTATCTGGATCTGCCGCCGGAGATTGCAGCGCTCGCCGCAGCCTCGGGCATGGAAGCCCGCGTTGTCGACACGCCACCACAGGAAGCTCGCGGCGAATATCGGGCGACGTGGGTGCTGGTGACCAACAACTCCGGGTTCCTTGCCCAACCGCAGGTCGCGGCATTCGCACGAGAAATTCGCACGAGACCGGATCTGCCAGCATGGACCGACGACTATTCCAGTCTGCTGTCGATACTTCAGTGGCGGGTTCCCAGCCGGAACTAGCCGAGAATCTTTCGCGAATCCATGGCCGCGCGGCGCCTCTGGGCGACCGGAACAATACCGTAGATCGGTGAAACAAACAGATTTTTGTTCATTTCGATCAATTTTGTGGCTAAAAATGCAGAATTGTGGTTAGATTATGGCCACGCCGGGTTCCGTTCCCGGAATCCGATGTCGGCCAGAGGTGCGGCAAATCCGGCAATTTTCCTCGAACCCAGGGAACAGACTTCAGAGAAAGCAAAAGGGGGAGAACCCTATGACGACCAATTTGAGGCGGCTATTTTGGGGATGCGCGCTGAGCATGTGCCTGTCCGTTCCCGCGGCAATGGCGCAAAATGTGACCGGTTCGGTCACCGGTGAGGTCACCGATCCCAGCGGAGCAGTCGTTGCGAACGCTCAGGTGGTCGCGCATAACCTGGACACGGGCGTCGACACGGCAGCGACCTCCAACGCCGACGGCGTTTACCGCCTCGACTTCCTGCAGGCCGGGCATTACCAGGTGACGGTGACCGCGTCCGGGTTCAGCAAGACGGCGCTTCCCGCGTTCTCACTGGAAGCGGTCCAGACCCCGACACTCAACGTCACGCTTCAGGTTGGAGCGGCCACGACAACGGTCAATGTCTCGGGCAGCGCGCCCATTCTGAACACGAGCGATCCGACCATCAGCTCCACGTTTACCGCGAACACGATTTCGAATTTTCCGCTCAATGGGCTGGACTTCTCCGCGGTTACTCTCTACGAGCCCGGCGTCGTCGATACGGCCGGCACCTCAGGCCCGACTCAAATTGAGCGCAGCAACTACTTCGTCGATACGCCGAACATGAACGGCAATCGTGCCCAGGCGAACAACTACACGCTCGATGGCATCGACATCAATGAGACGTTCAATAACCTGATTGCCTACAGCCCTGCACCGGACGCGCTGCAGGAAATGAAAGTGCTGACCGCAAATGCGCCCGCCGCATTCGGCAACGTGAATGGCGGCGGTGTTGTCAGCATTCTGAAAAGCGGCACCAACAGCTTCCATGGCTCAGCGTATGGCTACGTGCAGGACTACCGGCTGGACGCCAACTCGTGGACCAATAACCAGGCGGTACCGCAGCTCCCGATCAATCCGTTCTCGCAAGCTCAGTTTGGCGGCAGCTTCGGTGGACCGATCAAAGGCGACAAGCTGTTTTTCTTTGTCGACTACCTCGGATCGCGCTATCACCGGGGAGGCACAGGATCGGCGAGCGTATTTACCTCCGCAATGCGCGGCGGAGATTTCTCGGTCCTGCTGGCCGGGTCTAATCCGATTCAGCTCTACGACCCGGAGAATGGCTTCGCGCCGTATGCCGGCAACAAGGGAGTTCCGATCGTCAATCCGGTCGCGAAGTTTCTGTTTGCCAATCCGAACTTCTATCCGCTGCCCAATGCGTCACCGACGGACGGGATCGTCAACAACAACTATCAGGGGCCGACGCGCAATTACAAGGCCAACAACCAGGGCGACATCAAGATTGAATATGATCCGCGCGGCGCGGATAAAATCACGGGCTTTTATTCCATGTCCACCGCGTATGACGGATCGACGGCGGTGCTGCCCATCGAGTTCCCTGGCGTGAATTTGTTTCCGACGAAGGTGGTCGGCGCTAACTGGGTGCATACGTTCTCGGCGAACCTGATTAACTCCGCCCGCATCGGCTTTACGCGCACCGACTGGAACACCGGCTTGCCGCAGGATCCAACCGGCCAGTTCGGAACCGGTGGCAACGCCAAGGTTGGTATCACCTTTCCCAACCAGGCCTACAATGGCTTCTCTTTCCAGGGCATCAGTGGCGGCATCAGCGGCGTCGGCACACCCGCGTTCGATGGCGGGATCATCGACAACACTTACAGCTATATGGATGACGTGACGTGGCAGCGCGGGCTGCACACCCTGACCTTCGGTGTCGAGGCCATTCGCTACGAGAACAACTACCCCACGAGCAATAACAACGGCTATCTGGGATCGCTGAATTACAGCGGCGCGTTCACCAGCAATCCATCGTTGCCCAATGCGGGTGGATACGGAGGCGGAGACTTCGTGCTCGATCGCGTGAGCGGAGCCGCCGTGACCCTGAGCAGCGTGAACGTCGGTCAGCGCCAGTGGCGTGCGGCTGGCTACGCGCAGGATGACTACAAGGTTCGCCCGCACCTGACCGTGAACATCGGCGTGCGTTACGAATACGACGAGCCCTGGATTGAGGAGAACAACAAGACCGGCAACATCGACCTCAACACCGGACAGCTCATCTACGCTGGCCACGTGCCCACCGGCGCACCTGCCGGAGCGGGTACCTGCAGCAATCTCGGCTGTTACCAGCCCAATTACCGGCAGATAATGCCGCGCCTTGGATTCGAATATCAGGCCATGACCCGCATGGTGGTTCGCGGCGGTTACGGAGCTACCAGCTTCTACGAAGGCAATTCCTCGAACCAGCGGCTGACGTCGATCACCCCCTTCATTCAGGCGGTCAATGTGAACGTGATCACGCCGACGCCTGGCAATCCAGGAAGCCCGCGCACCGCGGAACAGGGCTTTGCCGGCGGCAGCGTGGCCTACGGCGGCACCTTTAACGTCTACCCGCAGAATATTCAGCCGGCGTACGTGCAGGAGTGGAACCTGACTTTCGAATATGCCCTGACCCACACCGCATCGCTGCAGGCTGGATATCTCGGCGAATCGGGGCAACACATCGAGGACTACGGCAACGTCAATCAGTATCTGGTGAACGGCGACCCGACCTCGGCGCCGTACTACAACAACCAGTATCTCGGCATTAACGCCATTGACCCCTCGGTGAGCATCGGATCGAATTCTCTGCTCATTACCGAATCGCGGGCCAAGATGAACTTCAACGCCCTGGAATCGACGCTGCGCGAGCGCCTTAACCACGGTCTTGAGTTTTCAGTGAACTACACCTACGGCAAGGCGATGACCAACAGCCTCGGCAACTACGGGCTGAACGTCAACGGCTTCAGCGGCGCCTTCCAGAACTACTACAACGCAGCAGCCGACTACGGTCCGGCCGGCTACGACGTGAAACATAACCTGTCTTTCACAGGCGTGTATGCGCTTCCGTTCGGACGCGGGCGGGACTACTTCTCCGGCGCCAACCGCGCGCTTGATGAAGTCATTGGCGGCTGGAAGATTTCTACCGCAGGCGTGGCGTGGTCCGGGTTTCCGGAGACGCTGACCGGGCCGGGCAACAACTCGAACAGCTACGGCAATTCGCGGCCGAATCAGTACCGGCCCCTGAAACTCGTGGACCGCAGCCTGACGAACTGGTTTGGCACGGATTCCTCGGCCACTCCCTGCACGCAGCCCGGCGTGGACAACGGCGTGTGCGCGTATGGAGTGCCGGCGCCCAATGCCTTCGGCACGGCGGCCAACGGCACGGTCCGCGGCCCCGGCTTCACCAATGTGGACATGTCGGCCTTCAAGGACTTCCACACGTACCACGAGCAGGTGGTTGGATTCCGCTTCGATGCTTTCAACGCGTTCAACATCGTCAGTTATGGGAACCCGGACACCGGCGTCACCGACTCTACCTTCGGGCAGATTGCTCCGCTTGGCCAGATCCGTTCAACGGAGCGGCGTTTGCAGTTCTCTCTGCACTACGCGTTTTAGCGACAGGGCTGCCGCGCGAACCGGCGGCAGCCACATTCGCTCGACCGGGCACGGTTCGGTTCCGGGCAATGGTATAAGGGCGCGTGGAAGCTGGGGCGATAGGACAATGGGATTCAGAACCTATGCAAGTTGAAATATGCGTCGATTCGGTGGAATCGGCGATGGCCGCGGAGCGTGGCGGGGCACAACGCGTGGAGCTCTGCGGCGATCTGCTGGAGGGAGGCACGACTCCTTCCTCGGGCCTAATTGCCCTGGTTCGCCGCCGCATTGGGATCGGAATGTTCGTGATGATTCGCCCACGCGGCGGAGACTTTTCCTACACCGACCACGAGTTCGAGGTCATGCAGCAGGACATCCGGAATGCGCACGAACTGGGCGCGGATGGCATCGTCCTGGGAGTGCTGGATGAGCACGCGCATGTCGATGTGCCGCGAACCCGGCATCTGGTGGCGCTGGCGCACCCCTTGCCGGTAACTTTTCATCGCGCCATCGACATGACTCCCGATCCGCGAGCGGCTCTGGAGGACGTGGTTAAAACCGGGGCCGCGCGCGTCCTCACTTCCGGAGGAGCCACAAAAGTAACGGAGGGTCTTTCCGTAGTGGCCTGCATGGTGCAGGCTGCCAAAGACCGCATCCGGGTCATGCCCGGCGGCGGCATCACACCGGAAACCATTGTGGTCGTTGCGGAGGCTACAGGCGCAACTGAATTCCACGCCAGCCTGAGAATGGCACGACCCAGCCCTGTGGAGTTCCACAGGCGGGATGTGCAGATGGGCGAGATCCGCGATCGCGAATATCTGCGTTTTGTAGTCGAGGAGGAGAGCGTGCGCGCTCTTTCTCTGGCACTGCAGCGCATGGTTGAAGAACGATCGGCCGCTGGACCTCGCTGAAGGGTCCACCGGCTTAGCAAAAAGCGTGACGCACACCGGGATTCAGCGATAATGGTTCGGCAATCCCATGTCACTGAAAACTGAGCAAAGAGCAAAGAAGATCCTGCAGGTCCTTCTGCAGCATGGCAATGCCTCGGTCGACGAACTGGTGGGCTCTCTGGGCGCGTCGGCTCCCAGCGTTCGCCGCGACCTTGCGCGCCTAGAGGAGCGCAATCTCGTCCATCGCACCCACGGCGGTGCGCGGTTGGCCGGCCAGATGCAGTACGAGCCGTTTCGCTTCGATTCCTCGTTTCATGTGCGCGAATCGCGCTTCGTCGAAGAAAAGCGCCGCATCGGGATGGCCGCGGCGGAGCTGATCCGGGAACATGACACGGTGGGTTTCACCGCCGGCACCACGCCGACCCAGGTGGCGCGCTGTATCCGACACCGCAATTCGATCCACATCATCACCAACGCCGTGAACATCGCGATGGAGCTCAGCAATCAGCCCGCGCTGAACGTGACCCTGACAGGGGGAACCATGCGCTGGGCAGGCGCATTCTCACTTACAGGGCCAACCGCCATCGAGATGCTGAGCGGCGTTTTCATGGACAAGACCTTTATCGGCGCCTGCGGCGTGGACGCACAGCGTGGCGTGACGACCATCGAGCCGGATGAGGCGGCCGTCTTTCGCGCCATGGTTCGTCAGGCCAAACAGGTAATCGTGGTCGCCGACTCGAGCAAGATCCGCATGGTGAGCCCCGCGCTCATTTGCCCCGCCAACGAAATCGACATCCTCGTGACCGATTCCGGAATCTCCGCGGATGCGTTGGAAGCCTTCAAAGCGAACGACATTGAGGTGTGTGCGGTATGAGTTCGATGAAATTTCTGGTCTGGCTGTTCCTCGTTGCACTCTTGCCTTCGGCCTTCGCCGCCAGTCATCCGGTTGCGCTCTTCTATCTGGATAGCGACCCCAGGTCGATCCGCGATTTCTTCGCGCACTCCTCACAGATCGATCTTCTGGTTCCCACCTGGTACCAGGTGGATGAGAACGGCCTCGTGACCGGAGCGCCGGAGCCCGCCGTGTTGGTCGAGGCGCAAAGCGAAAAGCTTCCGGTCATGCCCATCGTCGCGCTCTTTAACAAGAGAAGCTTTCATCTGCTGGCGATCAGCACGACCGCGCAGGCCCAGATGAACGCAGCGCTGATTCGCGAGTGCAAGCTGCATGGCTATACCGGCTTCCAGTTCGACCTCGAAAACATCGACTGGACCGACCGCGACGCGCTTTCGGCGATGGTGAAAACCACGGCCGATGCGTTGCACGCCGCGGGCCTGCAGCTGAGCATCGCTACGGTTCCCAATGCGCCCGGCTACCCTGGCACCGGCGGCTTCGCCAAATGGATCTACACCGACTGGCGTGGAGCGTACGACCTCGCCGCCATCGGGAAGGCCGTCGATCTGGTTTGCCTGATGACCTACGACCAAAACACGCGCTGGACCACGCCAGGCCCCGTGGCGGGCTGGCAATGGACTGTCGACAACCTCAACTACGCGCTCCAGGTCGTGCCGAAGGAGAAGCTTTCGCTCGGCATTCCCCTCTACGGCTATCACTGGTACACGGGCGCGCCGACCATCACGCCCCCGGCACGTGAAGGCGAACTGCCGATCGAGAAACCAAATCCGACGGCAGATTACATCAGCGCCGTCGACGCGCTGCAGCTCGCTCATGACTGGAACGCCAAGATCCAGTGGGACGACGAGGATCACTCTGCGTGGTTCTACTTCTATCGCGACCAGATGCGCGAATGGGTCTTCTATACCGATCTGCATACATTCCGCGATCGCTATGACCTGGCGCAGCGCAATGGGCTTGAGGGCTTTTGCTCCTGGGTACTCGGCGAAGAAGATCCGGCAATCTGGACGTTCCTCCCGAAACGACCACAATAGGCGCGGATCGCAGACGAGCGCAACGCGCAGCAGCAAGCATCAACTCCAACGGAAGAGACGGATCGCATGCAGTATTTTCTCGGCGTGGATGCCGGCGGCACGAAGACCGAGTTTGTTCTGGGCGACGACAGCCGCGAGCTGGCACGCGTGCGCACGGGCACGATCAAGAGAATGAAGGCCGATGCCGCCACTGCGGAGGCAAACCTGCAGACCGCGCTGCGGGAGCTTCAGACAACTGGAATCCCCACCGCGTCGATCACACGCTGCTGCATCGGCACCGCCGGTGACACCGTCCCTCTCGTCGTGAACTGGCTGCGTGAAGCCTTTGCGCACCACGTGGGAGGGGAGTTGGTCATCGTGGGCGACGTGGAGATTGCACTCGACTCCGTGTTCTTTGGTGGCCGCGGCGTACTCGTCCTCGCGGGTACAGGCTCCAATGTGGCCGGTCGCGCCGCCACAGGCAGAGTCGTGACCGCAGGCGGATGGGGGCCGGCGCTCGCCGATCAGGGTTCCGGGCATTTTCTCGGCCTTGAAGCGCTGCGCCGCGGTTTTCTCGCCGTCGACCAGCAACGCTCAACGCGCCTTCTGGATTTGGCTCGCGATTTTTGGAAACTCGGTTCGCTCGCCGAGCTGATTGAATTCGCCAATGCCGATCCTGCGCCGGAATTTTCGCGCCTGGCGCCGCTGGTGATCGCAGCCGCCGAGCGGGGCGACGTTGTCGCTCAGGAAGTCGCCGTGCAGGGAGGAACCGATCTGGCCACGCTGGCGGGGCTGGTCATTGAGCACATTCGCAGCCTGGAAGTAGGCGTCGCGCCGGTCTTCGAAGTTCCCGAAGTTGCCGTCGCTGGCAGCATCCTCGAGCGAGCCGCGCCTGTGCGCAATGCGCTGATCGCCGAATTGCACAAGCGCAATCCTGGAATCGTGGTCAGAGAGGCTCCGGCAGATCCGCCCGCGGGCGCCTTGTGGACGGCACGCCAGGCAGTTCGGCCCGCACACAGAGCTCTGGAGATCGAGTGAGAATGCGTTCTGCCAACCCACTTTTTGCGATCGCTCTCGCCTCACTTTGCAGCGCGTTTCCCGCGCGTGCGCAAAACTTCACCGACATCAAACCCACTCCGCAGCAGGTCGAGTGGCAGGATCTTGAGTTCGGCGTCATCATTCACTTCTCTACCAATACTTTTCTGGATCGCGAATGGGGCGACGGCACCGCCAGCCCCACGGTCTTCAATCCCACGCGATTCGATCCGGACCAGTGGATGCAGGCCATTCGCGGGGCAGGCGCGAAGTATGTGATCCTCGTCGCCAAACATCATGATGGTTTCTGCCTCTGGCCCACCGCGCAAACGGACTACAGCGTGAAGGCGAGTCCGTGGCAGGACGGCAAGGGCGACGTGGTGGGTGACGTCGCGCGCGCTGCGCGGAAGTACGGGTTGAAATTCGGCATCTATCTGTCGCCGTGGGATCGCCACGACCCGCGCTACAACGACGCTGCTGCTTACGATCGGTATTACAACGCCGAGCTCGCCGAGCTGGCGCAGAATTACGGCGACCTCGTCGAGTTTTGGCTCGACGGCGCCGGCAGCGCCGGCCATGTCTACAATTTCAAGCAGATCATCGAGACGCTGCGCACGTACCAGCCCAACACCATCGTCTTCGCCGACACCGCCCTGTTCGAATACGGTGACGCACGCTGGGTAGGCAACGAGGCGGGCCGTGTACCGTACGAGAACTGGAACGTCATTGATCGCCACGGCTACCTGCGTTGGCGCCCGGTGGAAGCCGACACCCCGCTGCGCGCGGGCCACTGGTTTTGGCATCCGAACGACGAGGCGTCTCTCAAGAGCCTTGATGAGCTCCTTACCACATGGGACGAAACCGTTGGCCACGGCGCGCAGTTGATGCTCGGCCTCGCACCCGATCGCCGCGGACTGCAACCAGACAGCGACGTCGCCCGTCTCGAGGAATTTGGCCAGGCGTTGCGCGAGCGCTACGCTCATAACCTGGCATTGCAACACGCACCCGCTCCGGCCGATGTTGCCGCGGCGCTCGATGGCGACCCCGACACCTTCTGGTCCGCGCCCGCGGGTTCGCACCACGCAGTGCTAGAGGTCCGCTTCGCCAAGCCCGTTACGTTCAACCGTGCGTTGACGATGGAGTGGCTCAACGACGGCCAGCGCATCGAGAAGTATTCCCTCGACGTGTGGACTGGAAGCTCGTGGAAATCCATCGCCGCCGCGCACGCGATCGGACATGAGAAGATCGATGTCTTCCCCACCGTGACGGCCAGCCGCGTTCGCCTCAACATTCTGTCCGCCACCGATGGCGCGGCCATTCGCGAATTTCAGCTCTACAACGTTCAGCCTTCCGGAGGACGATGAGCAGG
This sequence comes from Acidobacterium sp., assembly GCA_003152415.1. Lineage (GTDB taxonomy): Bacteria > Acidobacteriota > Terriglobia > Terriglobales > Acidobacteriaceae > Palsa-343. The sequence continues at coordinate 27,056 of PMAD01000188.1, forward strand.
TGACCAGATCTGTGGCCGCTCGTATCCCGTTCTTGCTTTGCCTTTGCGTCGCGCTGCCCGTTGCTCATGCGGCTGCCGGTTCATCGCGTCCGGCGCTCATCCCGCAGCCGCGCGAGTTCACCGCGCGCGACAATCTTTCGCTGGCCGGCGGCGTGCGCGTCATTGTGCATGCAGGCAACATTGAAGACCGTTTCGTCTCGGAGGATCTGAAGGATGAACTGAAGGTGCGCGGCATTCGCCTTCGCGAATCGACCCCAGCCGTCCGCATTTATCTACTGCGCGACGACACTGTCCTGGCACGCCAGATTCTGCAGCGCGAGGCGTTGCAGCTCGACGAAGCCATGCGGCCGGAAGGCTACGTGCTCACAACGGGCAAGAACGATGCCTTCGTCATCGCCCACACCGCAGCCGGAGTTTTTTACGGAACACAGACATTGAAGCAGCTGGTACAAA
>PMAD01000194.1:0-290 GCA_003152415.1 Acidobacterium sp.
AGCTGGCTGATCTGGAACCTGACCAACGGCAAGCACCACGTCACCGACCGCACCAATGCCTCGCGAACGCTGCTCTACAACATTGTCGAAGACCGCTGGGACGAGGAGCTTCTGCGGATTTTCGGCATTCCCGCGAGCATGATGCCGGAGGTGGTCTGGTCGAGCGAGATGGTCGGCCGGGTGACGACGCCGCTGGGCCCGGGCGATGTTGCCATTGCGGGCATCGCGGGCGACCAGCAGTCCGCGCTGTTCGGGCAACTTTGTGTCGGCCCCGGCGATGCGAAATGCAC
>PMAD01000194.1:337-32311 GCA_003152415.1 Acidobacterium sp.
TGGCTGCGCGACAAGATGCGGTTCTTTTCGTTCGCGCCGGACGTCGAGGGCATTGCCGCCGGCGTGGAGGACGCGGGCGACGTGGTGTTTGTGCCGGCGTTTACCGGGCTGGGTGCGCCGCACTGGGACCCTTACGCGGCGGGGATGATCATCGGCATTCGGCGCGATACCGGGATTGGGCACATCGCGCGGGCGGCTATTGAAAGCATCGCGTTTCAGGTAGCAGATGTGCTGAAAGCCATGGATGCGGACACGGGCATCCCGTGCCGCGAACTGCGCGTGGACGGCGGCGCGGCGGCCAACGATCTGCTGATGCAGTTCCAGGCGGATTTGCTGGGCATCCCGGTGCACCGGCCGGCAGTGCTGGAATCGACGGCGCTGGGGGCGGCGTATCTGGCAGGGCTGGCGACCGGGTTCTGGAACAGCGTGGATGAGATCGCGGGGACGCGCGGGGAAGCGGTCTTCGAGGCGCGTGCCGACCGTGGGCAAATGGCGCGGCGATATGGGCGATGGCGGGAAGCGGTGGAGCGTGCGAAAGGATGGAATGCCGGGGGCGACGCGATGTGATGGATGTCACCTGCCTGGGGTCCGGCTGGAGGGCTATCATGGGGTCTCCGGTGGCCTCTGCCCGCGAGCAGCGGGCGGCGACGGCCTGGGGAGACCTTTCATGTGTCTGGCAATTCCTGGCAAAGTAGTCGAGATTTACTCGAATGAGGGCCTGCAAATGGCCCGTGTGCGGTTTGGGGGAGTGACCCGCGAGGCGTGTCTCGACTATGTGCCCGAGACGCAGCTGGGCGATTACGTGCTGGTGCATGTGGGGTTCGCCATCAGCCGCGTGGACGAAGAGGAAGCACGGCGGACCTACGAGGCGCTGGCGGAGCTGGATCAGCTTGGGGAGCTGGAGGCGCCGGAGGTCGGAGAGGGTTCCCGAAGCGGCTCATGAAGTATCTCGATGAGTATCGCGATGGCGACATCGCGGCGAAGCTGGTGGAGCGGATCAAGCGCGCGCAGACGCGGCCGTGGGTGATCATGGAGGTCTGCGGCGGGCAGACGCACTCCATCGTAAAAAATGGGATCGATCAACTGTTGCCCAAAGGCGTGGAGTTGGTGCACGGGCCGGGATGCCCGGTGTGCGTGACGCCGCTGGAGATGATCGACAAGGCGCACGCCGTTGCGAGGCGGCCTGAAGTGATTTTTTGCTCGTTCGGCGACATGTTGCGCGTCCCCGGCTCGGATGGCGATTTGTTCAGCATCAAGTCGCAGGGCGCGGATGTGCGGGTAGTGTATTCGCCGCTGGATTGCCTGAAGATTGCGCAGGCAAACCCGGAGAAGCAGGTGGTTTTCTTCGCCATTGGGTTTGAGACGACGGCTCCGGCGAACGCGATGCTGGCGTGGCAGGCGCGGCGAACCGGCGTGAAGAATGTTTCGCTGCTGGTTTCGCATGTGCTGGTGCCCCCGGCGATCGAGGCGGTGCTGAGTTCACCGCTTAATCGGGTGCAGGGATTTCTGGGGCCGGGGCACGTGTGCGCTGTGGTTGGGTACACCGAGTATGAGCCGCTGGCAGCGCGGTTTCATGTGCCCATCGTTGTTACAGGATTTGAGCCCCTGGACATTCTGGAAGGCGTGCTGATGGTGGTTGAGCAGCTGGAGTCAGGGCGCGCCGAAGTGGAGAACCAGTATTCGCGGGTTTTGGCGCCGGGCGGAAATCATCCGGCGCGGGAGCGGATCGCGAAGGTGTTTGAAGTAAGCGACCGCAAGTGGCGCGGGGTGGGGATGATTCCACAGAGCGGGTTGCAGCTGCGGGAGGAGTTCCGGGATCTCGATGCTGAACTGCGGTTCAACGTGCAGGCGATCGACACGATGGAGCCAGCGGTTTGCATCGCCGGGCAGATTCTGCAGGGGATCAAGAAGCCGCACGACTGCCCTGCGTTCGGAACCGCGTGCACGCCACAGCATCCGCTGGGCGCGACGATGGTTTCGGCGGAAGGCGCATGCGCAGCGTATTACGCGTACGGCCGGCACCTGAAGGATGCGGATCCGGCGATGATTGGGGCGAACGGCAATGGACGCGACTAAGACCGACGAACGCGAAGAGGCGGTTGCGACGCTGGGACCGTTCGGTTCGTGCCCGCTCCCCATCTTCGAGCATCCGCAGATCGTGCTGGGGCACGGGAGCGGGGGCAAACTCTCGGCGGAGCTGATCGAGAAGATCTTTGTCAGCCGCTTTCGGAATTCCACGCTGGAGAAGATGGACGACCAGGCCGTGCTGGAAATTGGCGGGGCTCGGCTGGCTTTCACGACCGATTCGTTCGTGGTGACGCCGATCTTTTTCCCGGGCGGCGACATCGGGACGCTGGCCGTGAATGGGACGGTGAACGACCTGGCGATGGGTGGAGCGAAGCCGCTCTATCTGGCCGCTGCGTTCATCCTCGAAGAAGGCCTGCCGGCGACAGAACTGGCGCGCGTCGTCGATTCGATGGCGACTGCGGCGCAGAATGCAGGCGTGCAGCTGGTGACGGGCGATACGAAGGTCGTGAATCGCGGCAAGGGCGACAAGGTTTTCATCACGACGACCGGGATTGGCGTGGTCGATCGCGGCACGCAGCTCTCCGCGGACCTCGCGCGGCCGGGGGACAAGATTCTGCTGAGCGGATTTATCGGCGACCACGGGATCACGATTCTGTCGCAGCGAGAGAATCTGGAGTTTGAGAGCACGCTGGAAAGCGATTGCGCGGCATTGCATGGGTTGGTCGGGGCGATGCTGGATGCGGCCGCCGGCGCCGTGGAGGATTTCCGGGTGATGCGCGATCCGACGCGCGGCGGCGTGGCGACGGTGCTGAATGAGATTGCCGGCCGATCGCGCGTGGGCATGGTGCTGCGGGAGAACGAGATTCCGGTGCGAGACTCAGTGCGCGGCGCCTGCGAGATGCTGGGGCTCGACCCGCTTTACGTCGCGAACGAGGGCAAGCTGGTCGCAATCGTCGCGCCGGAGATTGCGGACCGCGTGCTCGCTGCGATGAAAAGGCATCCGCTGGGCGCGGAGAGTCACATCATCGGCGAAGTAGTCCAGCAGCCTGCGGGCATGGTGTTGATGAAGACTTCCGTCGGCGGAACGCGGGTCGTCGACGTGCTGTTCGGCGAACAGCTGCCGCGCATCTGCTGAATTCCCCGCCCCGCGCAGGGACCGTTTAGTCGGCCGGCCAGGGTTCCGAAGTAAAGGTCGAGGCTGGCAGCCCAGCGGCGTTGAAGAGATTGTTGGTCACAACGCTCATCCAGCCGTAGCGCAGATAAACAGGGTGCGGGACCGCGGCGGCGGACACCACGACCGTCTCGCCATCGATGCGGGCCTGAGCGGGAACGAAGTGATGGTCCTCGCCCGCAATTTCAAAAGCATCGATCGGCTGACGGTGCGCGGTGAGTCCCTCGGCGTGATCGAACCAGACACGCATGGTTGTGCTGCCGTCGGGCGCCAGTTCCGCGGTAGCCTCGCGGAACAGCGGCGAGCCATAAGCAACATCTTCGCGATAGACGACGTGGCGGGCAGCGAGCGCCAGGCGATGGCCGACGGTCTGCTTATCGGGAGGGTGAACGTTGTCGGGCGTTCCCACGTCGAGCGTCACGGCCATGGCGGTGTTGGTTAGCTGCAAGGTTCGCCGTTGCGCATCTCGCACCTTGCCCCAGTCTTCGCCGGGTGAGTTGAAGCTGGAAATCTGAACGAAGAGAAACGGCAGGCTGCCCTGCGCGAATTGCATGCGCCAGTCGCGGATGAGCGCGGTAAACAGCGTGGTGTAGTAGGGCGCGCGGTCGTGGCCGGAGTTGGTTTCCCCCTGGTACCAAATGAAGCCGCGGATGGACAGGGGCGTGAAGGGCGCGATCATGCCGTTGTAGAGGGCGGCAGGCAGCCAGGAAGTCTCGTCAGGGTGCCAGGGATGGCGGGCGACCGGCTTTCCGGCGGCTCGGGCCGCGTCGTCTTCCTGTTTTTCAGCCGCGATTTGCGCCTGGAGGTTGGTCTGCTCATCGGCGAAGTGGGCGCGGCTGGCAAAAGCGGGCAGCAGGTCCGGGTGCGCGCCCAGAGTGTCCAGCGAAACCCAGGAGTCGGCGGGCGTGCCACCCCAGGTGGAATCGATCAGACCGACGGGGATGTTCTCCTTCGTGGCGATTTCGCGGCCGAAGAAGTAAGCGACAGCGGAGAAGCCGGCAGCGGTCTCAGGAGTGCAGATCGTCCAGCTGTTGGGAACATCGCTCAGCGGATAATCGGAGCTTTTCTTGTCGACGACCAGCAGGCGCAGCTTCGGATTCGTCGCGGCGGCAATTTCCTTGTCCGCGTCTTTCAGAACCGCGTTGCCCGGAAATCCTCGCATGGGCATCTCCATATTCGATTGCCCGGAGGCGAACCACACGTCCCCAACGAGCAGGTCGGAGAGCGTCACGTCGCCGCCATCGCCGCTGATGGTCAAGGTGTACGGACCGCCCGCGGATTCGGGCGCGAGCCAGAGGCTCCACGCACCCAGGCGGTCGGCCTGAGTCGGCACTGTCTGCGCGTGGAAGTGGGCGGTGAGGTGAGCGCCCGGGGTCGCCCATCCCCAGATGTGAATCGGGCGATCGCGCTGGAGGACGGCGTGGTCGCTAAGGAGGTGCGGCAGGCGAACATCGGCGCGGGCAGCAGCAGAGAACGGCGCCAGGCAAAGGAGCAGAATGGCGATTCGGAAAGATTGCACGGCGGGAACCTCGCAACACAAAACAGCCAATGATACAGGGCCGGACTATCGGCGCCTATCGAGTCTACAAGGCGAGAGGCGAGAGGGACGCGGGCAAAGTTCCAGTCGCCGGAAAAGCGACCTCTTTGCGATCGTCATGGGGTTAACAAAAGAGCGTTCCCTGGATACCAGAGAGTTAACGTTCGCGCGGAATCAGACCAGGCGTAGTGGCATGGGCAAACCTGCCGATAAGACCCTCAATGATGCGAAGCCTCACTGTGGGGATCCGGATCGCGGCGATTACGGGCCTGATGCTGGTCGCGGCGGTCATGGGCGGCGCGTTGTGGCACTGGTCTGTCTCTCGGCACAACAGCATCCAGGAGCTTCGCGAGGTTTCAGTGGGCGCCCGGGTTCACCTTCTGGGCGTCGTGACCTACGCCGACGACCCACAGAACCGATTCTGGATTCAGGATGAGACAGGAGCAGTGGCGATCGGGGTGAATCCCGAGCGGGCCGGCGTCCATGTTGGCGAAACGGTCTCAGTGGAGGCAACCAAGACCGCCCGGTACGATCCCTTACGGGGACCGAACAGTGTTGGACTGGAGGACTTCAGCATCGGCGCTGCGCGTGTTCGGGTGAAGCTGCCTCCTCCTTTCGCCATATCCGTGGACAATTTCCCCACACCGGAAAGGAATGGGTTGCGCGTACAGGTGACCGCGATTGTGCGCAGCGCGGAACTGGACGGAGTGGGGCGCGGGACGATGAGAATCGCAGCGTCGGGCTTCGAGGTGGGGATGCTCGTCGCCAGGCCTGGCGGGAACCAACCGAATCTGGTGGACGCTGAGATCCGCATCACCGGCGTGCCCGAGGAAGGGCGTGACTCCCAGGGGGGAGTCGTTTCCCAGATCCTCTGGGTGGCCTCGAGCGACGATGTACAGGTTGTCAGGGCGGCTCCGGCCACCAGCCCGCTGGACACGATTCGCACGCTCTACGTAGATCAGCCCAAAGGCCTGTGGCATCGGGTTCGCATTCGGGGACGGGTGGCCGCTGCCTTCCCGGATTCGCTATCGATCTCTGACCGGTGGGGCGCAATCGAGTGCCAGGTTTCTCAACCGTATGCTCTGAAGCCGGGTGCGGCCGTCGAGGCGACGGGGTTCCCCAGCCGGGATGGTTTGCGCATCGACCTCACGTATGCCGCTGTCAAAACGATTCCGGACGGCGAGGTTGACGCGGCGGAACGCGGTGGACCGGCGCAGCCCGTGCTGCGGACGATCAGGTCGGTTCGCGAGCTGACGCCAGCCCAGGCAGCCACTGGGCTGCCGGTGCGGGTGCGCGGCGTCGTCACGTTTGTGGATCCGATCTGGCAGCAGCTCTACCTGCAGGATGCAACCCAGGGTATTTACCTCAAGTATTCGGGAGCGCCGAATCTGGAAGCGGGAACACGGGTCACTGTGGCCGGGATTTCTGGCGCCGGCGCTTTCGCCCCGGTGATCCTCGCTCCCCACATCTGGACGGAAGGGGCTGCACCGCTGCCGGTTCCGTATCCGGTCACCGCCGCAGCCGCAGCCTCCGGCGTGCTGGATTCGCGCTACGTAAGCGTCGAAGGCGTGGTCCATCCGATCAAATTCGGAGACAACCCCCATCACCGTATTGTGACCTTCGATCTTGAGACGGCGGCTGGCCGGTTGCACGTGAGCACCGCTCCAACGTTTGCGGATCGACTGCATGCGGAGAATCTGGACGATGCCGGGGTGCGGATTCGCGGAGTCTTTGAGACCATCTACAACTCCCGCCGCCAGATTCTGGGCGAACAGCTACAGGTGGCCACTCCATCGGACATCGAGGTGCTGGAGCCGGCGGTTCCCGATCCGTTCCGCATGGAGACCACTCCGGTGGGAGCCCTGCTGCGCTTCTCTCCGCACGCGAGAGCGGGGCACCGGGTGAAGGTGGCTGGCGCCATCACCATGCTCAGTTCGAATTTCCTCTACCTGCAGGATAAGAGCGGGGGCGTGGAGGTGCGGGGCGACACCCGGGCCCTGCATCTCAACGAGACCATCGAAGTGGTCGGGTACCCTACCCTGGTGGGCCGATATTCGCCGGTCATGACCGATGCGGTCTTTCGCCCGCTGGACCGCGAGAGCAGCGTGGTTCCGGAAGTCCCCAGCGTGGAACGGGTCCTTGAGGGTCGCGACGATTCGATGCTGGTGACGGTGGAGGGCAGGCTGCTCGCGGCGGTCAGCGTGCCGTCGGGATCGACGCTGATCCTGCAAACCGGAGCGCAGAGCTTTACGGCGCAGCTCGACACTTCCGACCTGGGAGGGGATCTCAAGTCCCTGCGCGACGGCAGTGTGTTGCGGTTAACAGGGGTGTGCTCCACACAGGTCGATCCGAACAATCTGTACCAACTGCTCGACGACAATCCCATCACGTTCAAAATCCTGCTGCGTTCGCCGGCGGATATTTCGATTGTTCACGCCGCACCTTTCTGGACCGTGGAGACGACCCTGATTCTCCTGGCGCTGTTCGCGGTTGTGATTCTGGCGATTCTCATCTGGGTCGGGGTTCTGCGGAGGCGCGTGGGTCGGCAGATGGCCGCGCTGCGACGGGCGGAGGAGACGGCGCAGGCCCTCCGCGATTTGTCGACAGCAATGCAGCATGTGACCAGCGAGGAGCGGTTCGACGCCCAGGTGTCGGTGCGGGGCAGCGAGGATATAGCGCAGGTGGTGGTGGGATTCAACCGTATGTTATCGGAGCTCCAGCAGCGGGATCGTGAAAAACGGGAGGCCGAAGCGAAGTTGCAACATATGGCGCTGGTGGACGAACTGACCGGCTTGCCGAATCGAAGGCTGCTGTCGGACCGTTTGTCGCAGAGCCTGAAAGCAGCGGAGCGCGATAGACGGATGCTGGCGCTGCTGTATATCGATCTGGACGGGTTCAAGCCTGTGAATGACAGCCTGGGACATCGCATCGGCGATTTGCTTCTGAAGCAGGTGGCCGGGCGTCTGCAGACCAGAGCCCGGGTATCGGACACCCTGGCGCGAATCGGCGGCGATGAGTTCACCCTGATCCTGACCGGAATTCACTCGAAAGCGGACGCTGAGAAAGTCGCGGCCAGCCTTCTCGAGGCGCTGACCTCTCCGTTTCAGATCGATGGCCAGGGGATCCGGATCGGGGCCAGTATCGGGATCAGCCTGTTTCCCGAGCATGGCAGGGATGGAGACGAGCTTCTGCAACAAGCCGACTTTGCCATGTACGCCGCCAAGCGGAGCGGCAAGAACCGCATCGTCGAGTTCAGCGACGACCTGGGGAATGCGGCCCGGGAGCGGATGACGCTGGAAGGAGAGCTGCGGCGCGCGGTTGCGGAACACGAGATTTCCCTCGAATACCAGCCGGAATTCAACCTGGCAACCCACGCCATTGTGCGCTTCGAGGCGCTGGCACGCTGGAACCACGCGCAGATGGGCCCGGTTCCGCCGCTGAACTTCATCCCGGTGGCCGAAGAGAGCGGGCTCATCATTCCGCTGGGAGCGTCGCTGATGGAACAGGCGTGCGCGGATGCTGTCACCTGGGGGCGGGTTTGCGGCCGGCAGGTTCAGGTCGCCGTCAACGTATCGAGCGTTCAATTCGCCCAGAACACGTTCGTGGCGGAGGTGAAGGATATTCTGCGGCGAACCGGGCTCAAGCCGAGCCTTCTGCAGATCGAGCTCACTGAATCCTCAACCCTGACGGGGATCGACCGCGCCGCGAAGATCATGCAGGAGCTGAACAGGATGGGCGTCAGCCTGGCGATGGACGACTTTGGCACCGGATATTCGTGCCTGAGCTACCTTCCCAGGCTCGCGTTCGATGCCATCAAGATCGATCGCTCCTTCGTCAACGATCTGATCTTTCGCCCGGCAACACGCGCCTTCGTGCAGTCCATTCTGACCATGGCGCATAACCTCGGCATGAAGGTGATCGTGGAAGGAATCGAAACGAAGGAGCAGCTGGAACTGGTCGAATTACTGGGCGCAAACGAAGCGCAGGGATTCCTGCTGGGTCTGCCAACGTCCGATCCGATCACCTGCCTGCTCCAGGAAAGGGCAGGAGCAGAGCGTCGCCTGGACAGCCCGGATAATGAACCGCAAATTGGAATAGAGGGGAAGCCGGTGTTCAGCGTCTGAAAGATCTGGAGCCGACGACCGGACTTGAACCGGTGACCTGCCGATTACGAATCGGCTGCTCTACCAACTGAGCTACGTCGGCTTGCGCCCTGTCGATTTTATCGTCCGCCGCGGGCAGGGTAAAGGCGAGTGCACACATCAAGCGCGGCGATAGTAATCAGCACACGCGCAACGTGGCGTGTCCCAGTTTTCCACCACGGCGAGCTGGAACCCCATAACGAGAAAAGGCCGCCCGGCAACAGGGCAGCCTTTCCTTCAGGGAGAATAGTTCCAACGGAGGCAAGCCATCAGAACTTTTCCTGGCGCAATAGTATGGGCGGCCAAAGGGGGTGTCAAGGCAAAATCCAGAGTGATTGCAAGTTGCTGAACTACAATGATTTACAAAATGAACCCGTGAAGGATGCACCCGAGGCGCGGTTTCTTTGCATATTCGCCAAAATGTCGCCCGAACATCCAGTTAACCATTTTGAATTCTGACGAATAGATGCAACGAGCCGTCGGCAATCGTTCTCTGCCGTGTCCTAAAAGGCTACACTTTCTCGCTCACCCGCCCAGGTGAAGAGAAATGAACTCCTCTTCTGTGACTGTCGAGACAGGCTTGCCGCGCAGGATGCGGATCAGTGCGCGCCCGCCTCCGAGGAACAATCCGAGCAGCAGCGCAGCGCTAACGAGAACGACCACCAGCATCGTGATGCCCACCAGCAGCCGGTAGAGCTTCGCGCCTTCGGGGACGTAGCCCTCAGGATGATTGATGGTGACGTAATCGCTGAAGCGGACTGCGCCGAGAAGCTGCTGTGCGCTTCGCGAATTGCCGCTGACGATGGCCACCAGCGGGCCTGCGCGCTTCGTTGCGAATCCGTTGGATTTTGCCAGCGTATCAAGAGCCTTGAGATGGGCGCCCGCGATCTGCGGCGTGGGATAGAGAAGCAGGGTGAGCGTGTTCTGCGCGCCTGCGGGTCCATACTGCGCGGTCACCACCTCCGTGTCCTGGCTGAAGTCGATGGCGCTCCCCGGGAGTTGCGATCCCAGGCGCGCCCACACGGCGGGACCGATCGCGTAGCGCACGCTGGTGGCGTCCAGCTGCGCCGGCGGCAGATAACGGGGCAGACTCGGCGGGATGCCCGCTGCACCGCCAACCTGCGGAATCTGGCTCGCGAGAGCGGCGAGAGCCGTCTCCTCATCCGCGGACGCGCGAGTGAAGATGGCGTCGACGACGGTGGTCCCGGCCCAGAAGACGTAGTGACCGCTCGAGGAAGCGCCCTCGCGCCCGATATTCTCCACCCGCATACCGGGCTGGCGGTAGAAGGTAAAAGCGCCAAAAGCCCCAGTAGCGTCTTTGAACTGCCAGCCGCGAACGAACACGCTGCTGTTTCCGTTGCCGTAGATCGCGGATTCGTGTTCGGCGAGGCCGTACTCCTGCAGGACGGCGGTGTCTGCCTGGCTCGGAGCGGGGGGCGCGTCCTTCCGCGGAATGAGCGTCCAGCCAGCGAACGACTGCGGCAGCAGAGGCGGTGACGGTGCCGGCGCGGCAAAGGCCAAGGCGGAAGCAACAAAAACGGCGAGGGCGAGGATACGGGGCATGGCTCTGCTATCGATGATAGTTAGACTGACACAGGGATGGGAAGGAAGGTTTCCGATTATTCCGTGCTGGTTGGCCGCGAACCCGCCTGCGCCAGGCGCATGCCGTTCAGGCTGGAGACGTAGCGAGAGACACCGAGGTACAGCGATTCGGCGATGCGCTGGCGGTACTGCGGCTCGCGCAGTTCTTCGGCGTCGTCAGGATTCGTGAGGAATGAAATTTCCGCAAGAATCGACGGCATGTTCGCGCCGATCAGCACCACAAAGGGAGCCTTCTTGACGCCGCGATCCTTGAGCCCGGGATTGCCCTGGTCGAGTCCCTCATACAAGCTCTGGTCCACGTCGGCGGCGAATGCGCGCGACTCGCTGATCTTGTCCTGCAGCGCGATTTTCTTCACCAGATCCGACAGCTGGTGGATGGATTCGTCGGAGACGGCGTTCTCCCGCGCTGCCACTTCGAGCGCATCGGCGGAAGAGGTGAAGTTGAGGTAGTAAACCTCGACGCCCCGAGCGTCGCTGTCGGGGCTCGAGTTGGCGTGGATCGAGATGAAGAGATCCGCCTGGGCCTGGTTGGCGATGGCAGTGCGCGTTTCGAGCGGAATGAAGGTGTCGTCGCTGCGCGTGTAGATAACATCGGCGCCGAGACGCTGCCTGAGCAGACGCCCAAGGCGCAGAGCCACATCGAGGACCACGTCTTTTTCCTGCAGGCCGCCAGGGCCGAGGGTGCCGGAGTCGTGTCCCCCATGGCCCGCGTCGATGACGATGCGATTGATCTTGAGCCCGAGCGCGCGAACCATGGAATTGGGCACGTGCCGCGCCGACGGAACGCTTTCGGGCGCGGGAATACCGGTGGCGCCGGCTTCAGCGGGAGGGACGTCGTCCATAGCGCGCGAAGAAGCGACTGGCCTGGAGATCCGGGGCGAGGGCGACTGCGAGTTCATTGATCGCGAAGCTGGGCCGGTTCCAGCAACAGAAGAGACCACCGGCGCAGTCGTCGGATGGCGCGTGGCACGCACCTGATCGGGCTGGCTGCTGAGGCCCGCCACATCCGACAGGGCGGAGCCATTGTCCGCCTCAGAAGAAAGGCCCGGCTGCGGACTTCCCACAGGGGCGGGACGAGCCGGAGACGAAATGCGCGAAGGCCGCTGCGCGGTGGAACCGGGCTGGGCGGCGCTCGCGATTTGGCGCGGCGGAATGGCTCCCCGGGTGCCATGCACGTCGATGATCAGCCGTGGCGGGTTCTGCAGGAAAAAGGCGGAGTAGTCGCTGAGGCTGTTCACATCGAGAACGACGCGCGTGGTGTTGGCCGAGGACTGCGCGGCGCGGATGCGGGTCAGGAAGCCGTCGTCGGTGACTTCCACGGCGCGCCCGGAAAGCTCCGGCGAGAGCCGCGCCCCGTAAAGGTCAAAGAAGATGCGGTCGGGATCGGAGACTCGCGCCGCCTGATAGCGAACCTCCTGCTGGAGGTCAATGGCCACGCGCGTGTAGTCGGGCGTGGACCAGTGGCGAATGCCGGTGATGAGCGGCAGCCTGCCGCGGCGCGGAGGCGGAGGCGCATTCATCAGCCGTGCGTCCTCCGTGGATGCAGAGGTTGCGCCGGCCGTCGGCTCGGGGGAATTCCCCAGAAGCTCGGAGGAAGGCTGTGGCGGGGGAAGATTGCCCTCTTCGATTCCAGGGTTGGATGTGGGCTTGCCCGAATTGTTGGGTCTAAACGAGGGGGACGACGAAGCAGCTCGCGACGGGAGCTGCTGTGGCGCCTGCGACGCAGCAGTCACGGTCGGGTTGCGATGCGTGCCGGGACGAGACGAGCCTCGCGCGGGCTGCGCGCGCGTTGCGGCAATCTGGTCGCGGCGAATGTTGTTCAGCTCGCTGCGGGCCTCTGCGCCGAGCGGATTCTGCGGATAAAGTCGCAGAAAGTTCTGATAGACCGTCTTCGCCTGCTGCAGGTCGCCCAAATCGCGCTGGTAGATCTCGCCTTCGGTCAGCAGAGCGCTAAAGCGGTAGCGGCTGCCCGGGTACTGGTGGCGCAGAAACTCATCCTGGCCGATGGCGTCGTGGAGAGCCTTGTCATCCTGAAAGACGCGGCCCTCTTCGGCGAGCAGATCGGCAACGGCGGCGACGGACGCGTCGGCCCTGAGGACGGCGGGATCGCCATGGTAAATAGCACGGTAGGCGTCGAGGACGCGCTCGTATTGCAGGCGAGTCCGCTGCTGTTCGGGACGACCCTCCAGCGCTTCACGGAGCCGCTCAGCGTGCGCGAAAGCTGCCGGTCGAGAGGCCGCATATTGGGAGGCGGCGAGCGCCGATGAAGCCAGGGCCGCAAGAGACAAAATCGCGAGAGAAAGGACGCACGCACGCGCCGCGCTCGGACGGAGGGACCACATCGGGGATCGGACAGCGCGCTGCATAAACGGCCGAATCGGCCGAGATCATCGGCCCTGCCTCCCAACGCGCGGGAACCGTTCGTCACTCCGCCGAAGACACTCTCGATTATAGGTGCGCCGCAACCACCCGGGGCGACGCACACTACGCCGAACAGTGGAGCGAACCCGGATGATCACACCAAGTTGCGATGCCTGGCGGACTCGCGACACGTCGGCTTGCGGGCGTTCGTTATCTTGCGTCCGCGCTGTCACATCTGAAACACTGGCCCTGCTTTCCTATGGTTCGCCACTACCTTGTCAAAGGGCGCGTGCAGGGCGTCGGTTTCCGCTGGTTCGTGCATCGCGAGGCCGCCGGTCTGCAGTTGAGCGGGTGGGTGCGCAACACCGAAGACGGCCACGTGGAAGTGGTGGCCACGGGAGAGGCTGAATCGCTCGCTGAACTCGCTCAGGCCCTGCGCAAAGGATCGCGGGGCAGCCGCGTGGATGCGGTGATCGAGCACGAGCTGGACGCGAAAGAAAGTGAGGACCTCGGTCCGTTTCGCATTGACGGAGCCTGGTAGAGAGCTATGACCCCATGTGCCACTGACTGCGAGCCGCTCAAGGCGCTTGTCCGCACGGTTCCGGATTTTCCCAAGCCGGGCATCCTCTTTTACGACATCACGACACTGCTGAAAGATCCGAAGGGCTTTGCCACGCTCATCGATGCGCTGGCGCAGTATTACATCGACAAGAACATCGACCTGGTTCTGGGCATCGAGGCACGGGGATTCATCTTTGGACCGGCGCTCGCGTATCGGCTAAATGCGGGATTCGTGCCGGTGCGCAAGCCGCGCAAGCTGCCGGGCCCTACCGTGCGCGTCACCTACGACCTCGAATATGGCTCCGACACGCTGGAGATTCACGCCGACGCCATCGAGCCCGGCCAGCGCGTGGTGCTGGTCGATGACCTGCTCGCCACCGGCGGAACGATGGAGGCGACCATCAAGCTGGTGCAGCAGCTCGGCGGCGAGATTGCCGGGCTCGGATTCGCGATTGAGCTCGACTTCCTCAAAGGCCGTGATCGCTTCCAGGATTTCGACGTCTTCAGCCTGCTCCACTACAACGAATAGCTGCTGACTTCCCAACTCCTTTCTTCCGTCCCGCATCGCTGCCGCGCCTCGGCATATACTGCGGTTTGCTTTTCGAGGAGGCGTTCTATGCGGCGGCGAGAATTTTGCAAACTGGTGGCGGCTGCGGCCGCAGCAACAGCCGTTCCGGGTTCCGAACCAGTTTCGGCGCAGACCGCCCAGCCGGCGCCGCCAGAAACGATGGCTCCGGCGCAGGTCTCGGGTGATGCTGCCGGGTTCGGCGCCTACACCCAGGACTACGCACAGTTCTGCGCGACGCCGGAGAGCGAGCGGGTCTTCTACGCGCTCGAAGGCGGCAAGATCGTCAGCGAAAAGCTGAATGACAATGACTGGACGCCGACCGACTGGGGCGAACCACCCGCGCTGCCGATTCCTGGCGGGTCTTGGGACGGCGTGCCGATGGAATCGCCCATCCCAAATCTCGCGGGCGAGGGACCCTACAAACCCACGTGGGATTCCCTGCTGCAGTACGAGGCTCCCGAGTGGTATCGGGACGCGAAGTTCGGCATCTGGGCCCACTGGAGTCCGCAATGCGTGCCCGAAGCCGGCGACTGGTACGGCCGCCAGATGTACATCGAGGGCCATCGGCAATACAAATACCAGCTCGACCACTATGGCCCCCCGTCGCGCTTCGGCTTCAAGGACCTCTGCGCGCAGTGGACGCTGCTGAACTGGCAGCCGGATGAGCTGATCGCGCGCTACAAAAAAGCTGGAGCGCGGTTTTTCATCAGCCTGGCCAATCATCACGACAGCTTCGATGCGTGGAATTCGAAGCATCAGCCGTGGAATGCGGTGAACCTCGGCCCCCATCGCGATGTGGTGGGCACGTGGGCGAAGGCGGCTCGGGATCAGGGACTGCGGCTGGGCGTGACCGTGCATCAGGCGCGCAATTGGTGGTGGTACCAGACCGCGCACGGCGCCGACAAGACCGGGCCGTACGCGGGCGTTCCCTACGACGGCCGCATGACCATGGCCGATGGCAAAGGCCAGTGGTGGGAAGGCTACGATCCGCAGCGGCTGTATGGCGCGAAGCATCCGCACAACGCGTTGCCCGATCCGTCGTTTGTGAAGAACTTCTACGACCGCACCCGCGATCTGGTCGAGCAGCATGATCCCGACCTGCTCTATTTCGACAATCCGCTGTTTCCCCTGGGATGGGGCGGCATGAACGCCGGCGCGTACTACTACAACCACAATCTGCAGACCCACGGCGGCAGGATGGAGGGCGTGATCACCATCAAGGAGGTTCCGGATAAGTGGGCGAAGTCGGCGGTGGTCGATTACGAGCGCGGCCTCACCAACAAGATCATGCCGTACGCGTGGCAGTCGGAGACCTGCCTCGGCGACTGGCACTACGATCGCGCGCTCTTCGACAAACCCGGCGAGTACGGCGGCTACCTGCAGCCGCGCGACGTGATCCATTGGCTGATCGATACGGTCAGCAAGAACGGGACCTTCATTCTGAACGTACCGGGCAAGCCGGACGGCACCATCGACAGCAAGGAGATCGCGGTGCTCGATCGCATCACCGACTGGATGCAGTCCAACGGCGAGGCCATCTACGAGACGCGTCCGTGGAAGGTCTATGGCGAAGGACCGGACACCATCGATACCGGCCGCTTCAAGGGCGACAGTATCCGGGCGCTAAGCGAGAAGGACATTCGTTTCACGCAGAACAAGGCCGGAAAGGTGCTGTACGCCACGGCACTCGGCTGGCCCGCCGCGGAATTCGTCGTCCAGTCGCTGGGAAGTGCGAGCACAACGCAGCCCGGGAAGATCGAACGGGTAGAACTGCTGGGGACCGGCGAAAAGGTCCGGTGGCGGCAGGCGGCGGACGGACTGCGGGTGACTCTGCCGGCGACGTACAAGCCGGCGGTGGATTTTGCAGCGGCCCTGAAGGTGATTTTGGCGTAAGCCAAAATCACCNNCGCTGCGTACGCATTTGATTCCATTGGGGCGGCGATTTTTGGGTCGTTGCTATGCATTTGATTCTGCAATTGTTTGCGGGCATGTATTTTGTTTTGTTATTCCTGCGTGGTGATTCACGGTTGGGCGGCGTGTATCTATTTGCATTCAAAGTACAAGTCGTCAACGCATTTGGTTCGAAAGTACTTAGCCGGGAGGAGAGAGCCTGGAGCCGGTAGCCGGTAGCCTGTAGCCTGTATCCTGTATCCGGTCGCGTGTTGGGGGTAAGTGGGGCATAGATGCGAAGGGCAAAGAGAAAGGCCGCCATGCGGCGGCCTTTTTTCTTTTTCAACCCTATAAGTATAGAATATCATATGGAGAGAATAAACCGGCCAAAAATGATTTGGTGTAAGTGGCTTGTTATCACGGAAAGTTACTTTGGGTAAGTGGTGGAAACTTGACAAAAACAGCTGGGAGCTGGGAGCTGGGAAAGCAAAACACGCGGAGGCCGGAGACGCAAGGGAAAAAGCATGCTGACCCGAGACTCGGGCGGGTGGCGGCGATTTGCATGGTGCTGCCGGAGGCGGTGCGGGCGGACGGGGGCTCGCACGCGTCGTTCACGGTGCGGAAGAAGGTGTTTGCGTATTTTCTGAACGATCATCACGGGGATGGGGTTGTGTCGGTGTGCGCGCGGGCTTTTCCTGGCGAAAACAGGAAGCTGATTGAAGCACATCCCAGGAAGTTTTATTTGCCGGCGTACATCGGGCCGCGAGGATGGGTGGGGTTGCGCTTAGGCCCACTCAAGCCAAAAGAAGGCTTGAATGGGGCACCCAGCAAGGTGGATTGGGATGAGGTGCGGGATCTGGTGACGGCGAGCTATTTGCAGGTGGCGCCGAAGAGGCTGGTGGCGGCGGTTGAGGCTGGGATGGGTGCGTAGATTCGGGATTGCCGGTAATACGGCAACTTCGTCTGTGTTGCCTTAAGATGGCTACCGTGATCGCCGCTCTGGTTCGTGGTACTTCCCAGCTCATCACAGCAGCAACGGGGCTGCTGCTTGTTTTCTGGGCGGTGTATGCGATGGAGGGAATGGCTTCTCGACTCCCGACAACCACAGCACGAGAACTGATCGTGACGGCAGCCGTCATGCTTCCCTGGACCTTGCTGTTCAGTTCCGGCTTCCACGATCTATCGAAGGCGAGTAGCCGTGAGTGGGTGTTCTGGATCGGTAATGCGTTGGTGCTGGGATTCATCTACTACTACAACAGCAAGACGACGGAGGCGGGGTTGACCAAGACCGCGATGCCTGTCATTGCATGTGCGTGTGCAGCGGTCCCTCACATTTCCCGGCGCATGAGGTTCATCTATTCCGTTTTGTGCGTCCTCTTTGCTGCATGCGGTGTCGTCGTCTTCTACTACGCCATGCAGACAGTTCTGACACCGGGTCGCTCGTTCGCTACTCCCGCGATTGCAGCATTCGTACTTGTATTTGCGCTCGCGGCCATCACCGCTGGGGCGCTCTTGATCGCCTCCTACATCCGCCGTTCACCCGCCCGATGAGGTGCAAAGCTCCAGTTCCCGGATCATCGGCTATCCGGGAGTTTTGAGCGACGGATGCATGCAGGAAGGCAACCGCAGATCCTTCCGCCGCGCGAAGCGCGACGTCAGGATGACAGTGCGGGTGGGTGGGGTTCATTGTGGGTTTTGGTATGGTAGCGGCTGCCGGCGGTTGTCTGAGCGCCTGTAAATCCAAGCATGTCCGCGCTTTTTGACGTCATCAAAACGGGCTGATTTCGGTTCCACTTGACATTATTGCTAATTGCGATATGATGATTGCGATTTGCAATAAAGCCATGAAATTGGGCGAAAAACTCCGGTATCTGCGCGAGGTCGAAGGCAATCTTCGCGGCCTCGGGCGGGCGATGACGCAGCAGGAGCTGGTACGCGCGCTGCGTGCGGAAACCAGCGCCGCCCTCAGCCAGAGCTACCTTTCCCAGATCGAAAGCGGCGCGCGCCCGCACATGACCAACACCACGCGCCAGGTGCTGGCGAAGTTCTTCAAGGTGCATCCCGGCTATCTGGTCGATGACCCGGAGGGCTACCACGTGGAGCTGCAGAGCGATGCGCGCGCGCTCGAAGACAAGCTGGACTTGTGGCTGATCAGCGGGGCGGAGCGGTTTCGGCGGGATCGTGAGCTGCGCCAGGCGTTGCTGGCGGTTTCGCGGCACGCGGATTCGCGGCGGTGCTTGCTTCTGCTTAATGCGGTGATCGAGACGCCGGGGCTGGTGGAGAGGCTCTTCGAGGTGCTGGGTTCGTCGGAGAACACCCCTCGGGGGCTGAAGCCCAGTTCCCTTTCGACTCGTATCGGCACGACTGAAGCCGTGCCCCTTCAAAACAGGGCAGCGGAAGAGGGAGACAAAGGCGCAGGGGCTAAAGCCCGGGTCAATTTGCGGCGTGTACGGCACGACCAAGGTCGTGCCCTGATACAAGAGCGGGCTCGGAAAGTGTTTGCGAACCCACTCGAACCAAAGGCGGGCTCGAATGGGGCACCCAAACAGAAGGGGCCGGGAAAGAGGGCCAGGCAATGACGACGTTTTATCTGATTTGTTTCACGCTGGGACTTTCGTTGACGGTTTTGTCCGCGCTGGGAGCGTTCACGCACCTGCATTTCGGGCACCTGCATCTGCACCTGGGCCACGGACCGGCGCACGGGCATGTCCATATTCCAAATGTGCGCGGCGCGGTTACAAAATCGAGCGTCAGCCCGGTGAACGGCTTCACGCTGGCCGCGTTTCTCTGCTGGTTTGGCGGGTGCGGCTATCTGCTTGCGCGCAGTGACGACTTCGGCATGTTCGTGGTGCTCGCTATCGCGACGATTACGGGCCTGGCGGGCGGAGCGATCCTCTTCTGGTTTCTCGTCCGCGTGCTTCTGCCGCACGAGCATGAGCTGACGGCGGCCGACACGGACATTGTAGGGATTCTTGGCGTGGTGACCGGGCCGGTACGCGCCGATGGCACCGGAGAGATTCAGTTTTCGCAGAACGGCAGCCGCCGTTTTGCTCCCGCGCGCAGTGACGCAGGCGTAGCCCTTGCGCGCGGAACGGAAGTCGTGGTCATGCGCTACGAACAAGGCATTGCGTATGTGAGCCGTTGGGACGAACTCTCCGGCGAGCAGAGCGAGGCCTCCGGCGACGCTTCTTCCGCCGCAACTTCAACCCGCATCACCAGCCCCGATGGAAAGGATCGGGCGTTATGACGAACACAGTCATTGTCATTGTTGGACTCAGCCTGCTGGCGTTCATCATTCTGGCCGGGATGTTAGCCAGAATGTTCCGCAAAGCCGGCCCGAATGAGGCGCTCATCGTCTATGGATTCCGCGGCCCCCGCGTGATCAAGGGGCACGGCACCATTATTTTCCCCATGGTCGAAAGCTGCCGGGAGCTGTCGCTGGAGCTCATGTCGTTCGACGTGGCGCCGCAGCAGGACCTCTACACCAAGCAGGGTGTCGCGGTCACGGTGGAAGCCGTGGCGCAGATCAAGGTCCGCAGCGATCAGGAGTCGATCCTCACCGCCGCCGAGCAGTTCCTCACCAAAACCCCTCCCCAGCGCGAAGGCCTGATCCGCCTCGTGATGGAAGGCCATCTGCGCGGCATCATCGGCCAGNNGAGGTGCGCGACAAGAACGAGTACATCACCAACATGGGCCGCCCGGACATCGTGCGCATCAAGCGCGACGCGGAAATCGCCACCGCGGAAGCCGAGCGCGACACCGCCATCCGCCGCGCGAATGCAACCCGGGAAGCCGCCGTCGCCAAAGCGGCAGCCGATCAGGAGCGTGTGCTCGCGGAAACGCAGTCGCTCGCCAAGCAGGCACAGGCACAGCGCGACCTCGACATTTCGAAAGCCCAGTATGCCGAGCAGAGCCGCAAGCAGCAGGCGTCGGCCGACAAGGCATACGAGCTGCAGACCAACATCACCCAGCAGCAGGTCATCGCTGAGCAGGTGAAGGTGCAGCAGGTCGAGAAAGAGCAGCAGATCAAGGTGCAGGAGGCCGAGATTATTCGTCACGAGAAGGAACTGATCGCGACCATCCTGAAAGAAGCCGAAGTCAATCGGCAGCGGGTTGAGGTTCTGGCCGCCGCGGAAAAGACTCGCCTCACCATGGAAGCCGAAGGCCGCGCGTCGGCCATCAGGACACAGGGTGAAGCCGAAGCCTCCATCATTTTCCAGAAGGGCGAAGCCGAAGCCAAAGCGATGAACGTGAAAGCCGAGGCCTATCAGGACTGGAACCAGGCCGCGGTGGTCGATCGCCTCATCTCGAACATGCCGGAGGTGGTGCGTGCGATGTCGGAGCCGCTCTCGAAGGTGGACCGCATCACGATTGTCTCGACCGGCGGCGATGCAGCCGGCGCGAACAAGATCACGGGGGACATGGCCAAGATGGCCGCGCAGATCCCGGCTCTCTTCGAAGCGCTTTCCGGGATGGATATTCGCGAGCTGATGTCGAACATCAAGGGCATCCGCCCTCGCGGCGACGGCAATGGCAACGGGGCTGGAAACGGCGCTGGGGCGGCCGGCCCTGTGGTCGATGGCAAGAAGTAGTTCATTCGGGCGGNNGTAGGCACATTGCTTCGAGCCAATCTGAACGATCTGATCGACAAGGCCGAAGATCCCGAGAAACTTCTCAAGCAGCTCGTCCTCGATATGGAGAACCAGCTGATGCAGGTCAAGACGCAGGTCGCCATTGCGCTCGCCGACGAGCATCTGCTCGAAAAGAAACGCCGGGAGCACGAAGACGCCGAGGCGGAGTGGAAGCGCAAGGCGGAGCTGGCGGTGCGCAAATCCGACGATGGACTGGCGCGGGCAGCACTGGAGCGGTCGCTGAGCGCGAAAACCATGTCCGCTGGATTCGCGCAGCAGCTCGAAGACCAGAGAACCGAGGTGGAGACTTTGAAGAATGCTCTGCGCAGTCTGGATCAGAAGCTCGCGGAAACGCGCAGCCGCTGCGAGTTGATGATTGCGGAGCATCGCCGCGCTCGCGTCGTCGGCCGCGCTCAGCACGCGCGCGAGGTCATCGCGAAGAAGGAAGGCGACTCCAGCATCGCGCGGATGAAGTCGAAGATCGCCGGCGCCGAGGCTCACAACGCCGCCTCGCGCGAGCTGATGGATGGCGACTCCATCGATGACCGCTTCGCCAAACTTGAGCGCGATGAGCAGATCGACGCGCTGCTGCAGAACCTGAAGGAGCAGCACGCGAAAACGGCATAGCACCAGGGGGACGGGCTGCGAGTGGCGCGCGCAACAGGGGCGCATCCATTTTCAACGATCGGGACGCGGTTCTATATACTTCCGCAATGCTTTCCTTGCGCGTTCCACTCGCACTCTCCGCCTCGGGTCTGCTCGCCGTGGTGCTTCTATGCCCTGCTGCGCCTGGTCAGACGCCGGCGCCGGCCGCAACGCCCGCCGCTGCTCCGGCTCCGGCAACGCCCGCCGGTCCGCACACCATCACGCTCGACGACCTGTTCCGCTTTCACGATGTCGGCGGCCCCGTCGTTTCGCCGGATGGACAGTGGGTCGCGTACACCGTCTCGACCGTCGAGACCACCGCCGACAAGAGGATCACCGACCTCTGGATGGTGTCGTGGGACGGCAAGGAAGACCTCCGCCTGACGTGGGCCGGCGACGTCGATGAGGATTCCGACGATCTGGGGTCCTCGGGCGCGCCGCGCTGGAGCCCCGATGGCAAGTATTTGTCGTTCACGGCGGGCCGGCCGGGCAAAGCAAAGGGATCGCAGGTGTGGGTGCTCGATCGGCGCGGCGGTGAGGCGCACCAGTTCACCGATGTGAAAGGCCATCTTTCCGCCTATGCGTGGGCGCCGGACGCGAAGAAGCTGCTGCTCTCCATCACGCCGGAAGACGAAGCGGAAGCGGCGGCGGACAAGGCGAAGGGCGCCGAGAAGGAAAAGCCGAAGCCCATCGTTCTGGACCGCTACCACTTCAAAGAAGACGTGGAAGGCTACCTTAAGAGCAACGAGCACACCGAGCTCTGGCTGTGGGACGTTGCGACGCACAAGCTCGACAAGCTGACCACCGACACAAAGTTCGACGAGAGCAACGCGGCGTGGTCGCCGGACGGAACGCACATCGCTTACGTCAGCAATCACGATCCCGACCCGGATCGCTCCATCAACACCGATGTTTTTGTCGTGGAAGCAAAGCCGAACTCGACGCCGAAGCAGCTGACGACGTTTGACGGGCCGGATGGCGGCCGAATCGCCTGGAGTCCCGACAACAAGTGGATCGCCTTCACCGAGGGCGACGAGCTGAAGCTGTGGCAGTACAGCGAGGAGAAGCTGGGCATCGTCGCCGCGGACGGGAGCTCGGCTCCGCGCATTCTCACCACGGCCCTGGACCGCTCCGTTTCAACGCCTCTGTTTTCGGCTGACGGCAAATCCATTGAAGTGCTGGCGGAAGACGATCGCGCCGAATATCCGGCGTCGGTCGATGTCGCCAGCGGACAGGTACACCGCGCTATCAGCGATTCCGGCACCGCGACGGGCATCAACGCATATGCGGGGCACACCGCTCTGGTCTGGACCACGGATTCGCAGCCCGGTGAAGTCTACGCGCTCGAGAACGGCAGCCTTCGGAAGCTCACGCACCACAACGACGACGTGGTCGCCAGCCTCAAGCTCGCAGAAACGCGGGAGGTGAAAGCGACCTCGAAGGACGGCACCGAAGTGCACGGCCTGCTGACGCTGCCTCTGGACGCGCAAGCCGGCACGAAGTACCCGATGCTGCTGTTCATCCACGGCGGACCGAACGGGCAGGACGATCACGGATTCAATCTGCATCGGCAGCTCTTTGCTGCGCATGGTTACGCGGAGCTCAACGTGAATTACCGCGGCAGCTCAGGACGCGGGAATGCGTATCAAAAAGTCATCGCCGCCGACTGGGGCCATCATGAAGTGGATGATCTGCTGGCGACGGTGGACGAAGTTGTGAAGGAGGGGCTTGTCGATCCCGACCGTCTTGGCGTCGGCGGATGGAGTTATGGCGGCATTCTCACCGACTACACGATCGCCAGCACGACTCGGTTCAAAGCTGCGAGCAGCGGAGCGGGCACGGGAAATCCGGTTGCGCTGTACGGGATCGATGAGTACATCCTGCAGTACGATAACGAACTCGGGCCCCCGTGGAAAGACCCGCAGAAGTACATTCAGCTCGGCTATCCGTTCTTCCACGCCGACCGGATTCGCACGCCGACGCTGTTCATGGGCGGCGATAAAGACTTCAATGTACCGCTGAACGGCGGGGAGCAAATGTATCAGGCGCTGAAGAGCCTGAATGTCCCTGCAGAGCTGATCGTCTACCCGGGTCAGTTCCACGGTTTCACGCGGCCGAGCTTCATCCGCGACCGGTACCAGCGCTGGTTCGACTGGTATGACAAATGGGTCCTGGGAAAGACGCCAGCCCCGGCCCCACCGGCTCCTGCTCAGCCGGCGAAAAAATAGCTGCACTCTGTGGTCGCGCGCGAGGTAACCCACGCCGCGTCTCTGTCACACGGAGTTGGAGCCAGAGCGGGGGAGGGGGGAGGGCTGCGCGCAAGGATCGCCCGCCGCTCGAGATCACGCAGCAGCCAGGGAAATCCTCCAAATGTCAGGGGGAGTATTGGGGGGAGGGGTTCGTGGGCCCGCTTCAGCCGTGCCGGAACGCGTGCGCAGGCTGGGCCGGGGGATAAGCTGTCACAGACTTGCGAGGGTCGCCCACAAACGCTGGAACTTCCCGCACGGCGCGCTCTCCCCGCGAGGCCCATTGCTCATATTCTTCGTTGACCTGCCCGAGCTGGTACACCGCATTTCCGGTCTCCACCAGTCCTCTGGCGCGGTCCACGCTCTGAATCACAGAGGTATAGATGACGCCGTTCGGCAGGTCCGTGTGCCCCATAAGATAGCCAGTCAGACGTTGACCCGGCTCCAGTTCGCGGAAACCATGGAAGATGAGGTTGTCCACGATGGACCAATTCTCGATTTTCGCCGAAAGCTTTTCCATACCGGTGGCCTGAGGCTTTCCGCCGGCGGCCGCGTTCACTTTGGCGTCCGCAGACTAATGCACTTGCTGACAGTAGGGCAATCGGAGGGCCAACCGGTAAGCCATTTGTTAAGAGACACTTATTGTGAAACCGCTGCTGGAAAGACGGAAATTTTTACCGCCTGGTCACCCTTTTGTGCGCAATTGCGATGCCATTTTTGGAAACAGAGATGCAATTTCGGTAACCCTTTTGTGCTATGACCAGCCCCATTTTTGGGGCAGCTCATTCGGGGAGTGAGTTCTCTCCGCACCGGCGCAAGGACAACACGGCGATTGACCTGGGATTTTTGTGCTTCCGGGAAGTCTCCGGACGTCCCTGGAAAGGCGTATGGCGGAGGGAGAGGGATTCGAACCCCCGTTACCCTTTCGGGTAAAGCGGTTTTCAAGACCGCCTGTTTCAACCGCTCACACATCCCTCCGCGTGGCGAGCCTGTTACTTTCATACTACGACGGCGCGGCCATTACGACTCATTCGTAACCGTCGCGGATTTTTCTTGACGGCGGCGGCCACAGACTTCCTAAAACGATCCACTCTGGCTACTGCCGGGTGGCCATAGATCCCCTTCCCCGAGCAAATTCTTCTTCGACCCAAATGGGCCATGATCTTTCGCTTCCGGGCCAATCCGGAAAAATTGTCAAGAGGGTAGGGGGTACCACGACTGAACGGACGCCGCATGCCAGGCTAGACTCGGATTCGGACGCGATCTTTGCGAAACCGGCTACTGGCTACCTGCAATCCGTCCAGGTTTTGATCCATGTGTGGACGCTACTATCGTCGATCGGACAAGCAGCGCATCACCGAAGCGTTTCGCATCGGCGTGCCGCCAACGTTTGAAATTCTGCCTGATTACAACGTGGCGCCCGCGACGATGCAGCCCGTCATTGTGGAGGATCGCGACAGCGGCGACCGCACGCTTCGACCAATGCACTGGGGACTGATCCCAACCTGGTGCGACGATCCGAAAAAACTCGGCGTGAGCACCATAAACGCCAAGGCGGAAAGCCTGATGAGCAAGCCGATCTGGCGTGTGCCGTTCAGCAAGCGGCGCTGCCTTGTGCCGGCCGATGGTTTTTACGAGTGGGAGAAGACCGGTACGAAGATGAAGCAGCCTTGGGCTTTCGCGCTCGAAAGCGGCGAACCGCTCGCATTCGCCGGATTGTGGGAGCGCTGGAAGGCGCCTGATCGGAAGACGGAAATGGACACTTTCTCCATCATCACGACGGAGGCGAACGAGCTGACCGCTCCGATGCACGACCGCATGCCGGTGATCCTGATGCCGCGCGACTACGAGCGATGGCTGCGCCGCGACGATCGAGGACAGCCGCCAATCGACCTGTTGCGGCCGTTCGACTCGACGTTCATGCAGGCATGGAGGGTGGATGCAGCCGTCGGCAATGTTCGCAACAACGCGCCGGAACTGCTGGAGCCAGTGCCGTCGCAAACGCTGTTCTAGCGGCCAGCTACCAGCGGGCAGCCGCCAGTCCTCACTGCGTGCCGTGTGGCGCGCTCGCACCGGGAAGGCCAGCGGTAATCATCGGCAGTCCGGTTGCAGGCCAGTGGCTCACCTGCGCGTCGACGTTGGGGGCCAGTGCGCAGTCGGCATTCGTCACCGGCGTGACGTCGACGTTCCAGCCGTCGACCACCACGAGCGGCGTGTCGCCTTTCAGGTCGGCTAGCGCGGCGTCGATGGCGATGGTGCGGCTTTCGCCGGGAGCGAGCCAGACGTAGTTATCGGAGTAGAAGACGGGCAGAATGCGATCGCCGCTGCTCTTGCGCCGCAGCTGCAGGTGCGCCATCAGCGCGAAGGCAGCGCCGGAGTTCTTCAACGTGACTTCGAGGCCAAGACGATCGCCGGCATCGTGGCGTGCGATGGTTCCATCGAGCTTGATCGTCGGCAGGGAGTTAAGCGTGGTCAGGTCGTCGCGCATAGACGGTAGTGGTTTCCAGTACAGGTTGCGCGAAACGATTTGACCCTGCGCATCGCGGAGATCGAGCTTGATGAGGTAGAGCGGGTACAGCTTTGACCAGTTTGGGAGAGGCGTTGGACCGAGGTCGATCGCGGTGTCAGCGGGTCCGCTGACGGGAACGTCTGTTTCGAGTGCGGCGTGCGAGCCACCCCAAACGCTGTAGACGGCGACGTGGGCGGTGTCTCCTGCGATGGCTTGCGGCAGATTGTTGATGACCTGCAGGTTGCCAGTGACTTCGTTCATCTGGATGTGGACCGGTTCTGAAGCTGACTTGACGGCGAAGAGTGACGAGTTGGGCTCGAGGTCGTAGTGGTAGAGCTGCCACACGAAACTGGGCTGCGCGGGATTGCTCATCCACGTGATAATGCCGGTTGTGGGCGCGAACAGATGCGCGTTGCGGCCTTCGTACATCGCGCGATAGGCCTCGTAGTTCATCATCTGCGCCTTGCGGACGAAGTCGGCGAGATTGGCGATGCGGCCGTAGCGGCCAGCGAGTACGTAGGGGTACGTGTCGCCGTGCTGGGCGCCTTTGGCGAAATCGTGTTCGGCC
The DNA here is from genome assembly GCA_003152415.1 of Acidobacterium sp. Lineage (GTDB taxonomy): Bacteria > Acidobacteriota > Terriglobia > Terriglobales > Acidobacteriaceae > Palsa-343. The sequence goes on from PMAD01000194.1 coordinate 26,797, forward strand.
CAGTCGTCGTTGATCGTTTCCCAGTCTTTCTGCGGCATCATGCCGTGAATCGACTCAAGCGTAGGAACGGACATACTGCCAGTTTCCGTCTTGAAGGGCGCATCGGGAACGTAGAAGGCTTCGGGCTCGCGCCAGTAATAAGGTCCGCCTGACATGACGCCGCGACCAGCCGTCGAGCTGGGCTGGTAGAGACGGTCAGGGTCGAGGTCGGGAATCATCTTCTCGAGCGCGTTGTGAATTTCGGGCGGTGGATAGCCTTCGTTGCGAGCGCACCACAGGGCGATCGACGGGTGGTTGCGGAAGCGCAGAATTTTGTCCTGCACGTTCGCCAGATAAATGGGCAGGTCGTCGGGGTTTGGACCGTCACTGGGGTTAGCCTGGAAAAACTCGTCCCAGATCAAGATCCCGTACTTGTCGCAGAGCTCGTAGAAGTCCTCGTCTGTGCTTTGGCCGACCCAGTTGCGGATCATGTTCATATTGGCGAGGGCATGCATGTGAATCTCGGCGTCGAGCCGCGCGCGCGGAATGCGCTTCATGCCTTCATCGAGGCCCCAATCGCCACCGCGGATGAAGACTTTGACGCCGTTGACGGAAATGGTCAGCGCGTCCATGCCGCCGTAGGTGATCTTGCGGATGCCGAAGATGGTGTCGTGCGTGTCCGAGTCGGCGCCGTGCTGAACAAAACGTACGTGCAGCGTGTACAAATTCTGCGGACCGTAGCCGTTTGGCCACCAGAGCTTTGGATTCGAGACGTGCAGAACGGGCGTGGTCTTCGGGTCGAAGGTCACGGTTTGCGTGCTTTTCGCCGGCAAAGTGACATTCTGCGCGAACTGAGTGTCGCCGAAGCTGCCTTCGAGTTGCCCCTTTTGTTCTTTGTCGCTCGTGTTCTCGAGCGTCGCCTTGACGGTCACGTCAGCGGTCGCCGTGCTGGGCAGCGGCAGGTCCGTGATCACCAGCGCATCGCCGACGAGAATGGGCCCTGAAGCGGATAGCCACACCCTTTGCCACAGGCCCGTATCGCGGTCGCGAATCGCGGGCAACCAGTCCCATCCAATGGTAGAGAGGAAGGTCGGGCCATCGATCGCCGTGATGCCGCCGTTTTTGCCGAGCCCGTTCGCGATGGTGTGCTCATGGGGAACGCCAGGATGCGGCTGCGGCGATACTTTCACCGCCAGCACCGCGGTTTCGCCAGGCTTGACCAGCTTCGTAATGTCGAAGCGCCCACGAATGAACGCGCCCTGAATGGTTCCAACCTGCGTGCCGTTCACCCAAACTTCCGACGAGAAATTCGCGCCATCGAAATGCACCCAAACCTGGCGGTGCTCGTATTCCTTTGGAACGGTAAGAACGGTGCGGTACCAGTAGGAGGTCTTGTTCAGAGTCTCGGGAATGACGGTTTCGCGGTTGTTCTCGCCGTAGAGCGGCTCAGGGTACACGCCGTCGTTGACCATGCTGGTCAGCACGGTTCCAGGCACGGTGGCAGCCATCCAGGCATTGGGCTGATAGCTGCTCGTGGAGACAGTCGCGCCTGCTTCGGGGACTTTTGCCGAGTCCTGCAACTGCCAACCCGTTGAGATCTCCATCGGCGCGGGCATTGGCCGGGATTGCGCACCCGCTGTCACACCGCAGATCGAAAGGATCGAACCCGTTATCAGCCGAACAAAAACTCTCCTGCCTGTGAGCACTGTCTGCCTCTTTCTTAGAGCCACCGGGAAAGCCCGGAACCTGGCACGTCCAAGTATTCACATTCCGGCCTGAAACTCAAATGATCGCCGGCGAAAAATTGGATGTCGAGGAACGGGCAACAGCGGGATATCCTAAGCGTTCGGATGAGGAACCGCTGCGGATGAAAATTGCCATCGTGACGGAGACGTTTCTCCCCAAGATCGACGGGATCGTCACAATGGTGACCAAGACGGTGGAGACGCTGAAAGCGCTCGGCGACGAAGTGCTGATCTTTGCGCCGAGCGGTGGTCCAGCCGAGCTGTTTGGGGCACAGGTCGTCAGCCTGCCATCGGTGCCGTTTCCCTTTTATCCGGAGCTGCGCGTAGCCGCGCCGCGAGCTTCGATGCGGAAGCACCTGGAGGCATTTCGCCCCGACGTCTTTCACTTGTTCGAGCCGTCGCTGCTCGGGGTTGGGGGGATTTATTACGGGAAGGTCCTTCACATCCCAATCGTGATCTCGTACCACACGAATCTTCCCGCTTACCTGCATTACTACAAGCTGGGCTTCTTTGCGGGTCCAACATGGAAGCTGATGCGGGAGCGGCACCTGCGCGCAGATCTGAACCTGTGCACATCGACGCCGATGATGGAGGAACTGCGCAGCCATGGCATCGACAGGCTGGCGCTGTGGGAACGTGCCGTCGACGCGCAGCGATTCCACCCGGCGAAATGCTCCGCTGAAATGCGCAATACTCTGAGCGCCGGCGAACCGCAAAAGACGCTGCTGCTTTATGTGGGCCGACTGTCTGCGGAAAAGGACATTGGCACGCTGCGCGAAGTGCTGCGGGCAATGCCGGAAACGAGGCTGGCGATTGTCGGAGATGGTCCGACGCGACACGAGTTGGAACGGCATTTCCGCGGGACCGCCGTGTATTTTGCCGGATATATGAGCGGTGAGGCGCTGGCCGCAGCCTACGCTTCAGCCGACCTGTTCGTCATGCCGTCGAAGACGGAGACGCTGGGGCTTGTTCTGATGGAAGCGATGGCCGCAGGCTGCCCTGTTGTGGCTTGCCGCGCCGGTGGGATTCCCGACGCAGTCGAGGATGGCGTGACAGGGTTCCTGTTTGATCCTTCTGACAGGAACGGCCTTGTGGAGACGGTGCACCGTGCGCTCGCGAACCCGGCCGAATGCGCTGCGGTGCGTGCGCGCGCACGGGCGGATGTGGAGCGGCACAGCTGGAATGGGTCGACCGAGCAGCTCAGGCGCTATTACGCGCAGGCCACGGAGCACCCCCGTCCGAAGACAAAGACCGACGGGCAGAAAAAGCCGACTGGGTTGCCGAAGAAGATGAGTCTTGCTTTGCTGCGGAAGCTACTTCCGTGATGGCGCCGAATCCTGGGCCTGCAGGCTGGTCCTCTGCTGGTGAGCGTCGCCGGATTCCATCTTGTACGCGCCGTAATCGATGGTGAGAGTGGCGCGTCCGCCCAACCGAACGTCTGTCTCGCTCTGGTTATGTTCCGGGAGCCAGAACTCGCCGTTCTTGGCGTTCACATGATGAATCTTTGTCTCGCGAATCCAGAAGGACGGATTGCGTGCGGGCTCCGCTTCGATTTTCACGACGGCGAAGTCGTCCGCGTCCACCCAGATGGTGCCACGATAAAGCAGCCGCGACTGGGTTTTGGGCTCAACCTGCAGGACGTAGCAGGGCCTGCCATCGACCATTTGCTGATTCACGAGGGTGAAGCTGTAGTTGGCTGTGGTGGGCGCGGTCGCGTCGGGATTCTGCGCCGCCTCTTCTTCCGCCTGCAGCAGTTTCTTCAGGACGTGATCTGCCAGCATCTTCGATCCGGTCTGGGTGAGGACGCGAAACTGCTTGTTGGCTGGGGCATCGTACGTGGCTTCCACGACGATGGTCGCGCTCAGGGAGGCGGGAAATCCACGGTAGCTGACGGAGTAGCTGCGCTGCTCGGTGTACCCCTTCAAATCCTCAGCCCGCTTCTTCTCGCCGTCGGCCAGTCTCTGCACAATCTCGTTGACGTTGAGGCGGCTGATTCCATCCGATGTGCTGGCCGCGCTGGCATCTGACAGATTAGTAATCGCGGCGTTAACTTTTTGGGCGACGGCGGACGAGCAGGACAATGCGACAGCGGCGGCCCAAAGAAGGCTCCAGGCCATTAGAGGCTTGCGGAATTCAGGGAACAAGATGATCTATGATGCCTTTAGGCCTCGCTCCCCGTCAACCGAATAGTTCCTAAAATGTTGATTTCCGGGTGCACTGCGGTACTGAACGTCATCAGCCGGGAATATAATTGAGTGGCTGCATACTTCCCGTGTGCGATGACGATTGCCCTCGCGAAATACCCTGACGGGACTGCTGGCGAATCCTGCTGAGGCCCGGCGGAAATGAAGCTGCATTCCATATCCTCAGTATGTAGTGTGACAGCGGAGGCCGAGTGTACAACCAGGTTTTGTTGCTATCCAGGGACAGGGATACGGTAGTTCCGTATCGAAGTGGAGTCTCCCTACACAGTCACACGCGGCACTCTCAGGAAAGCCTGGGTTTCATCGGGAAGTATCTGGAGCGGCATCGTCTTACGCGGCAGTGGATCGAGGGCAAGAAAGAAGACTGCCGGCGCATTACCGGGATGACGCTCACTTTCGAGCGCGCCTACTGGACGCCGCCGCTGTGCGAACGGCTGGCCCACGATGTGGAGACGCGACAGATTGAGGCGTTGGGCCTGCGGCCGATGGTTTCGCTCACCGACCACGACACCATCGAAGCGTGTACTTTACTGTGCGCCGATTCGGCTTTCCAGGATACGCCGATTTCGACAGAGTGGACGGTTCCCTTCGGCAGAGCTGTGTTCCACTTCGGTGTGCACAATTTGCCGCATGATTCCGCGCATGAATGGATGGCGGCAATGCGCGAAGCCACGGCGATGCCGGATGAGGAGCGAATCTTCGCATTATTCGCCGAGCTCTGCAGCATCCCCAGCGTGCTGGTGGTCTTCAATCATCCGTTGTGGAACTTCTACGACATCCCGCCCGAACGATTCAGATTTGAGCTGAAGCGATTTCTCGAGTCCGCAAATCAATATGTGCATGCCTTCGAGATCAACGGCATGCGCGGTCACGCGGAAAACCGCGAGGCCATCAGGCTGGCGGCGGATTGGGGTCAGGTACTGATCTCGGGCGGCGATCGCCACGGCTGCGAACCCAATGCATTTCTCAATCTGACCGACGCCGGGGATTTCTCCGAGTTTGTCGAGGAGATTCGCGAAGGGCGGCGAAGCACGGTGCTCATCATGCCGCAATATGCCCAGCCTCTGGGCTGGCGTTTCTACCAGAACTTCACGCATGTGGTCGCGGAATATGCGGGGCATCCGGAAGGGCGGCGGCGCTGGGACGAACGCACGTTTCATCCCGATGGCAGCGGGAGGATCTTGCCGATGGCCCGGCTCTGGAAGGATGGGACGACCCCGGAGTTTCTGCAGACGATCTTCGCCGCGGCGGTGATGGCGGCGGATGTGCCGCTGCAACGGTTCCTCGGCGGATGGAGGAACAGGGAGAACGAATCGCTGTCGGCGCCACGAACCAGCGCGCAGGCAGGGACGGCTCCCAGTCCGAACATGGGCGCTGCCGCAGCATTCGGCGAACGCGCGCCTGAAGCCTCACTCAACGATTGTCTGTATGTGCGTGGCGAACCCGCAGCTGACTAACCCGCAATCGCATCGCTGAAGGCACCATGACAGCCAAGAGCGAGCGAAAACCGAGATGAAGGCGAGCGAAAACCGAGCAGGTAGCTGGCGGCCGGTAGCAAAAGAGTGCTGGTGAAGAGTGGCGAGCTAG
>PMAD01000058.1 GCA_003152415.1 Acidobacterium sp.
CTGGGCACGCGCATGACGCCGGGCCACACATCGCATACGTCGCCAAAGCAATTCCTGGAACTGGCGGGGACGCCGATTTTGATCCGCACGCTGCGCACCTTTGCCGAGGTGCCGGAAGTGACGGCGATGATTGTTGCGGTGCGGGCCACGGAGATGGAGCGGCTCACGGCGCACATCTCGGAGCACGGGTTTGCAGACCGGGTCCGCGTGGTCGAGGGCGGCGACACGCGCCAGGAGAGTGTGTTCAATGCGCTGAAGGCGCTGAATTGCGGCGAAGACGACATTGTTCTGGTGCACGACGCGGTCCGGCCGCTCATTGAGCCCGCGGTGATTCGCCGCGTGATCGAAGCCGTGGAGAAACACAGCGCGGCGATCGTCGGGCTGCCGGCGCTGGACACCATCAAGCAGGTGGAACGGACAGCGGACGGGGCGATTATCACAGCGACGATTCCGCGCGAATACATCGTGCAGGCGCAAACGCCGCAGGGCTTCCGATATGGTTTGCTGCGCAAAGCGTTCGCGGAGGCCGAAGCGGATGGGTTTGTAGGGACCGACGAAGCCAGCCTGGTGGAGCGCGCGGGAAGCCCGGTCTTTGTCGTCCTCGGTTCCGCATCCAACCTGAAGATTACGCAGCCCGGCGATCTGGAACTGGCCGAGTTTTATCTGGCACATCGCGGGAATTCGCACTAACCTTTCACGGCGGCGGCTTGCAATCAGAGCGGGCTGATATACCCTGAAGTGAAGTTGCACGGGGTCGCGCATGGACATCCGCATCGGTTACGGCTGGGATTCGCACGCATTCAAGGCGGGAGTGCCGCTGAAAATCGGCGGCCTCAGCATCGATCATCCGGAGGGGCTGGCTGGCCATTCGGACGGCGATGTGCTGCTGCATGCGCTCACCGACGCGCTGCTGGGAGCCGTCTCCGCGGGGGATATCGGGAGCTTTTTCCCGCCGGGCGATCCGCGGTGGAAGGACGCAAACTCAGCGATCTTCCTCAACCTGGCGATCGACGAGATTGAGAGCGCGGGCTACCGGATCGTCAATGTGGACACGACCCTCGTGCTGAATGCGCCGAAGATTGGACCGATTTCGAGCGAGATGCGGGAGCGGGTGGCGGAGCTGCTGGGCATTGCGCCCGCGAATGTTGGCATCAAAGCGAAGACTCCCGAAGGGCTGGACGCGAACCACGTGGCGCAGGCGCATGCTGTGGTGCTGCTGGAGCGCATCGAGGAGCCGGGCGATCTGCAGACGATGACCGCCGTGATGGAAAGCCAAAGGCAGCTTGAGGATGTGGTCCGCGACCTGGTGAGCCAGGTGCATGGCGTGCCGGTGAAGGCGCCATTCGACACGGAAGACATTACCTAGAGACGATCGATTCCGGCGCCGGCGTCGCGCTCCGTCGAGATTCCTGCGTTGGCAGCATGGGGCTGATCGCCGACATCGCCATTCCCGACTTACCTACTGGCGAGGCAACCGTCGTTGCGCCTCACCTGGAGAATCGCTGTGCGCCCGCATGCCGCCGCCAGCGATTCCACTTTGCGAATGGTCGCACATTCGATTTTCGCGGCGGTCCAGAACGTACTCTGAACCGACGGAGCCGGACGCTTGCCGACAGCAGTGAGCGAGCCAGCAAGGGCTTCGTTCCGACCTATGCCTTTGCGCGCGATTACGGAGGATTGGTTGGCCGCTTCAAGCTGGACTGGTTTTTCGTGAAACCCTTCATCGAGGATCCGCGGGTCGGCGAACAGTCCTGGTTGTTCGCGCCCCAGTTTCCAGAGACGATGCTCGCATTGAACGAATCGGTTGAGGGTCGCATCTCGGGCCATCCGCCACTGACGGTGGATTTGCGGCCCGGTGAGCCTGTCGCCGATCGCCGATAGAGTACAGGAATCGGATCGGCGACACACGTATGATCGCATTAGCGAAATGACGGAGGTCGTCCCCATCCAAAGGTGGAAGACAGTCCATACGGGAGTTGAATAAGGTGGACGAGGCCTTGCATTCTCACCCTGACCCCAGCGATCTTGATCCTCCAGAAAACTGGCGACTGCGCGCTATGCGTGTGGCAAGGCGGCGTCTTACGGCTGGGCTGCTGGCGGCCTCATTGTGCATTCTGTCGAGCTGCCGCTCGGGCCTGCCGAAGGCGGAATCGGCGGAGTACGTCCGGTTCGTGCAGGCGTTTTATGTGGGATTGGCGGCGATGGAAGTTGGAAACGATGTGCGGGCGGAAAGTGCGTTTGCGCGGGCGACGCAGCTGGCACCGGGGGAGCCGGCGGCTTGGGCGGACTGGGGAATTTTGGCGCTCCGGCAGCGCAATTTCGAGCAGGCGAAGCAAAGACTGGACCGGTCGCACACCCTGCTGCCGCACAACGGGCAGATCGACGCCGATCTGGGCGCTCTGGAAAGCGCACGCGGAAATTCCGCGGCGGCAATTGCCAATTTCCGCGAGGCGGTTCACCTCGACGCACACAATGTGCGCGCCCTTTATCAGCTGGCTCTGGAAGTGGAGCGCCAGGGCGGGCCGGACAGCGAGGCGCAGTTTCAGCAGCTGATCCAGCAGATTCTCGAGGCACGTCCAAAGAATCTGCCCGCCCTGCTGGAACTGAGCCGGATCGCGGCGAAGCGCGGCGACGTGGCGACCCTGCATTCGGCGGTAGATCTCATCGCGGCGCAGTCGGCTGACTGGCCCCCTGCGGCGCGCCAGCAACTCAGCGCGTTTCAAAATGCGGCAGCGGCGGCTCCTGGGACTGCCGCACTGCAGAGCATCTTTCTCCGCAACGTGCTGATGCAGGTTCCCAGTTTTCGGCAGAGTCTGGCGGTGATTCGCGCGCAGCCTGGCGAGGAGGCGCAACCATTTCAGAATTTTCTGCGGCTGGCGTCGCCAAGCTCACAGCCTGCGCCAGCCGACGTGGCGATGCGCTTCGTTCCCGAGTCGCTGCCCAACCAGCAGAGGCAGAAGTGGGACTGGATCGGCGCAGTTTCACTGTCCGATCAGGTGCAGCCCACGGTGATCACGGCGAATGCCGCGACGGTAAGCCTGATGGGCGGTCCGTCGTTTCCTTTTCCTGGCGGGCCGGGGCGGGTGCCGCCGGGGCCGGAGTCGATCGTCCCCATCGATTTCAACTACGACTTCCAGACCGATCTCGTCCTGGCCGGGGCAGGCGGCGTGCGTTTCATGCGGCAGGACTCTCCCGCGAAGTTCACCGACGTCACGCCACAGACGAAGTTGCCCCGCTCCATTGTGGACAGCGCTTACACCGGAGCGTGGGCTCTGGACATTGAGGCGGACGGCGACCTGGATGTGCTGCTCGGCGCGCCGAGCGGAGTGCCAACCGTGCTGCGCAACAACGGCGACGGAACCTTCACGCCGATTCATCCGTTCCCCGGGATCTCCGGCGTTCGGCAATTTGTCTGGGCCGATCTGGACAACGACGGGAATCCCGACGCGTCGCTCCTCGATGCTGACGGACGCCTGATCGTGTTCCACAACGAGCGATCGGGGAATTTTCGGGAGATCGCGGTGCCGGCGAATCTGGGCGTAGTGAAGGCCCTTGCGGCTGCCGATACGCGCAGCAGCGGCAGACTCGATTTGCTTGTGGTTCGCGCGGACGGGGCAATTCTGAGGCTGACCCGCGATGGTGAATTCCTGACGCAAGCGGAAATTGCGCGCGTGCCGAATGCCGCGAGCGCGCTGAACGGTTCGGTGCGTCTCGAAACGGCGGACCTCGATAACAATGGTGCGATGGATCTTTTGCTCACAACGAACGGGACTCCGGGAAAAAGCGACACGCTGATCTGGCTGGGCAATCAGGATGGCAGCTACACGCTGATGGATCATCCAGCGGACACGGAGCGCGTCTTCACAGCGGCCGACGTGGATCATAGCGGCCGTCTGGATTTGCTGGGGCTCGATGCTGGCGGCCAACCCGTGAAAGCCGTGAACCATGGGACGAAGAATTACAACTGGCAGGTGGTCCGGACGCGGGCCGTCACAGCTACGGGCGATCAGAGGATCAACTCCTTCGGGGTCGGCGGCAAGGTGCAGATCCGCTCCGGCCTGCTGCTGCAGGCGCAGGCGATCACGGGCCCGCAGGAACATTTTGGCCTGGGCACGTGGAACGAGACCGACGTGGCTCGCATTCTTTGGCCGAACGGGGTGGTCAACGCCGAGTTTGCGCTCCACGCGGACCAGGAAGTGCTGGCGCAGCAGCGACTGAAGGGATCGTGCCCGTTCCTGTTTGCATGGGACGGCAAAGAGATGCGGTTCGTGAAGGACACGGTTCCGTGGGGATCGGCTATCGGCCTGCGCATCAACGATCTCGGTTCGGCGCGCATTGCGGCGACCGAGGAGTGGTACAAGATTCCGCGACAGGACCTTGTGCCGCGCGACGGCGCTTACGATCTGAGCATTACCGGCGAGCTCTGGGAAACGTACTACTACGACTGGCTTGAACTGATGACCGTGGATCATCCGCAGGGGACCGAGGTCTTTGTGGATGAACGCTTCGTTGTTCCTCCGGTCAAGCTGGCGATCACGGTCACCGGCGAGCCGCATGCCATCGCGCACGCGGTCGACGATCGGGGCAAAGATGTGACCGATGTTCTGCGCTTGCTCGACGGACGCTACCTCGATACTTTCGGTCGCGGCCAGTACCAGGGCGTGACGCGGGATCATTTTGTCGAGATTGATCTGGGCAATGATGTACCGAAAGATGGGCCGCTTTATCTGATTGCGCGCGGCTGGGTGCACCCGTCGGACTCGTCGATCAATGTGGCGCTCGGTCAGGGACGCCACGAGCGACCCCAGCCACTGAGCCTGGAAGTTCCGGATGGGCATGGCGGGTGGGTTGTTGCACGAAGCAATCTGGGATTTCCCGCGGGACGCAATAAGATTTGCCTCATCAACCTGACCGGAGTATTTCGTCCCGGCGTGCCGCGCAAGCTCCGGCTGCGGACGAACCTCGAGGTTTACTGGGATCAGATTCAGTGGGCGCTCGGATTGCCGGGCACGCCATTGCACATCATCCACACCGACCCTTCGACAGCCGATCTGCATTATCGCGGCTACTCCACGATCCATCAGGCGAATGCTTCGTCGCCGGAGATTCCGGACTACTACCATCTCGCGTCAACTACGCAGATCTGGCCGGACCTCGAGGGTTATTACACGCGCTACGGGGATGTGCGTGAGCTCCTGCAGAAGATTGACGACCGCTACGTCATCATGAACGCCGGCGATGAGATGTCGCTGCGCTTTCCAGCTCCTCCGGCGCCCGCGGCCGGCTGGGTGCGCGACTATGTGATCGCAGGGGACGGCTGGATCAAGGACGGCGATTATAATTCGACGAATTCAGCGACGGTGCAGCCGTTGCCTTATCACGCGAAGAGCGCCTATGACACCCCGCCGACACCGCTCGAAGACGAGTGGGTCTACCGTCATCACCCCGAGGACTGGTTGACCTGGCAAACCCGCTATGTGACGCCGGAGCCGTTCCGTGACGCTATTGGCTCCGGTCCGAAGGATGCGACGGAGGCGGTGCCTCCGCGATGAAGCGAGTGTCGTTAGCGCGAGTTCTGCTCACGGTTGTATTTGCGGGGATGCTGGCTACGCCCGCCATCATGCGCCGGTATGCTTCGCAGCGCGGCGAGTCAGCGTCGGTCCATACCGATTGCCAATCGGCTATTTCGCGGTACGGATTCTGCTTTGAGGAAGTGTCGAAGCAGGCGGGAATCGACTTTGTTCATGAGGCGCCGGTACTCGATCCCAAACTGAACGGCATCATGCCGGAAGTCGCGTCGATGGGCGCGTCGGTGTCCATTGTGGATTTCGACGGCGACGGCTGGCCGGACATTTACGTGACCAACAGCCGCATCGGCAGCATGAATCATCTATACCGCAACAATCACGACGGGACCTTTACCGATGTCGCCGCACAGCTGGGCATTGCCGACGTGAACCGTCCCGGCACCGGGGTTTCCATGGGCGCGGTGTGGGGCGATTATGACAACGATGGGTATGAGGACCTGTTCCTGATCAAGTGGGGAAAGCCGGAGCTGTTCCACAACGACGGCGGAAAGGGTTTTACGCGCGTGACCGAGTCGGCCGGCCTGCCGCCATGGATCAATGCCAACACAGCGGTGTGGCTTGACTACGACAACGATGGCAAGCTAGATCTCTTCGTTGGCGGCTATTATCCGGAAGACGTGAACCTGTGGCGCCTGGCCAACACGCGCATGATGCCGGAGAGCTTCGAATATGCGAAGAACGGCGGTCGAAAATATCTCTTCCACAATTTGGGAAACGGCCGTTTCGAAGAGATCAGCGCAAAGGCGGGCATCAGCAGTCGCAGGTGGGCGCTGGCCTGCGCCGCAGCCGATCTGCGAGGGACCGGTTATCCGGATTTGTTTGTCGCCGACGATTACGGGGTGTCGGAGCTTTACCTGAACGACCACGGTCATTTTCACGAGGCAGGGGCCGAGACGGGCGTCGGTTTCGCGCCCAAGAGCGGAATGAATGCGTCGTTTGGCGACATCTTCAATCAGGGCCGATACTCGATTTATGTTTCAAATATTTCGGAGGAAGGCGTACTGATTCAGGGAAACAATCTGTGGGTGCCGGAGGACGGCAGCGGCCTCCACTACCGGAACATGGCGCGGGATTTGGGAGTGGAGCTCGGGGGATGGAGCTTTGGCGCGCAATTCGGCGATCTGAACAACGATGGCAATCTCGATTTGTTCCTCGAGAACGGATTCATCTCGGCGTCTCGCACGCAGAGTTACTGGTACGATTTTTCGAAAGTCGCCGGCGGGAACAGCTCCATCATCAGCGATGCATTACACTGGCCGCCTTTCGACGGTCGCAGCCTCTCCGGCTACCAGCAAAAGAAAGTGTGGATCAACGACGGCGCCGGAAAGTTTGAGGATGTGGCGCAGGCCGTTGGGGTGACGGATCGCTATGATGGCCGGGCCGTGGCTCTGGCGGATCTGTGGAACACGGGGACGCTGGACGCGGTAGTCGCTAACCAGCGCGGTCCGCTTCTGATCTATAAGGATGTGGTAGCTCCGAATCGCGACTGGATCGAGTTTGACCTCGAAGGAACGGGGAGCAACCGCAGCGCGATCGGGGCGCAGGTTACGCTCTTCTGGAGCGGCAAGGAGCAGGTGCAGTCCGTTGCCGGGGGCAACGGCTTCGCGTCAGAGAATGACCGGCGGCTTCACTTTGGGCTGGGAGAGAATCCTCAGATCGAGAAGGCCGTGATCCGTTGGCCATCGGGAATCGTCCAGACGCTCGACCATCTCACGCCGAACCGCCTGGTCCACGTGAAGGAGCCTGCATGAATTCGCCGGCCGTCGCCGCGCCACAATCCGCTCCACCGCCGCGCGTGCTGTGGAAGACCCTGCTCGACAGCCGCTTCACGCCCCCGATTTTCATTACTCTGATTCTCCTCGTCGGCAATCTGTCGTTTGGCATTCTGGAGAGCTATCAGAAAACGTTGCTGGCGATTGGAGTCAGCATCGCCGGCGAGATGATTCTGGGGCGCATCTTTCTTGGCAAATGGCCGCACCCGTCGAGCGCCTACATTACCGGGATAAGCGTTGGTATTCTGCTCCGTTCGCCGGCGTACTGGACCTATGCGTTGTGTGCGGCCCTCTCGATCACATCGAAATATGCGCTGCGCTTCCGTGGCCGGCACATCTGGAATCCTTCGAACTTCGGCATTTGCGCGATGTTGTTCCTGGCTTCCGACGCCGTGGCCGGGCTGAGCATTCAGTGGGGCAACAACTTCGCCTCTCTGATCGTGATCTGGGTGCTGGGATCGCTGATTTTGTGGCGCGCGCGGCGCTTCCACATCACGGCTGTCTATGTTGTATCGTTTATCGCGCTGTCGCTGGTGCGCGCGCACATCACCGGCGATCCATGGCAGTCGGAAATCTCGCCGATTACCGGACCGATGTACCAGCTGTTCATCTTCTTCATGATCACTGACCCGAAAACGACGGTGCGCTCCCGCACCGGGCAGTGCATCGTGGCTTTCACGATTGCACTGGTCGAGTTCTTCATGCGACTCGACAGCAGCATCTATGCGCCGCTCTACGCTCTGTTCTGGGTGGGACCGGCGGCTTTGCTCATCGAAATGTGGCTGGATGCGCGGCGCAAGCGTGCAGCCGCCCCTTTTGCAACTTTGGATCCGGCCCCGGCTCGTCCTTAGCTGGATTTTACGGTTGAGCCTCGGTGAAGCCGCAACACGCGAGCATCGCCAGCAATTCTTGTTCGGTAGCCTCCAGCTTGTGCGCACTCTCCAGCAGGTCGCTGGCTTCGACGGGATACCAGTTGCGCCGTGAAAGCCGGCCAAGGCCAGCCACGTTGACGGGTTCGATGGTGCTGAGAATCTCGCTGACTAACTGCGCCGACTCGGAGTCTGTCATGGGCTGCTGCGCCCGATCGAACAGGCGCACACATGCAGGTCCGAAGACAAGGCGTTCGCAAAGAAGAAAGGACGACGCCAGATGCGGCTTTCGCAGACGGCGTGCCGCCTCAGAATAGCTGGCCGCTGCGAAGTACAGCAGAGACAGCGCAGCGAACACCGGGAAGTTGTTCATCGTGGCGTAGAGTGCGGTGATGAGGCGACCGGTGGCCAGCATTTCGCGATCGGTGCGTGCGGCATACGACTGCAGCCTGGCTTCGAAAGTGTCGGCGCCCCAGTCCTGCTCGAGGACGGCGGCCAGGCGCTCGACCCCGAGAAGCGTGAGTGGGAAGCCTGTCGAGAGCAGCGGATCGACAAAGCCGGCGGCCGAGGGCAGCATGGCCCATCGTGGTCCGGCAAACGCAGCAGCGCGAAAGCTCAGCCGCGGCATGTGGGTGAAGGGCTGCACAGCTCGCGCGCCGGCGAACTGCGCCTGTAACGCGGGAATCCGATGCAGAAGTCGCTGCCAGGCATCCTCGCCATCGGTGAACCTGAGTTCAGCAGCGATCCGATCGGTTGCTGCCACACCAGCACTGGTGACGCCGTTGTTGAATCGGAGAACCCAGATCCATCCTCCATCGAAGACGTGATGGACCGCTGCATCGTCGATCGGGTACGGCGGCACATCGTTTGTTCGATGAAACGGTGTATCCGCGAGCCGCCGCACGCCAGTGAAATGGCTGTACAACGCCTGGGTGGCGGGAAATCCTGGCAAAGCACGCTCCTCCTGTTGCAGGGCGCGATAGAGGAAGCCGCGCGGGCCGGTGGCATCGACAACAAATTTTGCCCGAACGGTTATCTCCTGCCCGTCGCGCGTGCCTTCCAGAGTGGGTTCGCCGGGGATGCCGGTGATCGCGTGCAGGGCAACACGATCCAGATAATCGACGCCCAACTTCTGCGCCTCCTGGACGAGAAGATGATCGAAATCCGCCCGGTACCAGTGCGTGTCGGCAATTTCGTCGCGCGGGCTCGCGGCCACGAGCAACTGATCCTGCCGCGCGGGATCCGGCGCAGGCTGGGATCCGAGCCGATGGCGGTAAAACGTAAAGCCGCGCTTCAGTCCACAGGCGACGTCGGGAAAAGCGCGCTGCCAGCTGCCCCACTTCGCGAGCGGCCGCAGTGCTGGCAAATCATAGCGCTCCGTCAGTTCCTCGAGCAGGAGGTTGGAGAGCGGCGTGGAAGACTCGCCGATGACCACGCGCGGATGGGTTCCTCGCTCGATGAGAACAACGGAGCGGCCCAGTTGCCGCGCGATCATGGCCAGCAACGAGCCGGCGAATCCGGATCCAACAATCGCAATGTCCCAGGTCCGATTCAGCCTTGTCCTCCGCAGGAGTCGCAGGCGATCGCTGGCAGAATGCGCTGCTCGAGATTCATCCGATGCAGTCGCGCAATACGATCTTCGCGACACGACGCACAATGCGTGATCCGTTGCACGTCCCACAGATCGGCAAAGACGCGACCGCGTCCCAACCCGATCCCGTACGCTACTGCCGCTTCGAGTGTGGCCAGGGTGGGCGGCGAGAAATCTCCCTGAGCCAACAGGACCTCCATCGCGCCATTGCCCGCTCGGGTTGGGATCAGAGTCGCGGCGGTAGCGCCGCAGTCGAACGCAAAATCCAGCGACCGCGCTGCCCAAGCGAGCGCCTCCGACGCCGGCATGAACGGAGGCTGGACGAGGATGAAAACCCGGAGGCCAATGTCGTTCGCGCGCAGGCGATAGGCCGCGGCGGAAAACTGTGCCGCGGTCATCCGCTTGTTCAGCTTCTCCAGGACCTGCGGATGAATGGTTTCGAGGCCCATCGCCACTTCCAGTTTGGAGCCGAGCCGGTCGCGAAACCGCAGGCAGTCCTCCCCTACCAGCGCAGGATGGCATTCGACGATCACGCGTTCGAATCCAGACACAAGGCCGGCGATGGCCGGGTGATCCTCCGACGGGACCGCCTTCCGATCGAAGAAGCTGCCACTGTTGTAGAGCTTGATTTGCCGGGCCGCCGGGAGCCGGCTCAACGCATATTCAATTTGCGCGGGAATCGCCCCCCGCAACGTATCGCCAGCAAGCGTATTGCGCCACAGGTCGCACATCAGACAGCGCCACGGACACTCGCGGTTGGTTAGGAAAATCGTCGCGACGGCTACGACCTCACCCGTTGCGCTTCGTTCCTCTTCCACCAGAAACGCCGATGGCCGCAGCGGATCGAGTTGATTGCGCGCTGGCCGCTGCGCCAGAATCCAGGCATCGCGCTCGGCGGCTAGCTCGGGATAGCGCATGGAGAAGTCCGTCAACGATAGAGCGCCAGAAATTGCTCGCGATACTCCGCCTCGCGCCCAGGAAGCACCGAGCCCAGCGTACTCTGCGGCAACGCACCATGCTGGAAACGCCGCTTCGGGAAAACCGGCATTTCGAAGCCGGTAACCGCCTTCACGCCGCGGCTCACGATCTCTCCCTTCAGCTCATAGAGCCGCTCGACACTGTACTTCGTCAGCTCGATAAATGGAATCGCTTCCGCGACCGCGATCACGTCCGGCCGCGTGTAGGGGCTGAAGCCGTCGAAGCCCAGGTGATGTGCCGTCGCATAGGTGCGCACATAAGATCGGCTAAGTCCGCCGCTGTAAGTCAGAGAGTGTTTAATCCGCCCAACGCCCCAGCCTTCCTGGTACAGCATCGGGTTGTGGATCACGCTCCGGATGGTCAGCTCGGGATTCTCCTCGATCGGATAATCCTTAAGATTCTCGTCGCCGCCGTCGCCATCGATGAGATAACGCCATTCCGGATAGCGCGCGCGAACGCCGCGCCCCAGCGCCAGAGCCATGGTTGCCGATTCCACGTCGAGCGGCTTGTAGTCCTCCACGATGCGAATCGTCTCGTTCACGTCGAGAGAGGAAGGATCGGCTTCGATGGGTTCGAGAAACAGCGAGAGGTTCAGCTTCTCGAGAAAAGACTGTGCCTGCCGCAGGTCGGGGCCGTCTCCCAAATTCAGAACGAAGGCCTTCAGCCGGCTCGGGCTCATGCCGAGCTGGCGCATGACATGGTAGGTCACGAGGAAGACGCTGCCACTGTCGATCCCGCCGGAGAAGGAGACGCCAATGGGCTCGTGCGGCGGAAGGCTCCTGAGCCAGAGGGCAATCTCGTCGGCGAGCGCTGCGATGTACGACTTGCCGATGATGTCGAGGTCCGACGGCAGCGTCCCCATCGGCGGAGTGAAGAATCTCGTGTAGACCGGATCGGGATCGGGGCAGCCGATCAGCTGCAGATCGACGACATAGTGCGCCGGAACCATGCGGGAGTAGCTGGGATGAAACTGGCCATCCAGCCCTTCGGCCTTGAGCCACGCATAGATCTCGTCAATGCGCGACGCCACAATGAGCGCTGGCCCTTCCTGGCGCTTGGCCAGAAAGTAGCGCATGGGCCGGTCCAGCGATCGCGCCATCCGCACCGTCTTGCCGGATTTGGCGAGCAGTGCGAAGGCACCCTGAATCTGACGCACGGCCTCGGCGGATTCCCCCAGCAGCAGCTCGCGCGCCTGCTCAACGCTCATGTTGTGCAGCCGATTCGACGCGGGGTCGATCAGGTCGACAACGCGCTCAATGTAATGGTCCATCGCATTCCCTCAAAGCGCTGTGCTTTAGTGTATCGGGGGGAGCGGACAAAAATCACTCGGCGGTCGCTGGGTTCAGATCCAGCTCGTGCGCCGCTTTTCCTGCATCGGGTCGCAGGAAGAAGCTCAGAACGACGGCAGCAAACGCCACACAGGCAAGATACACGATGAATCGCGGATGATAAGCGCCGGCGCGGTCGTACAGATGTCCGATCCACAGAGGTCCGGTGGCGCCGCCGATGGCGTAGGCCGTCCAGTTGAGCCCGTACAACACCGAGAAGTGCCTGCGTCCGAAGTAACGCGCGAGCAGGTAGGGCCCGACATCGGCTTCGCTGCCGAGGCCGACACCCAGAATCGCCGCGCCCAGCAAAGCGATCGGTGCGGAGCCGGCGAAAGCAAGAACGAGCGTGCCCGTCGCCGCAAGGACGAGGACGAACGTCTGGATGCGCTGTGGTGAAACGCGATCGATTGCGAAGCCGATACAGAGTCTGCCGACAATGCCCGCCGCTCCGCGCACGGAGAGAGCTACGGCAGCGCTGGAGGCAACAATCCCGTGTTGAGTGAGGATGGCGGCCAGATTCGTGACCAGGCCGTTTTCGCTGAATGCGGAGAGGATGGTGATGAAAGCGAGAATCCAGTATGCTGCGGTGCGCAGCGCAGCTGCGACTGTCATCCCCGCGGCGCGATTGTCGGCGCGGACAATAACCCTTTCCGGCCGGTTGCGCACCAGCATCGCCGTCATGGGCAAGCCGAGAAGGGCAATGCCGCCCAGCATGAGATAGCCATTGCGCCATCCGTGATGCGCGATCGTCCATTGGGTGAGCGGCGGTATCAGCACGGAGCCGACTCCACTGCCTGTGAGCAGCAAGGCCAGAGCGAACCCTCTGTTCCTCGAAAACCAGGTAAGCACGGTGCGTGTGTAAGCGAACTGCGCGGTTCCGTTCGCCACCAGTCCAAGCACAAAGAACGTGAAATAAAACTGCCCGATGTGGCCGCCAAGCCTGCTGAGTGAAGCAAGCGCAAGAGCGAAACCGAGGATTGCCGGCAGGATGATGCGGCGCGGCGGGAAGCGGTCGAGCAGCAAACCGATGCCGGGCGAAACCAGAGCCACCGTGATCGCAGCCAGCGCAAAGGCCCCGCCCATCGCCTCCCGCTTCCATCCGAACGCGGCATGCAGGGGATCGAGAAACAAGCTGAAGGTATACGGAATAATGGGAGCAAAGCTCACCATGACGCCGGTGAAAGCGCCGGCGAGAACGCCCCACCCGGCGTAACGGATTGAGCCTTCTTCAGTCGGCTGAGGAGAGGTCGCAGTCATCCCCGATCGAGCCGTCGAGCCATCGTCGCGAGGAGTTTTGGACGTACGGCCGGGTTCGTCCAGGGACATTCAGCAATGCAGATGCCGCAGGACGCGGCTTCGGCAAAGTAGGGAATGCATTTGTCGAAATCCACGTACCATCGTTCGACGCCACGCACCATTTGCTTCCCGGGCGCGATGGCGCCGGGCGGGCAGGCATGAGTGCAGATCTGACACGTCGCGCAGAACTCGTCGGCGCCGAAACGCCGGGCCGCTGTCGGAATGAGTGGCATGTCCGTTGTAACTCCCGCGAGACGAACGCCGGAGCCGAAGCGCGGGCTGATCAGCGATCCATGCTTGCCCAGTTCTCCGAGTCCGGCGGCGATCGCCGGAGGAATCAGCACAAGCGCGCCGGCGTTAGGGCCGGGATACGGATCGGCGTGATACCCCTGCGATCGAATCCAGTTGGCCAGGGCATACGACGCCCTCGTGCCTTTGGCGTACTGATCGCCCACATCGCAAACCCCTACACCGTTGCTCTCGTCCGATGGGACTTCCCGGAGACGCTCATAGTTGTGCGCCAGCGCGAGGACAATGACCCACGGATGCGTGATCGTGTAGCTCTCGAAGACGTACAGGGGATCCATCGAGGTAATACCGACATCGTCCGCTTCGTGGGACAGCGCGAAACTCTTCACGGCTTCGGCCAGACCCTGAGTCGGGGTTTCGTTGCGCGTTTCGGCGACCGGGTTGAGTTCCGGACACGAATAGGCAGCCTGAAACGCCTCTGTGGAGCCCGGGCACTTTCGGGAATTCTGTCGCGCTACGATTTGCAGCGAACCCCACGGATGCTGGTCCGGCGGATGCCAGAAAAAGGGCGAAGGCCTTCGCGGTGAGGTTTCGCCTACCCCGTTGATGGGATTTCCGGAGACGCGCAGCAGCGCAAGCGTTTCGGGCCTGGGCTTCCAGGTCCCCCGTCTGGGACGCCGCGGGTTTTGCGGTTCAGGCATCTACAGGCTCACGGAGCGGATCGGCTCTGTCATGCGGGAGTGGTACGGCAACACGTTTCCCAGGGGATCATACCGCAACCCGGATTGTGCCGGATGATTTGATATCTGCATAACCTCCTAAGGGACGGTGTTTATCTGCACCCTTCGACGGAGAAAGGCGCGAGCGCGATGGTGCCGCGTCCCGCGAACGTCCACCCAACGGTTGAGCTACCGTACCACCTCCGGACCGAAGACAGGGGCGCGCTGCTTCTTATAGTGTTGGGCGGCACAAACCCCAGGCAGCTTTCACGCATACGAAAGCCTGCGAAGTTGCGCAGCCGCCGAGCAATCAGCGGCAAATTTCGTCTATGAGGTCACATCCGATGAGTTATCGCTTCCGGGCACCGAGTCTGTTCGTGCTCATTGCCGCCACGTTGCTTGCAGGCAGCGGCTTCGCTCAGGTTCCCGTGGGCAGCGTCAACGGCATCGTCACCGATCCAAAGGATGCGATTGTCATAGGAGCTCATGTAACAGCCGTGAGCGCAGCCCAGGGCGTTTCGCGCGACACTGTTACGAACGGCAACGGTATTTACGCATTGCCGGACCTGCCCCCGGGCGCCTACGATCTGCGCATCGAGCAGGCGGGATTCGCTGTGAGCGAATTCAAGGGAGTCGTGCTGGAGGCGGGCCTGAGCACGACCATCGATGCGAAGTTAGCGATTGCTCATGCCGGGACTACGGTGGAAGTGAGTGCAGCATCCGCGGCGACCGTCGATGTGACGCAATCGATGATCCAGGGTCAGATCACCTCGCAGACCATTCAGAGCATTCCCCTGAACGGCAGAAACTTCCTGGAACTGGCGTATCTTGTACCGGGGAATCGCCCGGCGCCCACCTTCGATCCCACCAAGACGAACACGCTGGAAGTAAGCTCCGCCGGCGGGTTTGGCCGCGGCGGAAACATTACTGTGGATGGCGGCGACAACAACGACGAGGTGGTCGGGGGCACGCTGTCGAATTTCCCCGAAGATTCGATTCAGGAATTCCAGATTGCCACCAGCCGCTTCACCTCGGAAGTGGGACGCTCCGGCAACAGCATCATCAATATCGTCACAAAATCGGGCACGAACGATCTTCATGGCTCCGCTTTTCTGTTTGAGCGCAACCGCAATCTCCAGGCTCTGCCTGCGACCTTCGATCGCGATCTGCCCACGCCCCCGTTCGATCGCGAACAGCTGGGCGGCTCCGTGGGCGGACCCGTTAAAAAGGACAAGGCGTGGTGGTTTTCGTCGTTCGAATTTCGCGATCAGAATGCGGCCCTGCAAACGGGCACGCGCGATTTCACGACCGATACCATCCTGAATGCTTCCGCGCCGGCGCCGCTGCGCGACGCCCTCTTGTCCAACCGCATCGACGTGCAACTGAGCCCGCACAACAGCCTCATGGGCCGCTACTCCTTCAATCGCTCCACCGACACGGCGGAAGCGACGCCCTCGGAGACCACCCCGGCTTTCACTTCGGCGGAGCGGCAAAACTCGCTCAACCGCTTCAATTCCGCCATTCTCGGCCTCACCACGGTTCTGGGCCCGACCCGCGTGAACAACCTGACGCTGCACTACGACAACTTCTACAATGACATTCCTCCCTTTGCCGACGACACACCCACGACCGATCCACCGTTGAACCTCACCAATGAACTCATCTTTCCGGATCTGGCTGACGGCGCGAACTTCAATCTTCCGCAGGCCACGCATCTCAATCGTTTCCAGTTGCGGGACGGCTTCGCCTGGACTCTCGGCAAGCACACGCTGCATCTCGGCGGAGAATTCCAGCACTACACCGCCAACGGGATGATCAACGTCTTCGGGACCGGCACGGTGATTCTGACCTCCGACTTCGGCTTCGCCGACCTGAATGGCGATGGACAGGTCAACGACCTCGACATCCCGATTGCCGTGGCGCTCAAGAGCAGCGCTCCGGTAACGCCGGTGCCGATTCCAACGGTATTCGACAGCTATGTTGCCGGATACATGCAGGACGACTGGCGGGTTGAGCCACGGCTCACGCTGAACCTCGGGCTCCGCTGGGAATACGATTCGAACCTGACCGGTAACTCCAGCGCCCACGATCCGTGCCCCAATCTCACCCAGCAACCCGCCCGACCTTGCACGTGGATGGCAAACGTGATCGACCTGAAGAAGACTCCCGACAAAAAGGACTTCGGCCCGCGCGTCGGCTTTGTCTTCGATCCCTTTGGCCATGGCAAGACCGTCGTGCGCGGTGGGTACGGCATCTATTACGACCGCATCATTCTTGAATCCGGGGCGGAGGAACTGGTTCAGAACGACCGGGCACTTACCGTTTCGGAATATGCAGGCTCGTCGTGCACCTCGCCCTATGTTCCAGGGCCACCCAGTCTCGGTGCCTGCTTTGCGCCGATGGCGAGCTTCGCGCCCGGCAGCCCGACACTGGCCAACCCTTTCAGCGGACCGAACCAGACCGGCGGTGTCGGCATTCTCGCCATGGGCCCGGATGCGCACCACCCGCTGTTCCAGCAGTTCTCGGCCGGGCTGCAACAGCAGTTCGCGAACGACTGGCTCCTCTCTGCCGACGGCCTGCACGTCTTCGCAACGCGGCAGTTGATCGGACACCTCGTCCGCAGCACGGATTCCAGTTCCCCGGATATTGCGTGCCCTGGCGACAACATTCCCTGCACCATCACGGACCCGCTGACGGGCATCTCCGACAACATCACGCTCCTGCAGTCCCAGGCGAAGTCCTGGTACGACGGCCTCATTGTCAGCCTGGCGCATCGGCCCGCCAAGCTTGGGCGCATCGGCTATCAGTACAACGTCAGTTATACCCTTTCCAAGACCTTCGACTACTCCGACGACGACCAACTCACCAACAGCAATGCCGACGAGCAGGTCGATCTCGTCGAGGGCATCAACGACCTCAGACTGGAGAAGGGCTATGCCGTGACTGACGAGCGTCACCGGCTGACGGTTTACGGCAACGCGCAACTGCCGTGGGGCTTCTCTCTGGCTCCGCTCTATACGTTTGGATCGGGAGTCGCCGCGGACACGTTCCTTCCCGGAACAGCCATCAACGGAGCCAGCGGCTCGCGTCTGCCGCTGCTCCCGCGCAACGCGCTCGCCCGCGAGGTGACGAACAGCAATCAGCTCAACACCATCATCAATCGCTGGAATGCTCTGCCCGCCTGCCCCGCGGCTTTCCCCTGCCTCGCAGGAGGCACGCTCCAAAACGTGCCTGCGGGGATCGACTTCGCCAGCCCCTTCAGCTCGCTTGATATGCGCCTGAAGAAAGACATTCGCCTGGGCGAGCGCGCGACGCTGAGCCTCATGGGCGAAGGCTTCAACATGTTCAACGAAACCAATATCCGCGGTGCGACCAACACGAATTACTCCGGGCGCAACATTTCCATCGGCCCGTACCAGCCGGCGCAGAACGGTCAGCCCGCACAGGCGGTACAAGCGAACTTCTACTCACCGGTGAGTACGGCCGGTGGATTCTTCGGCTCAGGCGGCCCACGAGCTTTCCAGTTTGCCACGCGCATCGAGTTTTGAGCGGAAACCCAGCGTGTTGCCCGAATATGAGAAGCTGTCGCACATGACTACAAAGCATGGCTCGCCAGCCTCGACGAATCTGCGGGTCGTCGAGGAAGACCAGGCCGACGCCGAGGTTTCGCGGCTGTACGAACAGTTCCGGTCTCGCTTTGGCCGGCTGGATTTGCCCGGGATCCTGAAGTGTTTTGCGACCCATCCGCCTCTGCTGCGACACATGATGGACATTGCCGAAGCACTGCTCTTTGCCGAGGGCCACCTGACGCGCCGGCACAAAGAAATGATTGCCACCTTTGTCTCGGTGCAGAACCATTGCCCGTACTGCGCTGACAGTCATAGTTACCGCCTCCGCGTGCAGGGCGGCTCCGCCGAGGCGCTGTGCGCTATTCAGGGAAACGATCTGCGCTCGCCCTCACTGACCACGGCGGAACAGGGGTTGCTGCGGTTCGTGGAGAAAATCAACCGAAGTTCCCATGGGGTCACGCCGGGCGATGTGAAGCAGCTGATCGAAAACGGCTGGCGCGAACCGCAGATCGCCGAGGCAGTCCACGTGGCCGCACTCTTCGCTGCGTTCAACCGCATTGCCAACGGGTTCGGACTTCCATCTCAGGGTCTGCTTGCCTTGTTCGAGGCCGCTGGCAACGGAGGTCAGGCCGACAACCCCGTTCACCACGGAGATGGCCAATGACCACGGTGCAGGAATCCGTTTCGTTGTTTCTTCAGGAAGTGAACTTCTTTGGAATTTGGCGGGGACGACGGGGCTCG
>PMAD01000012.1 GCA_003152415.1 Acidobacterium sp.
AGCTTGTCGTAGTCGGTGATCTGTCCCAGACGCGCCGCATCCACGGTGAAGTTCACCTTGCGCACCGGCGAGTGCACCGAATCCACGGGAATGAAGCCGATGCCCAGATCGGAATCGAAGTTCTTGTCCGCGGAAACATACCCGCGGCCGCGCTTCAGCCGCATCTCCATGCTCAGCCGACCGCCTTCGCTAACGGTCGCGATATAGACATCCTTGTCGAGAATTTCCACGTCCCCGTCGGCTTCGATCATCCCGGCGGTCACGACTCCCGGCTGTTCGGCATTCAGGTAGAGGGCCTTCGGGCCGTCTCCATTCAGCTTGAACGGAATNNTGCTTCAGGTTCAGCAGAATGTCGGTCGCATCTTCCACCACGCCCGCAATCGACTGGAATTCGTGCAGAACTCCCTCGATGCGAACCGCGGTGACCGCGGCGCCTTCAATGGATGAAAGCAGGGTCCGCCGCAACGCATTGCCAACAGTTGTGCCGAATCCGCGCTCGAACGGCTGCGCGCTGAATTTGCCGTATTTCTCGGTGAGCGTCTCCGTCTCCACGGCCAGACGCTTGGGTTTCTGAAATCCTCTCCAAAGCATATCGTTATCTCCGCACAGCGAGCGCCGCGAAGCATTTTGCAGCGGCTGTGCCGTTTCACTCCATGATTGATTTGCGCCTTGCGGCGGTACTGCTTACTGCGAGCCGATAGGCAGTAGCCGGTAGATCTCACCCGATACCGGTTTTCCGTCTTCCAGCTTACTTCGACTTCCTTACCACGCCTGCAGCTACCCGCTACCGGCTACCGGCTTACTTGCTGTACAACTCCACGATCAGCTGCTCGTTCACCGGCAGGTTAATGTCTTCCCTCTTCGGCAGCGACAGCACCTTGCCGCTCAGGTTGTTTGGATCGATGCTCAGCCAGGTTGGCGCCGGCTGATGGCTCGCGAACTCTCGCGAACTCTCCACCAGCGTCAGCTTCGTGCTGTTCGGACGAATCTTGATCTCGTCACCCACCCCAATCTGAAACGAAGGGATGTTCACTTTACGGCCATTCACTTCGATGTGTCCGTGGCGAACCAGCTGCCGGGCCTGGCGCCGCGAGCTGGCAAAGCCCAGACGGAAGGTCACGTTGTCCAGGCGCCGTTCCAGTTGCTGCAGCAGCAGCTCGCCGGTTACGCCGGGCGTGCGCGCAGCCTTCTCGTAATAGGCGCGGAACTGCCCTTCAAGGGTAAAGTAGATGCGGCGCGCCTTCTGCTTTTCGCGCAGCTGCAGGCCGTAGCCCACGATCTTCGCCTTGCGATCGCGGCCATGCTGGCCTGGGGCAAAATTGCGCTTCTCGATCGGGCACTTGTCGGTGAAACACTTCGCGCCCTTCAGGAACAGCTTCATACCCTCTCGCCGGCACAGCCGGCAGACGGGTCCCGTATAACGTGCCAATGCATTCTCCTTAATTCAGAGGCCGACCGGTTTACGGATCAAAATCCTTCGTCCCGGTCCATCCTTAGTTTAACCCAGCGTACAGCGTTTAGCGGTTAGCGGACAGAAAACGCCCGGGATCAAAGCCCTATCCGCTGAACGCTATCCGCTATCCGCTGCTTTTTTAGACCCGCCGTCTCTTCGGCGGCCTGCACCCATTGTGCGGAATCGGCGTAACGTCCCGAATCGACCGCACGTCAATGCCGGCTGCCGCCAGCGCCCTAACCGCGGACTCGCGGCCCGATCCCGGCCCGCTCACCCGCACATCCACCGAACGCACGCCGTGGTCGCGCGCCATATTGGCCGCATTCATGGCCGCCTGCTGCGCCGCGAACGGCGTGCCTTTGCGCGATCCGCGGAAGCCCAGCGAACCCGAGCTCTTCCACGACAGGGTATTGCCCTGCTGGTCGGTGATCGTCACGATCGTGTTGTTGAACGTCGCCTGAATGTGCACCAGGCCAAACGGCACATTTTTGCGCTCGCGCTTCTTGAACTTCTTGTTCCGCGCGGCCTTGCCTGTAGCTGCCTTTGCCGGTTTCTGGTCCGCCATTAGGTCTTCGCGCTCGCTTTCTTCTTGTTGGCCACCGTGCCTTTACGCGGTCCCTTGCGGGTGCGGGCATTGGTGTGGGTGCGCTGGCCGCGTACCGGGAGGCCGCGCCGATGCCGCTGCCCGCGATACGACTGGATGTCGACCAGCCGCTTGATGTGCATGGTGGTGTCCTTGCGGAGATCGCCTTCCACATCGCCCTGCTCTTCGATGACCTGGCGAATGCGATTGACCTCGTCCTCGCCCAGATCCTGAATCTTCTTGAACGGATCGACATGCGCGATGCCCAGAATCTTCAGAGCCCGCGGATTGCCGATCCCGTAGATGTANNGTCAGCCCGATTCTTGCCTGCTTGTTGCGGGGAAGATCGACGCCTGCAATACGTGCCATACAGTGTCCTTGATCGTGCCCCGGAAAACTATCCCGAAGCGGTTATTCCGGCCGATTCCCGAACCGGAGTGATGAGAGCCTGAGTGCAACAACCTCGGGGTTCATCGCAAGCCTTACCTTCGGCTAACTCGCCCCAGCTTTTCAACTTCCCGAAGAAGCTCGACTCCCGAATACGGCGCTCGGGTCACTGATCACTGACGACTGATCACTGCCTTTACCCCTGGCGCTGCTTGTGTTTCGAGTTCACGCAGATCACCCGCACCACTCCACGGCGATGGATGACCTTGCACTTATCGCAAATCTTCTTAACCGACGCCCGAACCTTCATGAAAACCCCAACTTTCAGCTTTTCGCTACCGGCTACTGGCTACCGGCTGTAGCTCGCTCCGCGAGCTACTTGTACCTGTACACAATCCGCCCGCGATTCAGATCGTACGGGCTCAACTCCACTGCCACGCGATCACCGGGAAGAATGCGGATGAAGTTCTTCCTCATGCGCCCCGAGACGTGCGCCAGCACCTCGTGCCCGCCGCTGCTCTCCAGCTTCACCTTGAACATTGCGTTCGGCAACGTCTCGAGAACCGTTGCCATGACCTCAATCGCGTCTTCCTTCGACAATCGTTATCCTTAAACTCAGCTCTGCTGCTTCTCTGTTTTCTCCGTGCCTGAACCCCTCAGGCGCGCCACTGCGGCTTCCACTTCAGCCGCCACTGCGTTTACCGGCTTACTGCCATCCACTGCTTCGAATCTTCCCTGAGCGCGGTAATGCTCCACCGCCGGAGCCGTCTGCGAATCGTACGTCCGCATCCGCTCCCTGAACACTTCCTCAGTATCGTCTGAGCGCCGCACCAGAGGTGTGCCGTCCAGGTCGCACTTCTCATCGACCTTCGGCGGCTGCAGGTAGATGTTGTAAATCGTCCCGCAGACTGGGCAGATGCGCCGNNTAATTCATTGTAGCCGACCTGGATGCTCACGGCAATCACCGCAAGCACCCCGGCATCGGCCCCCACGTGCTCATCCAGCCACTTCGCCTGCCCCAGCGTCCGCGGATATCCGTCGAGGATGTAACCGCTCTCCGTGTCCGGTTGCTTCAGCCTCTCGGCTACCATCTCGTTCACCAGGTCATCGGGAACCAGCTTGCCCTCGTCCATGATCTGCTTCGCCTTCAATCCCAGCGGCGTCCCATGATCGCGGTTGTAGCGCAGCAAATCGCCGGTAGAAATCTGCGGAATTCCCCACTTCGCCGCCAGATCTTTCGCTTGTGTTCCCTTCCCTGCTCCCGGAGCGCCCAGCAAAAGAATCGGCCCCGGCTTTCCTTTTAACGACCCACTCACGTCCACGTGCGCATCCGCCATTGCCAGCGTCATTACCAGGCCCGCCTTCCCCGAATTCTCCCGCTCTTCGGCGAGAATCCTTCATAGTGCCGCATGATCAGCTGCGACTCGATCTGGTTCACGGTATCCATCGCTACCCCCACCACGATCAACAGCGACGTGCCGCCAAAATAGAAGTTAAAACCAAGCCCGTTGGTCACCCACAGCGGCATGGATTCGAAGAACCGCCCCACCAGCCAAAGATGGTTCAGGTGAATACCGCTGATCATCAGCTGCGGGATGATCGCCACCACGATCAGGTAGAGCGCGCCCACCATCGTGATTCGGGTCAGAATCTCGTTCACATAATCGGAAGTACGCCGCCCTGGCCGGATGCCTGGAATAAATCCGCCGTACTTGCGCATGTTATCCGCGATGTCGTCGGGCCGGAACACGATCGAAATATAGAAATACGCGAAGAAGACAATCGCGATCATGTACAGCAACTCGTAAGCCGGCTCGCCCGCGCGCAGCGCATCGAACGTGCGCGAAAGCCACGCGCTGTTCTTTACGAATGCTGCTTGCCCAAACAGCATCGGCGCCGACAGGACCGAAGCCGCAAAGATAATCGGCATCACGCCGCCCGAGTTCACCTTCAGGGGAAGGTGCGTGGACTGGCCCCCCATCAGCCGCCGTCCCACGATCCGCTTCGCGTACTGCACCGGAATGCGCCGCTCGCTGCGCTCCACGAAGACGATGAAGGCCACGATAGCAACCATCGCGATGACCAGCAGGATCAGCGCCGGAACCGTGAACACTCCAAACCGCTGCGATCGCGCCGTGCTGATCAGATCGGCGATGCCGCGCGGCAGACCCACCACGATGCCCGCGAAGATCAGCAGGCTCATCCCGTTTCCGATGCCGCGTTCTGTGATCTGCTCTCCAAGCCACATTATGAAGGTCGTTCCCGCGGTCAACGTGATCACCGTCATCGCGATGAAACCGAATCCCGGGTCAAGCACCAGATTGCCCGACGAGCTGCGCAGCGCGATCGCGATGGCCGCCGACTGAATCACGCCCAGGCCCACGGTCACATACCGGGTCCACTGCGTGATCTTCCGCCGCCCGATCTCGCCCTCTTTTTGCAGTTTGGCCAGTGGTTCGTACACCACGGTCAGCAGCTGGAAGATGATCGATGCCGTGATGTAGGGCATGATGCCCAGGGCGAACACCGTCAGCCGCCGCAGGTTGCCGCCGCTGAACAGATCCACCAGCCCCAGCGATGACCCGGCCTGATTGTTGAAGAAACTCTCCAGCGCCGCCACGTTCACGCCCGGCGTGGTGATGTGCGCGCCCAGCCGGTACACCGCCAGAATGCCCAGCGTAAACAGCACACGCCTGCGCAGGTCGGGGACGCGAAAGATGTTCAGGAACTTCTCAAACATGAGTCGGTGCTCTCATCATAGGCTTTTCGCCTTTGGCTAGCTTTTCGCTGTCTTTTTTACCAGCTTGCCCGCGGGCTTCGCCGTGACTTCTCCGCCCAGCACAATCGCCTTGCCGCCGGCCTTTTCAATCTTCTCCTGCGCGGACTTCGAGAACTTATGTGCATGCACCGTCACTGCGACCTTCAGCTCCCCATCACCCAAAATCTTGATCAGCCCGTTCCGNNTTCTTCACCAGACCCAGCTCCGTGAATTTCTCCAGCGTCAGTTCCTTCTCGCCCAGTTCCGCCAGCCGATCGAGATTCACCACCGTGTACTCGGTGCGGAAAATATTCGTGAAGCCGCGCTTGGGCAGGCGCCGGTGCAGCGGCATCTGGCCGCCTTCGAAGCCGCGCATCAGGCTCGATCCTGAACGCGATCCCTGGCCCTTGTGTCCGCGTCCGGAAGTCTTGCCGGTTCCGGA
Organism: Acidobacterium sp.; assembly: GCA_003152415.1. Lineage (GTDB taxonomy): Bacteria > Acidobacteriota > Terriglobia > Terriglobales > Acidobacteriaceae > Palsa-343. The sequence continues at coordinate 5,624 of PMAD01000012.1, forward strand.
TCCCATACCGCGCCCGATGCGCTTCTTGTTGCGATTGGCCTTCTTCGGCGCTCGCAGATTCGATAAGTTCATTCTGTCCTCGCTCAACGCCGCCCGGATTTTCACCCGACGACTCGCTTAATTAAGCGATCAGAAATCAGAGATCAGCGATCCACTAACTCGATCACTGATCACTGTTCACTGATCACTGCAGTATCCGCACCAAATGCGGCACCGTATTCACCATGCCCCGGATCGATGGCGTGTCTTCCCGCACCACAATCTGGTTCAGCCGCGTGAAGCCCAGGCCCTTGATCACCCGCTTGTGCTTCACCGGCGCCTGAATCATCGACCGGAAATACTGAACCTGGATCGTCGCCTTCGCAGCCGGTTTCGCCGGAGCCTTGCCTTCGTGAGCGGCCTTCGCCGCCGCCGGCTGCTTCGCTGTCTTCGCTACTGCCTTCGTCTCCGCCATCACTGAATCTCCTGCACCTGCTTGCCGCGCATCGCCGCCACTTCGTTGCGATCGCGCAGCTGTATCAGCGCGTCGAACGTCGCCTTGACGACGTTGTGCGGATTCGCCGTACCCAGGCTCTTGGTCAGCACATTCTGCACGCCCGCCGAGGTCATCACCGCGCGCACCGCGCCGCCGGCAATCACGCCCGTGCCTTCGGGAGCCGGCTTCAGCAGCACCTGACCCGATCCGTACCGCCCTAGCACCTGATGCGGAATGCTCGTCTGCGTCAGGTTCACGTGGACCAGGTTCTTCTTCGCCGCCTCAATCCCTTTGCGGATCGCCTGCGGAACCTCGCGCGCTTTGCCCGAGCCGTAGCCAACCACTGCGGCGCCTGGATCGCCCACCACCACCAGTGCGGCGAACGACATGTTCTTGCCGC
>PMAD01000271.1 GCA_003152415.1 Acidobacterium sp.
CCGCATTTCGAGAAGATGCTCTACGACAATGCCGGACTGCTGGGCAATTATGTCCATGCCTTCCAGACCTTTGTCGAGCCGGAGTTCACAGCCGTCGCGCAGGACATTATGCGCTGGATGAACGAGTGGCTCAGCGATCAGGAGCGCGGCGGTTTCTATGCATCCCAGGATGCCGACATTTCGCTCGATGACGACGGGGACTACTTCACATGGACCCGCGCCGAAGCCGCGGCGGTGCTGACGGCGGAGGAACTAAGCGTCGCCGAGCTGTATTACGACATCGGCGAGCTGGGCGACATGCACCACAACCCGAAGAAGAACGTGCTGCATCGGAATGTTTCTGTCGAGGAAGTCGCCCAGCGTGTGAAGCGCGACCAATCCAACGTAGAGCGCGATCTGGCTGCTGCGAAGAAGAAGCTTTACGCGGCGCGGCTGCGGCGCCCGACGCCCTTCATCGACAAGACGGTCTACACCGGATGGAACGCCCTCGCGATCTGGGCGTATCTCGATGCAGCGAGAGTGCTGGATCAGGAGGCTCCCCGGACCTTTGCGTTGCGAACCCTGGATCGCGTTTTGCGCGAGGGGTGGGATGCGCGTGCTGGACTGGCGCACGTCATTGCGTATCCCGAGCCCGATGTTGCTGCCCGGCGAATCCCTGGCGTGCTCGACGACTACGCCATGCTGGCTCACGCCTGCGTCGACGCATGGGAGGCGACCGGAGAGTTGCGTTATTACGAGGCGGCGATGCAACTGGCCGACGCGATGGTGGAGCGCTTTCACGATCCGGACCACGGCGGATTCTTCGACACGGAGAAAGATGGCGCCGACAAAATCGGCGCGCTGGCTGCTCGGCGCAAGCCGATGCAGGACTCACCGACGCCGGCCGGCAATCCGACAGCCGCGGCGGCTCTGCTCCGGCTTGCAGCGCTGAGCGGGCGCAACGATTTTCGCGCGAAAGCCGAGGACACGCTGGCAGCGTTTTCCGGCGTCATCGAGCATTACGGCCTCTACGCGGGCAGTTACGGCCTGGCGCTCGAACGCCTGCTGCTGCCGCCGATTCAGGTGGCGATCGTCGGCGCCGGTCCGAGCGCTCGGCAGCTGGCCGCCATTGCCAATGCGCGCTATGCGGTCAACAAGGCGGTCATTTCGCTCACTGCCGCGCAGGTTGCCTCCGGGCAGTTGCCGCCGGCGCTCAGGGAAACGCTGCCTCATCTTCCGACCCTCGCGACCGCCGACGCCGTTGCGCTGGTTTGCCGGGGGACCTCCTGCCTGCCTCCAGTCAGGACCGCCGAAGAGCTCATCGAGCAGCTCAACGAGGCGCTTTGAGCGGTTCGGAGCCCGCGCCATGCGGGGTTCCCTGCGTAACGTGGCGCTGACCGGTGAGGCTGCTGCACCCCCGGCTGACCTGCTATTCTTCAGCAGATCGATTCGATCCGGAGAGTGTGTTATGGCGAGAAGCGTCAACAAAGCCACGTTGATTGGCAATGTGGGAAAAGACCCCGAGGTGAAGCTCCTGCCCAGCGGAGCAGCGGTGGCCAATTTCACCCTGGCCACCTCCGAGCGCTTCAAGGACAAGAGCGGCGAAAACCAGGAGCGCACGGAGTGGCACAACCTGGTCGCGTTTCAGCGCCTGGCGGAGATCGTTCGCGACTATGTAAAGAAGGGGTCCAAGCTTTACGTCGAGGGGCGCATTCAGACGCGCTCCTGGGACGATAAAGACAATCAGAAGCATTACAAGACGGAAATTGTGATCAACGAGCTGGTGCTTCTCTCCGGTCGCGGCGACGGCGAATCGGGCGGCTCCTCGCGCTCCGGCGGCTCATCGTACGATCAGCGGCAGCCGGCGCAAACTGACGACCTGGTGCAGTCCACCGAGATCACCGACGACGATATTCCGTTCTGAAGTGTAGGTTTCCTCCCCCAAGGAGGAGCCGACATGAGAGTCAGCGACCGCCGGCTTGCGGTGCGGGGACTTGCGCTGGTGCGCATTCCAAGGCCTCTCTGCGCCCAGGAGGATGACGCCAGACGCCCGGGCCGCGAGCCAGCGGGCTGAACTGAGCTGGTTTGATCACTTTTCCGCCGGAGCAGCGGGAACGAGGCGGGCCTGAACGCCTTGATCGGCGGCCTGATCGAGCATTTCCTTTGCTTCCGCGAGTGTGGTCCCGCTGGGTACGGGGCGGAAGTCGGACCGAATCTCACGCTGATCCTTGCTCAGCGACTTGACGATTAGCACCCTGCCCTTCACGTGTGTCTCGATCACGTCGGCCTTCCAGTGGGTCGCGCTTACCTGTTGACGATGAATGTGGAAGGAACTGCCCTTCTCCACATGCCCCAGCAGGCCATAGCCAAAATCCACACGCTCCGCCACACTGCCGGTCATATCGATCGCCCGTTTCAGGCGGAGATCGACGATCATGGTGCCGGTGAGCGCGTGAACGATGCGCGCCTGATAATTCGGCGGAACGAAAGCCGGGTCGGGACGGAAAGCGATGCGCGCGATACCCTCTGACGGCGGTTCCTCATAATCGAAGAGAAAGGCGTCAGGCACCAGCTGCAGGATGGCGGCCACCTGAGCTTCGTCATTGTCATGGGATCGCTCTACAAGCGCGATTTGTACGGGATCGTGAATGTAATCGTCGAGGCGCTCGTTCTCACGTCCCTGCTCGGTGGCGGAGAGGGGTTTGCCGCCCTGCTCGATGAGGCGAAAGACCGGTCCGCTGGCTGTCTCGACCTGCTCGCGAACCACATCCTGCGTGGGGGAGAGGCATGCGCTGCGGTATTCCCAGTGGCTGTCGCGCTCCCGGTCGTGGAGCTCGTTGTAGATGACATCGCGCACCAGATCGCGGGCGGACTGCGCGTCGCTTTGGGGTGCGGTTGCGGGAACCTCGGCGAGAACGGGAAGCGCTGCCGCGGCAAGGAGCACGATGGAAGCAAAACGTCCACATCCTGGCATTGGCCCTCCGCGCCCCACAGGTATGATCCGGTCCCAGAGTGCTGGAGTTGTCTCGCATTTCGCGTAAATCCACTCTGAAGATTCGGCAACAGGCGGCAAGAGGAATCTCACTTGTTACACTTCCGCCATGGCTGGGGCGGAGCTGATTCTTCGCCGCCCGGCCGCTCGCGTTCATGCCGCAAACCCTCTCAGTCGCGATGATCACAAAGAACGAAGAGGCGAATCTGTCGCGTACTCTCTCGAGCGTGCGCTGGGCCGATGAGATTGCGATCGTCGATTGCGGTTCCGCGGATCGCACGGCTTCGATTGCGGAATCCCTCGGCGCTAAGGTCTTCGTCAACCAGCCTTTCCCCGGTCACGGTGAGCAGAAAAACGTCGCCATCGACCACTGCACCAGCGATTGGGTTTTGCTGCTCGATGCCGACGAGGTCGTTTCGCCCGAACTGGCCGAAGAAATTCGCAAAGTGCTGGCTGGACCTGCTGCGCACGATGCGTACTGGATCCCCCGCCTGAATCTCTTTCTCGGCCGCTGGATGCGGCACGGCGGTTTCTACCCCGACCACAAACTCCGGCTTTTCCGGCGCGGATCGGCGCGGCTGAGCGAGGGGGTTGGCCCGCACAGCACCCCGCAGTTTGCCGGCAAGCCCGGCGTTCTCCGCGGCGACATGCTGCATTACGCTTATCCCGCCCTGGCGCCCTACATCGAACACATGAATCGCTACAGCACCGAGATGGGAAAGCTGGCCGCTCCAAAGAAGCCCAGCCGTTCGATCTTTGCCTTCGTCTGGAACGTCGTTCTCAACCCTGCGGCGACTTTCACCTGGAACTACTTTTTCCGCCTCGGCTTTCTCGATGGCCGGGAGGGACTGCTGCTGCACATGTATCACTCGGGGTATGTGAGCTGGAAATACGCAAAGGCGTGGGAACAACGGCGCGGAGCGAACTGAACCGTAGAACCAGGTCCGCTTGCTCCCCGCACGCCCACTCTCCTATGCTGAAGCGTCCCACCAACGGACGCATCATGCCGGATAAAGCCATCCACACGCGCGACTCGTTGCTCGCCGATTTGAGCTCGAACCGGCATCCTTCAGCGGAGGAGACCCGCTGGGTGCGGGAGACGCTGGAACCGGCGCTGGCGAAAGCTCCAGAGCAGGCCATCGGCGCGGCGACCGGCGTGAATCGTGATCAGGCCGGCAACGCGCGTTTCACCACCGTTTCCGGCGTCCTCATTCGTCGTCTCTATACCGAAGCGGACCTGCCCGAGGACTGGAACCAAAACCAGGGCGAATATCTGGGACTGCCGGGACAGCCGCCCTATACGCGCGGGATTCATCCCACCGGTTATCGCGGACGCCTCTGGACCATGCGGCAGTTCTCCGGCTTTGCCTCGCCGGAAGAAACAAATCTCCGGTACAAGTACCTCCTCGCCGGCGGAGCCAGCGGACTTTCCGTCGCGTTCGATCTGCCCACGCTCATGGGCTGCGACTCGGACGATGCAAAGAGCGAAGGCGAGGTGGGCAAGTGTGGCGTGGCCATCGACTCGATCGAGGACATGGAGGCGCTGTTCGCCGGCATTCCGCTCGACAGCACTACCGTCTCGATGACCATCAACTCGCCCGCCAGCGTGCTGTGGGCGATGTACCTGGTCGTCGCTGAGCGCCAGGGCGCGGACTGGAAGCTGCTTTCGGGCACTCTGCAGAACGACATTCTGAAGGAATACATCGCACAAAAGGAGTATCTGTATCCGCCGGCTCCTTCGATGCGCCTGGTCATCGACACAATCGAGTTTGGGGCGCGCCATACGCCGCGCTTCAATCCCATTTCGATTTCCGGCTACCACATTCGCGAAGCAGGATCGACCGCGCTGCAGGAGCTGGCTTTCACGCTTTATGACGGCATCGAGTACGTCGAGTGGGCGCTGCGGCGTGGCCTGGCCGTCGACGATTTCGCCCCGCGGCTCAGCTTCTTCTTCAACGCGCATAACGATTTCTTCGAGGAGATTGCGAAGTATCGCGCCGCACGCAAGATCTGGTATCGGGTAATGACGGAGCGCTTCGGCGCGAAGAACCCTCGCTCCACCTGGATGCGCTTCCACACGCAAACGGCGGGCGTCTCGCTCACCGCCCAGCAGCCGAAGAACAACATCGCCCGCGTCGCGTTGCAGGCGCTCGCCGCGGTTCTGGGGGGCACACAGTCGCTGCACACCGATGGTTTCGACGAGGCCCTGGCCCTGCCTACCGAGGATGCGGCGCGGATCGCTCTGCGGACGCAGCAGATTCTCGCTCATGAATCGGGCGTCGCGGACGTGATCGACCCGCTGGGGGGCGCCTACTTCATCGAAAAGCTCACGCTCGACATGGAGGAAGGCGCATTCCGCACCTTCGCGAAGATCGATGCCATGGGGGGGATGGTCAGGGCCATCGAAGCCGGATACCCGCAGAAGGAGATTGCTGAAGCCAGTTACGCCTTTCAGCACGCCGTGGAGGCAGGCGAGAAAATCATCGTCGGTGTGAATCAGTATGCGATGAACGAACCGCCGCCTCGAATCCTGTACATCGATGAAAGCGTGCGCGACGCGCAGGCAGCGAAGCTGAAGAAACTGCGCGCGAGCCGATCCGGAGAAGCGGTCGTGCGCGCCCTCGACGCCCTGCGGCGCGCGGCCGATGAGCAGCCCCAACCCGCACCGGACAGCGTAGCCGCGGCCAACACCATGCCCTTCATCCTCGACTGTGTTCGCGCCCGCGCCACGCTTGGTGAGGTTTGCGGCGCTCTCAATCAGGTGTTCGGAGGATGGGAAGAAGTTTAACCGCGCCGCCGGATCAAACTCCTCCAAATGCCATGCACTGCCGCTCGAATGATGCGATCGCATGCCGGAAACCAGTTAGAATGCATCTGGCGTGAACACCGTCAAAGCGATTTATCCGGGCAGCTTCGATCCGGTGACCAACGGCCACCTGGACCTGATCGCCCGCGCCGCGAACATTTTCGATCATCTGGTCGTTGCCATCCTTCGCAATTCAGAGAAAAACCCCTTGTTCACCGTGGAAGAGCGGGTCGCCATGCTCTCGGAGGGAATCGCGGAATTCAACAACGTGTCGGTTTCCACCTTCGACGGGCTGCTGGTGGATTTCGCCCGCGAAGAGCGGGCTCACGCGGTGGTGCGCGGCATCCGCGCCATCAGCGACTACGAATATGAGTTCCAGATGGCGCTGATGAACCGGCGGCTCGCGCCCGACGTCGAAACCATCTTCCTCATGCCGGACGCCAAATACTCCTTCGTCAGCTCGCGGCTCGTGAAACAAGTGTTTCGCCTGGGTGGATCCGTGGATGGCCTGGTTCCGAAATTTGTTATCGAGCGGATGAAGGACAAAGGCCGCAGCTAGCATCGTCCCATTGCCCCGCTGACGTCAGAAGCCGGCGCGCCACGTCCCTGCCGGAAGTCCCGCGCCTCATGATAGCCTTGCCCTTCGCCTGCACGAGGAGAACGATGAGTAACCAGCTTCATTTCGACCTGAGCGCGGCGGCGCGGCGCGCCATGCTCGCGCACGGCTTCGAGCCTGACTTTCCGCCGGCCGTGGCGCAGCAGCTGCAACAACTGCAAGACCATCCGCTGCCCGCGAATCCCTCGGCCCGTGATTTGCGCGGTCTGCTCTGGTCCTCCATCGACAACGACACCTCGAAGGATCTCGACCAGATCGAATATGTCGAAGGGGTGCCCGGAGGCGGCCAGCGCGTGCTCATTGGCGTCGCCGATGTCGACGCTTTCGTACCGAAGGGATCGCCGATCGATCAGCACGCGCTCCGCGAGACGACCACGGTCTATACCGGCGTCGACATTTTCCCCATGCTGCCCGTAGAGCTCTCCACCGGGCTGACTTCGCTGCTGCCGGATCAGGAGCGGGCGGCGGTGGTGGTCGAGTTCACGGTGGATGCGCAGGCGCAGATTTCGAACACCAACATTTCCCTGGCGCGCGTGACCAACAAGGCGCAGCTGGCGTACCCGTCGGTGGGCGCGTGGCTGGCCGGTACCGCCGCTGCGCCGCCCAAAGTTGCGGCCTCGCAGAATCTCCAGCAACAGCTTCATCTCCAGGACGACATTGCGCAGCGCTTGCGCCGTGAGCGCTCCAGCCATGGCGCGCTGAACCTGGAGACGATCGAGACGCAGCCGATCCGGCTCAAAGACGGCAGCATCGAAATCGAAGCAGAAGTGAAGAACCGCGCCACCCAGCTGATTGAGGACTTCATGATCGCCGCCAATGGCGTGGTTGCGCGCGCGCTCGAGGCGAAGCATTTCTCCGCCATTCGCCGTGTGGTAAAAACGCCAAAACGTTGGGACCGCATCGTGGAGATCGCCGCGCAAATGGGAACAAAGCTACCCGCCAGCCCCGACCCAAAACCATTGCATGATTTCCTGTGTGAGCAGCAGCAGAAGGATCCCGATCATTTTCCCGATCTGTCGCTGGCCGTCATCAAGCTGCTCGGTCCCGGAGAGTATGTGCTCGAAAAACCTGGCGAGGAGCCGCAAGGGCACTTCGGCCTCGCTGTGCAGGATTACACGCATTCGACGGCGCCCAACCGGCGCTATGCCGATCTGGTCTCGCAGCGATTGCTGAAGGCAATGATCGCCGGCAAGCCGTCTCCTTATTCCGACGACGAGCTGGCTTCGGTCGCGGCCCAGTGCACCCGCATGGAAGACGCGGAACGCAAAGTATCGCGCGAGATGCAGAAGCGCATCGCCGCTGTGGCGCTGAGCGGGCGCATCGGCCAGGTTTTCGACGCGATCGTGACCGGCGTGACCGATCGCGGCTCCTTTGTGCGCACCATCAATCCTCACGTGGATGGGATGCTGGTCCGCGGCCAGCAGGGTGTCGACGTGGGCGACCGGCTCCGCGTGACACTTGTGCGAACTGACCCAGTGCAGGGGTATATCGATTTCGCCCGCGCGTGACTAAAGTACAACTTTCTCTCAGCTCGCCGCTCGCCGCTTGCCGCTGTGGTAACGTATCTGTTACCACGAAGGAGTGATCGAATTACGCGAATACCTGGCAGAACAGGGCAACAGCCCGTTCGGTGACTGGTTTGAACGGTTGAATAGTCCGGCTTCCGAGAAGGTAGCTGTTGCGTTGTATCGGCTCGCGAGCGGCAATTTCTCTAACGTAAAGAGTGTCGGTTCCGGGGTTCTCGAGTACCGGATCGATTTCGGTCCCGGATACCGAATCTACTTCGGCAGAGATGGCGAAAGGGTCGTGATTCTGCTGGGCGGAGGGAGCAAGCAGCGTCAAGATCGAGACATTCGGCATGCAATCGATTGCTGGGCCGATTTCAAGAAAAGGAAGAAGGTGAAGTGATGGCCCTGACCCGCGACTTTCGCGAAACCGTCGTCGCTCGAATTCAGAAAGACCGGGCGTTTCGACGCGGGCTTCTTAAGGAGGGAATTGAGTGCCTGCTCTCCGGCGATGTAGACTCCGGGAAATCGCTTTTGCGTGATTACATTAAGGCCACCTGCGGGTTTCCGGCACTGGCGGAAGCCACAGGTATCCCCGTGAAGAGCCTGATCCGGATGTTTGGAGCGGCAGGGAACCCTCATGCGAAGAATCTCTTTTTGGTGGTGGCATGCCTGCAGCGGGCGGAGGGGATTCGACTACAGGTGCGGCCGAGCAAAGCAGCCTGAATCGCCCGGTAAGCGGGTCCCGATGCGGTTGCCGTGTCCTGTCGCTATTGGGCAGGACGGATTCGCCCCGATCCAGACCTCGAGGACCACCGGTGGATGGAATGCTGGTCCGCGGCCAGCAGGGCGTCGACGTCGGTGACCGGCTCCGTGTGACACTTGTGCGAACTGACCCAGTGCAGGGGTATATCGATTTCGCCCGCGCGTAAGCTGATCTTGGGAATCGAACCCCTTCCGGCCTATGCGCTCCAGCCTTGCCACCTTCCTCGACGACTACCGCCGTTACGGTGACGCGGCGGCCATCGTTGTGTATCGCGGCAACCGCCGTTCGATTTCGACGTGGAATGAGATTGCGGACCTCGCCGATCGCTTTGCCGCCGAGCTGGTGCGCCGCGAAATCGCCGTGGGCGACCGCGTCGTGATCTGGGGTCAGAACGGTCTTGAGTGGATGGCGGCGTTTTTCGGCTGCGTGCAGCGCGGCGTGATTGCCGTTCCGCTCGATCCCGCCGGAGCGCTCGACTTCGCGAGCCGGGTGATCGCCGATACCCGACCCTGTGTGGTCGTCGGCGATCGAGCTCTGCTGCAGGAGCTGGCCGGCGATTCGCCTCGACTGAGCTTCGAGGATTTCGCCGATCAGCTGGCTCAGGCGCCAGCTTCCAGCCTGCGCGAGCCCAGCCTCACCGTTGATACGCCTTTTCAGATCCTCTTCACCTCCGGCACGACCGCCGAACCCAAGGGCATCGTCCACACCCACCGCAACGTGCTCGCGAGCCTCGATCCCATCGAGCAGGAGATGAAGCGGAATCTGAAGTACGAGCGCATCTTTCACCCGCTGCATTTTCTGCATACTCTGCCGCTCAGCCACGTCTTCGGCCAGTTCATGGCCTTGTGGATTCCGCCGCTCCTCGGCGCCGAGGTGCACTTTGAATCGCGTTTGCAGGCGCAGCGTCTCATCGAGACCATCCATCGCGAACAAATCGCCGTGGTCTCCTGCGTGCCGCGCGTGCTGGATTTGCTGCGCTCGCACCTGCTGGCCGTCGATCCGAAACTCGCGGAGGAAGTAGAAACGACGGCCGGCAAGAACCTCTGGCGGCGCTGGTGGCGCTTCCGCAGAATGCATCGTCTCTTCGGGTTGAGATTCTGGGCGTTCGTGTGCGGCGGAGCCTCGTTATCGCCCGAACTGGAAGGATTCTGGATCACCATGGCATTTCTGCTCGTCCAGGGTTATGGCATGACGGAAACCTCCGCGATCATCACCCTGAATCACCCCTTCAATCCGGGACAGGGGACCATCGGCAAGGTTTTGCCGGGACGCGAAGTGCGCATCACCGATGAGGGCGAAATTCTGGTGCGCGGCGACATTGTCTCGCAGGCCACCTGGCAGCACGGCGCACTCCAACAGAACGAGACGGAGTGGCTTGCGACCGGCGACCTGGCGCAGCGCGACGACGAGGGGCAGCTTCACTTCGTCGGGCGCAAGAGCCAGGTCATCGTCACGCCTTCCGGGCTCAATGTTCATCCCGAAGATGTGGAGGCGGCGCTGAATGCTCAGCCCGGCGTTCAGGCCTCCGCCGTCGTTCCGCTGCTGACCACGGCGGGAACCGAGCCGGTGGCCGTGTTGCTCTTTCGCGGATCGCGCGAGCAGGCGCATCAGGCCGTCGTCGCCGCCAACGGCCAGCTCGCCGAGTATCAGCAGATTCACCAGTGGCGCCTATGGCCGGACCTCGACCTCCCGCGTACATCCACGGGAAAGGTGCGCCGACCTAAAGTGACGGAGTGGGTGAACGCGCAGCGCGCCGAAGCCGGCGAGGGTGCCGCGGCTGATCCGCTTCTGGCGATGATCCTCTCCATCAGCCACGCCAGCGCCGGAACCACGGGCGACGATGCGCGGCTCTCAGAAGACCTGGGCCTCGACAGCCTGGGGCGTGTGCAGTTGCAGTCGGAGCTGGAGCAAAAACTGGGGCTCACCCTGGACGACGCAGCGCTGGAGAGGGTGGTCACACTGGGTGATCTGCGCCGCGAGCTGGGCCTGGACAGCGCGCAGGCGCCTCCCGCTGCATCGGCGTCGGAGCCGTCCGCCAGCCCCGCTGCTACCGTGCCCACCGCGACCGCTGAGGTGCGGGGCGAGCCGCGCAGGCTGGGCGAAGAAGACATTTATCCGCACTGGCCATGGTGGTGGCCGGTGCGTCTGCTGCGGGTCGCGTATCTCGAGCTGGTGTCGCAGCCGTTTGTGTGGTTCTTCGCCAAGCCGCGCGTCGAGCGGCCCCAGCATCTGCAGCCCGAAGGCCCCGCACTGATCGTCGCGAATCACGTCACGGCGTACGATCTGGCGCTGATCCTCTACGGCCTGCCCCGGCCCATGCGCCGCCGCGTCGCCGCGGCCATGGCCGGCAACATGCTTCGGGATTTCCGCCACATGCGCAACGTCGGACCGCAGGGTCGCGCGGTCACACCTTTCCTCGATGTCCTGGGTCCGGCCGCGTGGCTGCTCATTACCGCGCTGTACAACGTCTTCCCTCTGCCCCGCAGCGCCGGCTTCCGCCGCTCGTTTCAGCATGCCGGGGAGGCGCTGGACCGAGGCTATAACGTGGTGGTTTTCCCTGAGGGGTTTCGTACCGAGACCGGCCTGCAACCCTTCCGTCCCGGCATCGGCCTGCTGGTGCACGAATCCGCCGCGCCCGTGGTTCCCGTTGCATTAGTCGGCCTGAGTGAGTTGAAGCAGCGCGGACATGGATGGTTCCGCTCCGGAAAGCTCATCGTCCGCGTTGGTGAACCGATCCCGTTCGATCCGAACGACTCGCCGGAGCAGATCACGAACCGGCTTTATGAAACGCTGAAAAGCATGCTGGAAAAGGGTTGATGCGTCGAGGCGGGGTCCGGGGAAACCCTGCGCCTCGCACAGGCACAAAAATAGCGCGGCATCCGGCAGGTGCCGTCGTTCCTGGCAAATGAATTCAGCCTGGCTTAGTAGCGTCCCCGTCCGCCGCCGCCGCCGGCGCCGCGGTTCGCGCCCTTTTGCGCCTGATAGCAATCGCGGCAGTACACCGGCCGGTCGCCGCGCGGCTCAAACGGCACCGTCGTCTGCTGGCCGCATCCGGAACAAACCACCGCTGTGCCTCTCGACTCAGCTCGCTGGTATCCGCCGCCCCCGCCACCGCCCCCCTGCTCGTTCTTCTTTGCCTGACGGCACGGTTTGCAGCGCTTGGGCGCGGAGTACCCGCGCTCCTGGAAGAACGCCTGGTCTTCGCTCGTAAAGGTGAATTCCTGCCCGCAGTCGCTACAAGTGAGTTGCTGATCGCCAGCCATGGTGAGTCCTCATTTCCCCTCTACGTCATCATCCTCTATTTCCGGGGTTTCCGTAAACCGCCAGCGGAAATCTTTCTTTTGACGGCGCCTGGGCGCTTTCGACGCAAAGCCCCGTCCCGGAATATCCGGTTTCTCGTGGCCTTTCCGAACCGGTATGATTTCCCTTCCGGAGTGACTCTGTCTTTATGGCCTTCCCTTTCAAGGGCGTAGACTTCATCGGTTTCGACAGCCTGCTCAGTGACGACGAGCGCCTGGCTCGCGACACCGCGCGCCAGTTCATCGAAGACAACCTCGTTCCCATCATCGAAGAGTGCAACCGCGAGGGGCGTTTCCCCCGCGAACTGATTCCCCAAATGGGACAGCTCGGCTTCTTCGGCGCCAACCTGCACGGCTACGGCTGCGCCGGCATGTCCAACGTCGAATATGGGCTCGTCATGCAGGAATTCGAGCGCGGCGACTCCGGCGTGCGCAGCTTCGTCAGCGTGCAGTCGGCGCTGGTGATGTATCCCATCTTCACCTTCGGCTCCGACGAGCAGAAGGACTACTGGCTCCCGAAGCTGGCCACCGGCGAAAAGCTCGGCTGCTTCGGGCTCACCGAACCCGACTACGGGTCCAATCCGGGAGGAATGCGCACCCGCGCCGACAGCAAAGGCGATGAGTACGTCTTAAACGGCGAAAAAATGTGGATCACCTCCGGCAGCATTTCCGATGTCGCCGTGATCTGGGCGAAGGTTTATGGCGACGGAGGAGAAGAAGGCCGGGTCCGCGGCTTTCTGGTCGAGACCGACCGCCCCGGCTTCGGGTCCTGGGATGTGCATGGCAAATGGTCGCTCCGCGCCTCCGTGACGTCGGGCCTGTCGCTCCAGGATGTCCGTATCCCCGCATCGAATGTGCTGCCGAAGTCCGACGGCCTGAAATCCCCGCTCATGTGCCTGAACCAGGCCCGCTACGGGATCGCCTGGGGAGGCATCGGCGCCGCCATGTCCTGTTACGACACGGCGCGTCAATATTCCCTGGTGCGCAAGCAGTTTCGCGATCAGCCCATCGCCAGCCATCAGCTGGTCCAGGAAAAGCTGGCGTGGATGATCACCGAAATCACCAAGGGGCAGCTGCTGGTCCTGCAGGTGGGCCGCATGAAGGATCAGGGGAAAGCCGGCCACGAGCATATTTCCATGGCCAAACGCAACAATGTGTGGATGGCGCTCGAATGCGCCCGCCTCGCCCGCGACGTGCTGGGCGCCAGCGGCATCACCGACGACTATCCGGTGATGCGCCACATGATGAACCTCGAGTCCGTGAAGACCTATGAGGGNNACCCACGACATCCACACCCTCATCCTGGGTCAAAGTGTCACTGGCATCGCGGCATACTAACCGAGGAACTAACAATCCCAACCTGGGCAGGCCATCACCCCGGGGTCCCCGGCGAGCGCCTTTGCTCGCTGGGGTGGAAAGTGTTACAGGAATCGCAGCTTACTGATCCGTCGCTCTCGCAACCCCCTGCCGCCAGCGGCGTCTAATGGAGAAGCGCTCCCCGGAGTCCTGAGGGACGCACATCCGCATGTACTTCCCCAAGCTTCAGCGGCTTCCCGAACTCGATGCCCTGCGCGGCCTGTTCCTCGTCTGGATGACGCTGACCCATCTGCCTACGCGCTTCAGCGATTTTGTGAATCAGCCCTTCGGCTATATCTCCTCCGCTGAGGGCTTCGTTTTTCTTTCCGCCCTGCTCATCGGCCGCCTCTATATCCGCGAACTCACCGAGAATCCTGCCGGCGCGGCCTGGCGCCTGTGGAAGCGCTCCCTGAAGCTCTACGCGTATCACATTTTTCTGCTGGCGTTTGCCTTCACCATCGCCGCCAGCTGGGCGGTCCACCACCATCGCGCTGCCATTACCAATTTGTTGAATTTTTATCTGAACCATCCGGGAACCGCCATCGTCGGTTCCATCTTTCTCATCTATTGCCCGCCGCTGCTCGACATCCTGCCGATGTATGTGCTGTTTCTCTTCCTCACGCCGCTCTTCCTCTCCGCGGCGGTGCGTGTGGGATGGAGAATCGTCCTCGCGGCCAGCACCCTCATCTGGCTGCTGGCCCAGTTCGGCCTGCGCGACATCGTCCACACCTGGGTCGTTCACTTCACCCATCTGCAGATTCCCCTCCAGGAAACCGGCGCCTTCAACCTCTTCGCGTGGCAGATGGTCTGGATCGTCGGCCTCTGGCTCGGCGCGCGTTCCGCGCAACATGATGTCCCGCTGAAGTTCGTTCCGCGCTGGGGAATCGCCCTCAGCGTCGCCATTTGTATCTGCTTTGTCGCGGTTCGCCATGGATGGCTCGGCCCGCACCTGAATGAACAGGCTCTCGGCCTGCTGCTCGACAAGTGGCAGGTCGGTCCCCTGCGCGTTCTCAACATCGCGGCGTTCCTCATCGTCTTTTACTGGCTGCGCAAGTATGTCCGCGCCGTGGTCGCGCGCGAGCCGTTCCTCACCCTCGGCAAAGCCTCGCTGCAGGTTTTCTGCGCGCATCTGCTCTTCGTCTTCGGCGGTCTGGCGATGCTCTACGGCGAGATGGAACAGCTCACCGGCATTACCGCCGTCCTGTTGCTGGCGGTCACGTTCATCTCTCTCTTCCTGGTCGCCGCGAATGAAGTGAGCAAGAAACGCCGCGAAAAGCGAAACGCGAAGAAGCCGCCATCGCCGGATGTCCCCGCTCCGCCCACAGTCACCGCCCCCTGCAGCTCTCCTTCCGCACTCTCTGGCTGAACAGAATCGACTGAAAGGAAAGATGAAGAGCGGTCTGAAACTTTCGGTCGCCGACCTTACACTCAGCAGTCACGAGGGATGCCGATTTATTCCTCGCCACCGTTGTTACTAAGGTAGGGGGGGGGTATTAGTCGACCATAGTAATCAGTTCAGGTCTCGATTTGTTGCTGTGCAAATAGCGCATAACTTTCTATCGCCAGAGAGTTGACACAAAGCAGCCTTTCAGGGGATAGTTCGGAGCCAAGGAGGCTAACATGCGGGCGAACCTCATACGAACTCTAATATACGGCGCGGTAAGTTTCATGGCGGTGACAGCTTCCGCGCAGCTCTGTGAGGATGCGCAAACACAAATGTGCTCCTGCCCCGGAGGGAGGGGTCTGACAGCACCGTTCTGTGTTCCGGGCGACTATATAACTTTGAGTTTGCGGACTTTCTGCTGTGGCACGGTGGTCACTATCTGCTATCTGCAACAATCCTGCTTCGATGATGCCGCAATGCTGAAAGATGAGCATGTGCGAGAACAGCTGGCGCGTGACGTCACGCGGGGCATGGTTTTGGTCGCAGGCTGCGGAGGAGATATGGTCCCCCTCGCTTTAGCGGATGACCAAACTCCTGATTTTGACCCGGACAAAGCAATCCTCGGGCGGATCATTCTGCGATGAAGCCCCACGCAACCAGGCGAAAACATATCGTCCTGCTCGGGGTGTTACTTGGCACCTGCGTCGGTGGGTGGTCGCAGGATGTGCCAACTGACAATGCGCGCCCCGTTGGAAATGTTGCAGATGTCGACCAGACGCTCCCGGTCCTCAGTCTCCGGTTCGACGAGAAGGATCAGAAGAGC
Source organism: Acidobacterium sp. (assembly GCA_003152415.1). Taxonomy (GTDB): domain Bacteria; phylum Acidobacteriota; class Terriglobia; order Terriglobales; family Acidobacteriaceae; genus Palsa-343. The sequence continues at coordinate 15,527 of PMAD01000271.1, forward strand.
ATTCGCATGATCGCGCCAATTTACGAGGCACCGCTGCAATGTGGAACCGATGGGACGATCTATATCAATAGCTACGTTCCTCCGAAATTCACGACACATGAGCTTTTTGCGTTCCTGCCGGATGGCGGCGCGCGGGATTTCAACATGGCGGAAATTCCCGATCTCTACCTGGGCGGATACGGGTCACGGGCGTGGTATCCGGGCAAATCATCCGTTGGCCTCCTCCTGACAGCCTTGCCGCAATCCGAGGTTCAGGAGCTTCTCAGCTCACCGAACGGTGAAACCCAGGCCCTGCGTCAACTCGGACAGCAAGGCCGGGCGTATATTGCCAGGTTTTCGACGGACGGTGGTTACCTGTCATACGCCCCACTTAGTATCCCGTCCTTCAAGCCTGGGAAGATTGCTGTCCTCGATTCCGGGGAGTTCATCGTGTTAGGCGTGGATCGTGTAACTAATACCCCGCGCATCGCGCTGGTGGATAAATCCGGCGCGTTGGAGCGATATATCGAGCTGCCGGGGGGTCTGCCAACGGAATCGGCCTTGATGCCCGCGTCTCGTTTCAATACCGAGGAGAAGGACGAGGCGGCCTTCGTCTCGGAGATCCAGGCGCTCGGCTTTTATCAGATGGTTCGGCACGGCGGCGCGGTTCTCATGCTTCTGCCAGGATCCGCTGGTCCACTCTTCGAAATCGGCCCGGGCGGATCCGTGCTCACGGTGCCACTAACTGCTCCGAAGGGGTTCGTTCTCGATTCGGCGCTTCCCTCTGACGAAGGACTGTACCTCCGCTTTCGCAGAGCCGGCACGAATGACGGCAAACACGATGATGCGGCAGTTTGGCAGGTCAGCGAGGCCGGCGGAGTCCCAACAGAGAGGATCGACTTGGGTGATTTGACGCTCTGGGATGTGATCTGTGTCGATCATGGAGCCTTTAAAGTGATCCGGCCGGGTCCGACGCCGCAGCAGGCGAGGCTACTGTCCGGCAAGGCCATCCCCGCGGACAACTCAAACTGAACGCCCAGCCAAATGGCAGGATATTTGGCCCACACAGTGCCCAGCCGATAAGGTTGAATTCCAGGGGACGTGTCGCCTACACCGCGACGGTGAAGCTCTCTTCGGTCCTGGTCACCGCGCGGTAGAGCGTATCGCGTTCCACCGGAACCCGCCCGGCCGCGGTGATGAGCCGCATCAGCTCGTCGCGGCGCATCCCCTGGGGCGTAGTCGCGCCGGCGTCGTGGTATATCTTCTCTTCGATCACCGTGCCGTCGATGTCGTCCGCGCCGAAGCACAGCGCGATCTGCGCGATCTTCGCCGTCATCATCTGCCAGTACGCCTTGATGTGCGGGAAATTGTCGAGCAACAGCCGGCCCACCGCGATCTGGCGAATATCCGTCAGGCCCGTTGTCTTCGGCAAATGCCCCAACGGCGTGTTGTCGGGATGAAACGCCAGCGGAATGAAAGTCTGGAAGCCGCCCGTCTCGTCCTGCAGCGCCCGCAGCTTGAGCAGATGATCGACGCGGTCTTCATCATTTTCGATGTGACCGTACAGCATGGTCGCGTTTGACTTCAGTCCGATCCGATGCGCCGCCCGCGCCGTCTCCAGCCACTCGTCGCCATCGATTTTGTGGTCGCAGATAATGTGTCGCACGCGATCGGCAAAAATCTCCGCGCCTCCGCCGGGCAGGGAATCGACCCCCGCTTCCTTCAGCCGCATCAGCGTCTGCGGGATGCTCAGCTTCGCGCGCTTCGCCAGAAACGCGACTTCGACCATGGTGAACGCCTTGATGTNNACGATGTGAAACTCCGTCACCGCTTCGCTGTACCCGGAGGCCGCGGTCTCCCACGCCTGCTCCAGCGCCATCGTGTAAGCGCCGTTCGCGCCTTTGCTCCTGCCGAAAGCGCACAGCCGGCACGCGGCTACGCAAACATTGGTGGGGTTGATATGGCGGTTCACGTTGAAGTAGGTCACGTCGCCGTGCATCCGCTCGCGCACCTGGTTGGCGAGCCATCCCACCGCCAGCACGTCACCGGAGCGATAGATCGCCAGACCCTCGTCGCCGCTCAGCCGATCGCCTGCCTCAACCTTCTCGGCAATCGGACGCAGGCGCGGATCGTCTGTCTGAAACGGATGCGGAGTCATTCTATCTTCCATAATAATTCACGTGGTTCATAGTCCGGTGGCCGCAAATAAGCCCAATGAAGCGAGTGGTACCATGCCTCCAGGCTTTCTGACATCGCGAGCATTCTTCCGGACCCCCGATTGCAGCATCCAAAACCATTGCTGATCTTTCTGCTCTTGTGTTGTGCGCTGCCGACCCTCGGAGCGGCGCAGCAACAAAAGGCGGCCGCTTTTCCTCCGGTGACGTCGTACAGCCTGGACAAGCAAAAGGTTTCGCTGCCCGGCGGCCTCGAAGGCCAAACCGATCTGCTGCTCATTTCATTTAAGCCGGAGCAGCAGGCCGACATCGATTCCTGGCTGCCGGCTGCGCAGGCCCTGCAGCACGCCAGTTTTCAGTTTCGCTACTACCAGCTGCCCGTGGCCGAGCGCGAAAACTTCGTCTTCCGCTGGTGGGAAAGCTCCTCGATGCGCAGCGACCAGACCGATCCCGAAACGTGGCACTGGATCGTCCCGCTCTGGGTGGATCGCAAAAGCTTTTTCGCCGATCTGCAGATTCCCAATGAAAAACAGGTGGTGATCCTGCTCGTCGATCGCCAGGGACACATACTGTGGCGTGCTTCCGGCCCCATGTCTGCCGACACGCGCGCGAGCCTGATGACCGCTGCCGGCCCGCACTAGACCAGAATCCGCTGCAGCCTCGGCCCGGCCTCACTTCTTCTTGCCTGCCAGCAGCTTCCTGCGCGCCGCAATCAGCTTCTTCCTTTCCGCAGGCGCCATCGCCAGCACGGCTTTCGTTCGCGGCGGCAGCTTTTCGCAGACCAGCGCGCGCGCGTGGCGCAGCAGTTCTTTCAGCTCGGCGGCTGGCAGCGTGTTCCAGCGCTCCACCGCGACCCAGTGCGCACGCGCGAAATACGGTGCCGGGAAGACTCCCTCGATTTCCACCAGCTCACCGAAGCGCTCCGGCCCGGCGGCGAACGATAACACCGCGCCATGATCCGGCTCGAGGCTGGCCAGCGCGAACATCTTTCCGCCGATAGCCTTATCGGCAACCCAGTAGACGAGGTTGTCGCCCCACTGCATCGTCTCGCAGACGTCCGGCAGAGAAAGCAGAAAAGCGCGCAGGCTTTCGGCGTCCATGCGGCCACTCTACGCTATGCATGGGTTTCCCTTCCCACATCTGCCAACGGCGGGCAGAGCCATTCGACTCGACGGGGCACGGCTTTCACACCTCGTATCAGGGCCCGACTTCAAGTCGGGCCCTGATGGCCCAAAACAGTCCGGGCTTCAGCCCCTGCGGCCGTTTTTGAAGGGGCACGGCTTTCAACCGCCCCCGAGCGACGGATGCTCGCTACGCTCGGACGCGGAGCAGCAGCAATGTCTGGTCGTCTTGCTGCACGCCGTGCCGTTTGACTTCGCCCATGATCAACTCCCATAGCTGCGGGAGTGGCTGCACGGCGTTTTTCCTGAGCAACTGCTCGAGCCGATCGAGACCAAATTCTTCATCGGTCTCGTTCGGTACTTCCGAGATCCCATCGGAAATCATCAGAAACAGATCCCGTGGGGAGTAGCTGACGCGCTGGCTCGAATAGCGCCCCCCAGGCATCAAGCCCAGGGGAAACTGCTCCAGAGCGAGCCGCGCGACATCCCCGGTCGGGGCGCGATAGTGAAGGATAGGCGGATGGCCTGCCAGCGAATATTCCGCTTCGGACAAGCCGTCGAAGTACAGAAGCGCCAGCGTCGCGTACATGTTCGCCTCCTTGACCGCGGGAAGCACGCGGTCCGCACTTTCCATTACGGCTACCGGTTCCTGCCGGAACTGGAGCGAGACACGCACCGCCGTCTTCAACATTCCCATCAACTGGCCGGCGGCCAGGCCGTGTCCGGAAATGTCAGCCACATAGGCGAGCAGCGTTCCGTCGCGCTCGACCACATCGATCAGGTCGCCGCCCATTTCTGTGCTGGGAAGGGATTTCCCGTAGACCTCGAAGCGGTCAACCTGAAGAGAAAGCGTTGGAACCAGAGTCGCCTGCATGCCGTGCGCGAGGGCAAGTTCGGTCTGGATGCGGACGGTCGCGAAGCCTTCCGCCCTGATGAAATCGATGAGCAGCCGATAACCGACGGTCGTGCCCACCAGGATGCCAATGGCGTCGAAGACGACTCGACGGTGCATCGCCTCCAGGTCCGGCGACGCAGACGCATGAAAGGAGATTTGAACCGCCAGCCACAGGCCGGCCCCCATAATCACCAGAAAAACGGGGACCAGACCAGTCCGCCTCATGCGGGCCGCAAAAAGGGCCGTCCCAAGCGTGCCAAAATAGATTGGCCAGAAGAAACCTCGACCTAAGGGTTGATAGTTGACCAGCAGCAGGTCGATAGCGAAACCGACCGCGCACCAGGTGATAAATGCCGCGGCCAGGAACTTCCCCATGCTCAGCATCGGCAGCGTCCGCCAATAGGCATTCGAGGTGTTGAACGCCCACCGCCTCGACAACCATCTGTGAACTGCAGGCTTCATAACCCCTCGCCTCAGAAAGCCGATGCGACGGCACGATCATATCAGTGGGCACTTTGGGTCCCGAGAGGATCGTCGCCAATCCGGAACTTTCACCAAGGCTGCTTGAGCTTGCCCCCGCATGACCTTCGTACCGCGCGCCCCTTCGAATTTGCTTGAACCTGCTGCGCAAAACTCCTAGCCTAAAAATAAGGAAAGCTCTGTCCGCCCGGTTTCCCGCCGGCCCGAACAGAGCTTTTCTTTTTGCTGCAAACCAGCCGGTCTCGGAGAGCGGCACGGAGGAGGGTAATACCTGATTTACGGTACCGAATCGACCCTGCAGAATGAGCGCCTTACTCCCCTGGGGGGAGGGGGGTACCCCCCCTACCCGTGTTCGGCGTGAGCCAGGGCGAGGTGGGTGAAAGTTCCGGATAGCCGACCAAGGGGGTCGGGATGAATCACGGGAGTTTGTTCAGGCTCTTCATGATTTGCTGGGTAACTGCGGCGCAGGGGACTGGCTCCGAGACCAGCGGGCTGGGAGGCGGGCGGTCCTGCCCATGAATGAGCCGGATGGGCGATGCACCCTGGGCGATGATCTTTTCGCTGGGCCCGTTGCTCAGGGAGAAAAGGAGACTGTCTCCATAGGCGTCCTTGGCATAACGCCAAACAGGCGAAAGGCTGCCCTGGTACGAAAGCTTGACAACATAGGGACACTGCAGGCGACGGACTTCAGGCTGAATGTCCTTTTCAACCGAAGCGGCGAGGACCGTTATCTGCAGTGGAGCACCACTCCTGAGTCTTTGAGCAGAGAGCAACTTGTCCAGCTCGATGGCCCAGGCGCCGGCAGACGGGTTGTACTGTGTCGCCGCATCGGGCTTAGTTTGGACAAGGCAGAGAGACAGCGGAGGCTGCTGTGCCAGGAGCGGAGAAGCAGCCACCAGAGCGAAAACAAGCGCGCCTGAGAATCGCCGGAACACGATGGCTCTGAGCATAGCTTAGTTGGCGGAACGAACGGCCTGTCGGGTCGTATCACCGACTCCGGGGAAGCTATCCTTACCCGGCAACCGCTTCTGCCAGATACACGCCGAACCAGTTCTTCGCGTCAGTCCAGGCGCGCTCGACCGCAAATCCGGACCGGGTCAAAAGTTCGTCGACGCTTTCCGGCGTGAANNCGCGACTCGCGATCGTTCCAGCGCGCGCGGTGCATGAAAAGACGCGGACGGAAACCCGCGCCGAGCTCCCGCCGGATGCGCGTGAGAATGTTGCGATTGAATTCCGCGGTCACGCCTGCTGCATCGTTGTAGGCAGGCAGCAGGGTGTTCCGATCCTTGATGTGATCCACGCCCAGCAGCAGCAAATCCCCGGGCGCAAGCTGGCCGCGCAGCCGGCGCAGCAGGGCAGCGGCCTCCGCCGGCTCGAAGTTGCCGATGCTCGATCCGATGTACAGCACCAAACGGCGCCCGCCGGGAGTAGGAATCTCGTCGAGTTCGGTAGTGTAGTCGGCGACGATGGGACGGACCACGACCTCGGGCATCTCTTCGCCGATGCGGGTCCGCCCCGCTTCGAGCGCGGACACGGAAATGTCGATGGGGTAATAGCTCACGTGCCCCTGGCGACGAACTGCCGCGGCCAGCAGAAGGCCCGTCTTGGCCGCTGTGCCGGCGCCGAGCTCGATGATCGCCAGCTTGCCGTCGCCGGAAGCCGCGGCAAGAATCTCGTCGCCATATTCGGCGAAGATGGCGCGCTCCGTGCGCGTCAGGTAATACTCCGGCAGCGCCGTGATGGCCTCGAACAACTCCGACCCTCGCTGGTCGTAGAAGAGCCAGGGAGAAAGGCGTTTCGGCAATGAGGTCAGCCCGCGATAAACTTCCGCGCCGACCGGCGTCGAAGCCGCCTCCGGCAGACAGGGAATGGATGAAAGAGCGTGCATGGGAAACTGCGCCTCCGCGATCAGTGGTCGGCCAGACGAACGCCGGAGAACTGCCAGCGGGTCGCGGGCGCGAAAAAGTTGCGATAGGTAGCCCGGATGTGAGAAGCCGGCGTTGCCACCGAACCCCCACGGAGCACCATCTGGTTGCACATGAACTTGCCGTTGTACTCGCCGAGGGCGCCGGGGAGCGGGTTGAAGCCCGGATAAGGAAGATAAGCGCTGACGTTCCACTCCCAGACGTCGCCGTAAAGCTGTTCAACGGCGGACTGCTCTCTCTCCGATGCGTTCGACGCCGCCTGCGGATGAAACGTCTCGCCTTCCAGCAGATGGCCCTTGACCGGAACGGCCGTGGCGGCTACTTCCCACTCCGCTTCCGTGGGCAGNNACCGGCGTGGCCAGCAGGTCGTCCAGCTCGACGAGGCCATGCATCGTGAAAACCTCCCACAACCCGCCCTCGTTGCGTCGCCAGTACAGCGGCGCCTGCCAGCGCTCCGCCTGCACCGTCGACCAGCCTTCCGAGAGCCACAATTCGGATCGCGAATAGCCGCCGTCCTCCATGAACCGCAGATACTCGGCGCAGGTCACCGGCCGCGAGGCGAGCCGGAAGGGCTCGAGATAAACCTTGTGTCGCGGCGTTTCGTTGTCGAAACAAAAATCTTTGCCCTTGTATCCGATCTCAGCGACGCCGCCGGCGAAATCGACCCACCGCACCGGCGAAGCCTCTCGCGCCTCGCCCCTCGACCTCTGCGCGTACACCGGGTGCAGCGGGTTGTTCCAGAACGCGTTCTTGACGTCCGTAATCAGCAGTTCCTGATGCTGCTGTTCGTGGTTCAGGCCGAGCACGATGCGTTCCCGCGCCGCCTCCGGCACATTGCCGGCGGCAAAGTCTTCCATCGCGGCGTCCACATGATGCCGGTACGCGATAATCTCCTCCGCCGTGGGCCGCGAGAACGACGCCCGCAGCTTCTTTTCCGGCTGCGCCGAGACCGCGTTGTAGTAGCTGTTGAAGAGCCAGATGAAATCTGGACGGAAAGGGCGGTAGCCGGGGCGAAATTCGCGCAGGATAAAGGTTTCAAAAAACCACGTTGTATGCGCCAGATGCCATTTCGCCGGGCTGGCCTCCGCGCACGACTGCACCATCATGTCTTCAGGAGTCAGCGGCGCGCAGAGCGCAAGGCTCTGGCTCCGCACGCGACAGAATTCCTCAGCGAGTAGTGTTGGCATAACCACGCTCATGGGCTCGTCCTTGGGTGAGGTCCTTCCCAGCGGGAGAGAGCGGCGCCGGGGCTGGGGTTGCCCGTCAGAGTACCACTCCCTGCTTGTCCCCGCAGGGGGGATAGACAGGTGGATGCGGAAAGTTTCACCGGCGGTTCATTTTTCGGCGGGGTTTTCAATACTTTCCCCACTGACTCTTCCGCGATTTCCGGCCCGCTCCCGATCTTCGGAGCCGGCCGCCGGCTCTCGCCGGAACGCGTCTTTCCGGCCCGGGAAGCGTCTATATCGGGCATAATCAGAACGGCGTCCGTGCCGTCGTTGAAGGGTACGAGTTATGAGAATTTTCCGGTCCCGTCTCGCAGGATTAGCGCTCTGCGCCTCCCTCGCCGCACTCTCCGCAACTTCCTCCCTGCTCGCGCAGGATCAGCAGCCCCCGCAGCGCGGCGGCCGCGGCGGCGGAATGGGGGGCGGCGGCATGATGATGATGGGCGGCAACAGCGCCCACGGCGCCGTCACCGCCATTACCGGCAACGAGATCACCATCAGGGATGAGCAGGGCCAGGTTTACAAAGTCGAAACCGGACCCAATACCCACTTCCGCAAAGAGCGTGAAGAGGTCAAGGTTTCCGATATTCACGTGGGCGACACCATCGTCGCGGGCGGCAATCTCGACGATCAGGCGAAGACCGTCGGCGCGATGTTCGTCATGGTACTTACCCCTGAGCAGGCTGCGCAGATGGAAAAGATGCGAGCCGAGTTCGGCAAGACCTGGACTGCCGGCAAGATCACGGCGATCAAAGATCTGACCGTGACCGTCGAACGTCCCGACAAAGTCACCCAGACGATCACCGTCGATGAGAACACGACCTTTCACAAGGGCGCGCGGGGCAACGCCACCGACATCACCTTCCCCGATATCAAGGTCGGCGACACGGTCAACGTGCGCGGCGCGGTGCAGGGCGGCAATTTCGTCGCTACCAACCTGACCGTGATGGAGCCGCGCGAGGGTGGAGGTCAGGGCCGGTTTGGCAACGGGCCGCGGGGCGGACAAGGCGCTCCGGGATCGCAGACGCAACCGCAGACGCAACCCCAAAACCAGGCGCCCCCAGCGGGAACCACAGCTCCTCAGCCTCCGGGCAGCAACCAGAACTAAAACCCCGATGACGCCACTGACGCGCCTCGCCGCTCTTTTTGTCTCCCTGGTGTTCGCGGTCGCGCTCGCGTCGGCGCAAACACCCGCCACAACTCCCGCCACTCCGCCCACGCAACAAGCACCGGCGCCGTCCTCCGCGCCTGATGTGCAGCAGGCGCCTCAGTCGGCTGCGACTTCGCCCGCGCCTGACGCTCAGTCCACGCCTGCACCCGCGCCCCCGGCTGCGGCCCCAGTCGGCGGCACGATCCACGGCACCGTCAAGGATGGCAACATTCCGCTGCCGGGCGTCAGCGTGACCGCGAGCAATTCGCTCACCGGCAAAAAATACAGCACCACCACCGACATCACCGGCAGCTACACGCTCGTAATTCCGCAGAATGGCCGCTTCGTGCTGAAGACGGAGCTCTCGGCCTTCGCGCCGGTCACCAAAGAAGCGCTCCTCAACGCCACGGCGCACGATCAGGCCGTCGATTTCACCGTAATGCTGGCTTCGCGGGCCGCGGAGCAGGAGCAGCAGACCAACCTGGCCGGCGCGGCGCGGCAACTTGTGGGCGGAGGCGCGCAGAGCCTCAATCTGCTCGGCGCCGCATCCGACCTGATCCAGGCCGGAGCGGGCGGCGAGGAGGCGGGTGCGGCGCTCCCCTCGCTCGCCTCGAATTCCGATTTTTCCTCGTCCGATTCCGTGGCAGTGACCGGACAAACCGGAACCACTAATCCGTTCGCCGGCGTCGACTTCGGCCGAATGCAGGACAGCGCCGAGCTGAACCAATCGCTGAATGGCGGTCAGGGCGGACAGGGAGGACCCGGAGGGCCAGGCGGGGGTGGTGCTGGCGGCGGCGGCTTCGGAGGTGGTGGAGGTGGCTTTGGCGGTGGTGGTGGCGGATTCGCCGGCGGAGGCGGTGGCCGCGGCGGTGGTGGTGGCATGCGTGGCAACTTCCGCAACTTCAAACCCAATCAGCCGCACGGTGCGATTTTCTGGAATGGTGGCAACGGCGCCATCAACGCCGAGGACTTTGCGCTGCGCGGTCAGCCCATCGAGCAGCCCTCGTATGAATCGAACCGCTTTGGCCTGACTTTTCTGTCGGCGCCATATATCCCGAAAATCCTGACCAACGACAAGAACGACTTCCTCTTCTTCACGCTTTCCGGCACGCGCTCTTCGTCGCCCTTTGACCAGTACGGCACCGTCCCCACGCTGGCCGAACGCACCGGCGACTTCACCGGCCTCACCACGCCGACCGGAAGCAAAATTACCATCTACGATCCCAGCACCGGGTTGCCATACGGCCCCTGCACCAGCGGCCCGGATGCGGGCAACCCCAGCTCGCAATGCATACCGGTCGGCGAGATTCAGCCCCAGGCCACTGCTCTGGTCAGCTACATTCCGCTGCCCACGATCTCCGGCCAAAACGAAAACTACCAGCGCCTCACCTCGGCGACGACGAACACCACGCAGATTGGCGTCCGCCTGATGCACAACTTCGGCAAGAACTCGTCGGGGACGAGCGGGCTGATGCGCATGGCGCGCCAGGTCCTGGGCCAGGGCAACCCAGGCATTACGCAGAGCATGAATGCCAACTTCAACTACAGTCATTCCGCGTCCGACAGTCTGAATCTTTTTCCCGAGCTCGGCGGCAAGAGCCAGAGCCATCAGTATTCGCTGCAGCTGGGCTACTCCATCGGCAAAGGACGCCTCACCGACAACCTGACCGGGACCTGGAATCTGTCGCACAGCCAGGCAAGCAACTACTTCAGCAACCTCACCGACATCGCGCCGCAGCTTGGCATCAACGGTCTGCCGGATTCGCCGCAACTCTGGGGCCTGCCCAACGTCACGCTGAACCAGTTCACCGGGCTCAATGAGCAGCAGCCGAGCTTCACGCGCGGCGAGACCGTCGCCGTGGCCGACACCGTCGCGTGGGTTCACGGCAAGCACAACATGCGCTTTGGCGGCGACATACGCCGCGTCTACAGCGACCTGATCGGCAACACCAATTCGACGGGAACCTTCGTCTTCACCGGCCTCTTCACGGAGGCGCCGGGTTCAGGCACGGCGGGCAACAGCGGCTTCAATGGATTTGCGTCGAGCGGATCGTCGCTCGCGGACATGCTGCTGGGCCTGCCCCAGGAAACCACGTTGCAGGCGGCCAATCAGGAAGCGCATCTTCGCGAGAATGAGATGGACGGCTACGCGCAGGACGACTGGCGCGCCATGAAGAACGTCACTTTCCTCTTTGGCCTGCGCTACGACTACTACTCGCCCTATTCCGAGGAGAACGACCGCCTGGCGACCCTTGACGCCAGCAAGGATTTCTCCCAGGTGGGGATCGTCACGCCCAACGGAGTCGGCGCGTTCAGCGGAAAGTATCCGCGCGACCTTATCTATCCCGAGAAAAACAATTTTTCCCCGCGACTTGGCGTCGCCGCTCACCCCTTCAAGGACACGGTGATCCGCGGCGGCTACGGCATCAACTACACCGTCGGTCAGTACGTGAAATTCGTGCAGGATTTCGCCTTCGAGCCTCCGTTTGCCGATGTGCAGACCAACGAGGCCACCACGGGCCCGCCCATCAGCCTTGCCAAGGGTTTTCCGGTTCCCGAAAGCGAGCAGATCGGAAACTATTCGGTGAACAAGAATTACCGGCTTCCTTACGTTCAGGTGTGGAACCTGAATCTCCAGCGCACCCTTCCCTGGAACATCCTGCTCAACTTCGGTTACAACGGCTCGAAAGGCTCGCGGCTCGACATCATCGACGCTCCCGGCCGTTACCCGGAAATCGTCAGTGGCCAGCCGACAACCACGCTGCCCACCGCCGTCAGCAACGGGCAAACCGTGCTGTACGACTACGAGGACGCCGTTGCGTTCTCGAATTTCAACGCGCTCACCTTCAGCGCCCGCAAACGCCTGAGCGGCGGCATTTCGCTGGGGGCCACCTACACGTATTCGCACGCCATCGACGACGCAACCTCGGTGGGCGGCAATGGCGGCACCAGCGCGGGCATCGTTCAGAACTGGCAGGACATCCTCGCCGAGAAATCGAACTCCAGCTTTGACGTGCGGCACAAGGTCAGCGGCAACTTTGTCTACGAACTGCCGTTCGGGCCGGACACGCATCTGCTCACCACCGGCTGGTTCGGCCATGTGCTGGCGAACATGAATTTCTCCGGCACCTACGGGATTGCGACTGGCAGTCCTCTCACGCCTCACTATGAGGCCAATGCGGAAGACGTTTCGCGCGGGACGACGAATTCGCTGCGTCCCGACCGCGCGCCCGGTGTATCGCTGACCGCGGGTGGCGGCTCACTCGGCAACTGGTTCAACAAGGATGCCTTTACGGCGCCGGCCGGCCTCTACGGAACCGCTTCGCGCCTGAGCATTCCAGGCCCCGGAACCCTGACCGTCGATATGTCTGCGTCGAAGAGC
>PMAD01000196.1 GCA_003152415.1 Acidobacterium sp.
ATTCCCGGTGCCCGGAACGCCGTACATTTTGGTCTATCGAGTCCGGGAAGAACGGCTCCGGATCCTCGCGGTTCTCCACGGAGCACGAAACTGGAAGAGCCGGCCTACGAACTGAATCGGCGATCGCCGTCGGCGCGTCCTGATTCCTTAGCCGTTCAGGGTTTCCTGCAGCTTATTCAGGGTGCTGTTGAGGTTCTTGTCGTTGCGGCGCTGCTCGTCGATTTTGCCGATGGAGTGCATCACTGTGGTGTGATGCTTGCCGCCAAACTGGCGGCCGATCTCCGGCAAAGACGCCTCAGTGAGCTGCTTGGCCAGATACATCGCGATCTGGCGGGGCACGACGACGGCGCGGGAGTTGTTCTTCTGCTTGAGCTCGGCGACGCGCATGCCGAACTGCTCGGCGACCGCGCGCTGGATCGACTCAATGGTGATCTTGCGCACCTGCGTATCGATGAACTGCTTCAGGCACTGCTGTGCGGTGGGCAGCACGATCTCGACGCCATTCAGGCCGCACCAGGCCACAAGGCGCACCAGCGCGCCCTCCAGCTCGCGGACGTTGGTGCGGACATTCGATGCGATGAAGAGGGCCACGTCCATGGGCAGGACGACGTGCTCGCTCTCGGCTTTCTTCTGCAGGATGGCGACTTTGGTTTCGAGGTCCGGCGGCTGGATGTCGGCGATCAGTCCCCACTCGAAACGGCTGCGCAGCCGGTCTTCGATCTCGGCCAGCTCGCGTGGCGGCCGGTCCGAGGCGATGACGATCTGTTTCATGTTGTCGTGGAGCGCGTTGAAGGTGTGGAAGAACTCCTCCTGGGTGCGCTCTTTCTGGGAGAGGAACTGGATGTCGTCGATGAGCAGCAGATCCACGGTGCGGAAGCGGTCGCGGAAACTGGTCATCTTGTCGTAGCGCACGGAGCTGATCATCTCGTTGGTGAACTTCTCCGCGGATACGTAGGAAATGGAGGCGCCGGGCTGGCGCAGCTTCATTTCGTGACCGATGGCGTGCATGAGATGCGTCTTGCCCATGCCCACGCCGCCATAAAGGAAGAGCGGGTTGTAGGCCTTGGAGGGCTGCTCGGCGACGGCCATGGCCGCGGCGCGCGCGAACTGATTGCCAGGTCCGCAGACGAATCCGTCGAAAGTGTAGCGCGCATTGAGCTGCGCGGCGGTCGACCAGTCGAAGCGGGACTGCTGCGGGCCGCCAGGAGGAGGACGAAGCCCCCCATTCGCGTGCGGTGGAACCGGCGTGGAAGAAGAGGGCGCAAAACCCCCGTCCTCGCGAGCACGCGGCAGCGTCGGATCTTCGTCGGGAGTAATGAAGGTGACGTCGTCGAATTCCAGACGGAGGTTTTCGATCGCCTCCTGGATGAGGTCGCCGTAGCGATCGCCCACATGGCGGAACTCGGGGGTGGGAATGCGCACAAAAAGCATGCGTTCGCGGACATAGCTGTAGCGTGTGGGCTTCAGCCAGGTATCGAAGGACTGGCGGTTGACCTTTTTTTCGAGCGCGGCGAGGATTTGTACCCAAGGATTGAGAACGGCTGAAGAAGTAACGGCGAAAGACATGCGCAATCCTCTTGTGACAAACGCCCGGAAGTGGGAAGTGACCGGTGGCGCCGCGAAACCGAAATAGAGAAATGCCCGAGGTTAACCCTGGCTGTGAATACAGGGCGAGTTCAGGAGCAGATCCGTACTGGCCGGGAGTGGCTCCGATCTGTCACGCATCGGAGCTACGGTCAAGTTCTTCCGACAACCGCAAAGCGTCGAAAAAATCTTAAGTGAACGTTGCCGATAGTAGCACAGGAAAAGGCGAAGAGAAGCGAGTTGCGCAGAGAAAATTTTCGTCGCGCGAAAGTTGCACAGATGGTGGTGAAAAATGCGCACGCGCCGCGATTTTTGCGACCCGCAAAGCGATGCGATATACTCAGAGCTTGCCGCGATGAGGCGAGTTCTCAGTCGTTGCGCGGTCGATGAGAGCGGTTGCGCGCCTGAACCAGGCAACGAAAAGACAGCGCGCAGGCCGGCCCAATCCGAAACATTTCAGGAGCCAGATTTTCCATGCCGAAGCGCACATTTCAGCCCAATCGCCGCAGCCGTTCGAAGACACACGGCTTCCGCAGCCGTATGAAGACGAAGAGCGGCGCCGCAGTGCTGTCGCGGCGGCGCGCCAGAGGCCGCAAGCGTGTTTCCGTCAGCGCGGGTTTTCGCGACTAAGTCTTCCCGTTTGTTTCCCGTTCCGTCCAGGCGGCTGGATTTCGATCGTCGCTCGCCTGCCACCCCCGAAAGTGCGAAAGAATGGAGAGATGCCGGAGGCTGGATTCGACTGGCGCAGCGCCCGTCTGCGAAAACACGCGGACTACCAGCGCGTGTATCAGGAGAGCCGAAGGCATTCGTCGGCATCGATGAGCTATTTTTTTCGCGCACGATCGAGCGAGGATCCAACCGGCGCGGCGCCGCGCGTGGGACTGACGGCGGGCCGTGTGCTGGGCGGCGCGGTGGAACGGAATCGCATTCGGCGGCGTATGAGAGAAGCGGTGCGGCTGCATCTGGGCGAGTTGCCGCTTCATGTGGATGTGGTGCTGCATCCTCGCAAGACGGTGCTGGAAATGGAATTCGCACGGCTGGAGCGCGAGGTAGCACGGGTTTTTGCGAGCGTCGCGGACGGCGCGGAGGGTAAGCGGTGAGCGCGAACACAACGCGGCGGTTTGCGGAGCTAAGGGACACGAGCGTACGGGCGCTGCTTGCGTTCTATAAGCGTGTCTTCTCTCCGGCGTTGCATGCGGCTGCGGGAACGAGCGGCGGGTGCCGCTTCCAGCCGACGTGTTCAGAGTATGCGGCGATTGCCATTGCGGAGCATGGTCCGCTGCGGGGCGCGATGATGGCGCTGGGTCGGCTGCTGCGTTGCCATCCACTGCACCGCGGCGGTTTCGATCCGGTGCCGGCGAAGCACAGCGGCCCCGTGGCAAGCATTCGGGCCGGGCAAGTCCACTAAGTTCTCCGGATAGGAAACGGAAGTCTTGGCAGAGATACAAAATCCCAATCAGGGTGGCGGCAGCGGCGGAGGCATGGGCGGCGATTCGAAGTCGCTGTTCGGCTTCATGATCGTGTTTGTCCTGATGGTTGTGGCGTTCCAGGTCTTCGGGCCGAAGAAGACGCAACAGCCGGCGCCGGCACAACAGAAAACGCTGACTGCGACGAACGGCGCGGCAGCTCCCACGACGACCAATGCCGGAAGTCCTGCGCCGATGACAGCGGGCTCGGGCAATGCAGCACCTCCGGCCGCGACTGCCGTTCAAGCTTCCAGCGAAAGCGAGACAGTCGTCGAGAACGAGCTGTATCGCATCACCTTCACCAGTCGCGGCGCAGCGGTGAAGTCGTGGGTGCTGAAGAAATACAAGGATGACAGCCAGAAGCAGCCGCTCGATCTGGTGAATGCGGATGCCGCGGCGAAATTCGGCCTGCCGTTATCGCTGTGGGCTTACGATGCCGGCCTGAAGAACAGGCTGAATACAGCCCTCTACGTTCCGTCGGCGACAGGAACCCTCACCGCGCCCGGCACGCTGAGCTTCGACTATTCGTACGGCGGGCTCACCGTCCGCAAGACCTTCCACTTCGATTCCAGTTATGTGATCGGGGCTGACGTATCGGTGACGCAGAATGGCGCGCCGGTGACGGCGCTGCTGGCGTGGCCATCGGGCCTCGGCGATCAGGCTACGCTGCAGCAATACGCGGGGGCGTACTTCGCCTATTCGGAGAACGGGAAGGCCGACGAGACTGCGGCGAAGAAGGTAATCGGCGGCGACACGCTGCGCGGCTCCTACGACTACGCGGGTGTCAGTGACTTGTATTTCGCGGCGATCTTCATGCCGGAGACGCCGGCCGACACCAACCTGGTCACGCTGCACGAATCGCTTGGGTTGCCGAAGAACTCGGCGCACCCGGATCCGAACACGGTGGATCAGGTATCCATTCTGGGCACGGCGCTGGGCGCGAATGGCGGCGATTTAAGCACGCGCCTGTTTGTCGGGCCCAAGCTGCTCGGACTGCTGGAGACCGTCCACACCGTGAACGGCGAAAACCTGGAGCACGTGGTGAGCTTCGGGTGGTGGGGCTGGATCGCCAAACCCATGCTGCTGGTGCTGCGCTTTTTTGTGGTTCACGGCATTCCGAACTGGGGCTGGGCGATTCTGGTCCTCACCCTGCTCCTGAATGTGGCGATGATGCCGACCCGCGTCATGATGATGAAGTCGTCGCTGAAGATGCAGCGCATCCAGCCACAAATCGAAGGGATCAAAGCGAAATACGCGAAGTACAAGACGACCGATCCGCGCCGGCAGGAAATGAACAAGGAGATGTTCGACCTGCAGAAGAAGGAAGGCGTGAACATGTTCGGCGGCTGCCTGCCGATGCTGCTGCAGTATCCGCTGCTGTTCGGCTTTTACCGGATGCTGATGTACGCGATCGAACTGCGCCAGGCGCACTGGCTGTGGCTGCCGGATTTGTCGGCGCCGGATGCGCTGCACGTCCTGCCCATCTTCGTAATTGTCTCCATGTTCCTGTCGCAATTCTTCACTCCCTCGCCGGGCATGGACCAGAGCCAGCAGCGCATGATGGCCTTCATGATGCCGGCGGTGTTCGGCGTGATGATGTGGAACATCGGCTCGGGTGTGGCGCTCTACTGGGCGGGCAGCAACCTGCTGGGTGTGGCACAGCAGATGGTGATGAACCGCACCAGCATGGGGCTCGAGATGCGCGCGATTGCGGCAAAAAGAGCGGCCAAACGCGCAGGAAAAACGGTCAAAGCGATCAACGCCCGGCACTAATTTGCGCCGTGTCAGGAATAGTGGATCAGGGCTTCTTTAACGTGATCTAATAAGTCGGGATAAAGTAACGAATCCAGGTTCAATGCCGATCGACGATTACTCCGCCGCCGCACAAAAGATCGCAGATTTCCTGAAAACGCTCACCCATGTCGGTGGATTGCGCTTGAAGTTCCGCATCACCGCCGGTCCGGGAGCTGCCGATCCAGCTGGCCTCGAAGCCAGGGAAATTTACGTAGAGCTCGCCGGACCCGATGCCGGACTGCTGACCCAGCGCGGTGGGGAGTTGTTGCGCGCTCTGGAACACGTGGCCGCGAAAGTACTGCGTCTCGAGAATGAGGAGCACGACAAAATCTCGTTCGACGCGGAGAATTTCAAGGCACTGCGCGCGCGCGAATTGAAGCTGGCCGCGGAAACCGCCGCTGAGCGAGTGAAGAGCACCGGGCAGCCGTACAGTTTTGCGCCCATGAGCTCGCGGGAACGGCGCATGCTGCACCTGGCGTTTCGCGCTTACCCCGATCTGGAGACGGCATCGACAGGCGAAGGACTGCGGCGCTACGTGGTGGCGTATCCGAAGGGATACGCGCATCGGGATGACGGGCCCAGGCAGGAACGCTTCTCCGGACGGCGCCGCTAACACAATTGCCGGAACAAAAAGTTCCCGCGGGGCGCGAGGGCGAGGGAGCCGGCGGCGTGCAGCCTCATCCACAGACTATGGAACGGGAGTCGATCGCACAGGAGACGATCGTCGCCATTTCCACACCGCCTGGGCGGGGTGGCATCGGGATCGTCCGGCTGTCTGGCCCGCATGCGCTGGAAATCGCGAGCGGCCTGATCCGCGCCAGCTGCGCGCTGGAGCCTGCGCGCGCGCGCCTGGCGGAGGTGGTCGATCCCGAGACGTCGACCAAATTGGATGAGGCGATGGTTACATATTTCGCCCGGCCCCACTCCTACACGGGCGAAGACCTCGTGGAGATCGCCGCGCACGGATCGCCGGTCATCCTGGACATGCTGGTGCGGGTAGCGCTCCGCGGGGGCGCGCGCCTGGCGCGCCCCGGGGAGTTTACCGAGCGCGCATTTCTGGCGGGGCGTGTGGATCTGACCCAGGCGGAAGCGGTGCGGGACCTGATCGAAGCGCAGACCCTCTACCAGGCGCGCATCGCGGCGGAGCAGATGGGCGGAGCGCTCTCGCGGCGCGTGCAGCCGGCGAAGCAAAACCTGGTTGAGTTGATCGCCCTGTTGGAGGCGGGCATCGATTTCGCCGAAGACGACGTGGAAGTGACGCCGGACGAGGAAATTGTCACTCGCATCGATACAATTGCCGGCGAGCTGGGTGAGCTGGCGCGGTCCTTTGAGCATGGGAGGATGGTGCACGCCGGGTTGCGCCTGGCAATTGTCGGGCGGCCCAACGTCGGAAAATCGTCTCTGTTCAACCGCCTGCTGGAGCGGGAGCGGGCGATCGTGACCGCCACGCCGGGAACCACGCGCGACCTGGTGACGGATCGGCTGTCGCTGGGCGGTATTCCCGTGGAGTTGGTGGATACGGCGGGCCTGCGCGAGGCAAAGGATGAGGCCGAGGCCATCGGCGTCCGCAAAACGCGCGAGATGCTGGCCGATGCGGATGTGGTGATGGTCGTCCTCGACGCTTCGGTTCCGCTGCGCGACGACGAAGGGGAGCTAATCGCGTCGCTGGCGGGGCGGCGCGCGCTGGTGGTGCGCAACAAGTCCGATCTGAACGCTGGCGCCGACGTTCCACCCGATCTGCCGCTGTTGTCCGTGACGACGTCGGCGCTGACCGGGGAAGGGATGCCGGCATTGCGCGATGCGCTGGCGGAGTTAGTGCGGAATCCGGCGGGCGAGAGCGAGTCCGGCATCCTCACCAGCCTGCGTCATTTTGAGGCGGTGAACGGAGCGGTAACGGCGCTCGGCGCGGCGCGAGAAGCCGTCGGCAAAAAGATTCCTCATGAGATGCTGCTGCTGGACCTGTACGGTGCACTGCGCCAGCTCGACAGCCTCACGGGAGAGACGACGGCAGAAGATATTCTGAACCGGATATTCTCAACCTTCTGCATCGGAAAGTAGATTGAGGCCCAAATTCCGCCCGAGGGCGCAAGTGGTTTCAGGGAGACCCATGAAAGAAGTTCGTATTCGCAGGAAGCTGATCGTCGCGAGCCTGGCAGCCCTGGTAGGCGCGGGATGCTGGGGCGATCTTCGCGCGCAGGACCAAGCGCCCAGCGCAAAACAAAAGGTTATCTTCGATACCGACATCGGCGACGACATCGACGATGCGTTTGCACTGGCCCTGGCGGTCTCCAGTCCGAAGCTTGAAGTGATCGGTGTGACGACAGCGTGGGGCAACACGGATCTGCGCGCGCGGCTGGCGGAGCGACTCCTCAAAGCGATGGGGCATGGAGAGATTCCCGTCGCAGCGGGACCCAAGACCCAGGCCTCATCGAACTTTACCCAGGCGCGCTGGGCGGAGGGCGAGCCGGAAAAGCGCTGGCCGGATGCTACCGCTTTCACACTCGACGCGATCCGGCGCAATCCGGGTGAGATTACGCTGATCGCCGTATCGCCTTTCAGCAACGTTGGCGCGCTCATCGATCGGGATGCCGCGACGTTTCGCAAGCTAAAGAAGGTTGTGCTGATGGGAGGATCGATCCACCGCCGTTACGGCGACCTTGGCTATCTGCCGGATCGCGGACCCGAACCGGAATACAACATCGTGATGGACCTCGCTTCGTCGCGAAAGCTGTTTGCCTCGGGCGTTCCCATCGACATGATGCCGCTCGACTCCACGCAACTGAAGCTCGATGAAACGATGCGCGACACGCTTTTCAGCCAGGCAACGCCAACCACCGACGCCCTGCTGTCGCTCTATGCGGAATGGAGCGCGTCGACCGGCAACGCGACGCCGACGCTGTTCGACGCGATGGCTGTGGCGGTCGCGATCGATCCCGCGCTGTGCCCGACCCAGCCCATGCACATCGAGATCGACGACGAGGGTTTCACCCGGCCCGGGGAAGGCCAGCCGAACGCGCAGGTCTGCCTCGATTCGGATTCGGACCGCTTCTTCCACTTCTATATTCCATCGATCCTCAATTCGGAAAGACACTGAGATCAGACCGAATGACGGCGGAGACAGTGCGAGACCGATTTGATCTGAGCGGGCGTGTCGCGCTGGTCATCGGGGGAACCTCTGGCATTGGCCGCGCGATTGCCCTCGGGCTGGCCGATGCTGGAGCGGATGTGGTGGCCAGCTCGCGCAGGACCCGCGAAGTCGCCGAAGTCGCGCAAGAGATTCGCGAGCGAGGGCGGCGTTCGCTGGAGATCGCTTCGGATGTTCTGGAGCGCAGCACCCTCGAGCACCTGCACGCGGANNCTCGAATTTCCCGAGCCGGCCTGGCGCGCGATTCTGCAGACGAATCTCACCGGGACATTTCGCGCCTGCCAGATTGTGGCGCCCGGCATGGTGCGGCAGGGTTGGGGACGGATCATCAACATCGCATCGCTGGCCACGTTTGTCGCATTTTACGAAGTCGCGCCGTACGGCGTGAGCAAAGCAGGCGTGGGCGCCCTGACAAAATCGCTGGCTGTAGAACTGGCGCGGCATGGAGTGTGCGTGAACGCGATTGCGCCGGGATTTTTCCCAACCGAATTGAACGAAATGCTGCTTGAGAACACCCCGCGCGGCCGCGAGGTCCTGATGCGCACCCCGATGCAACGTTATGGTCGCCTGGAGGAACTGGTCGGCACCGCTGTTTTTCTGGCATCCGAGAGCGCCTCCTTTATTACTGGCCAGATTGTGGTGGTGGATGGGGGATTTCTCGCCAGCGGCGTGAACCAATAGGGGCAGCGGACGCTGCCGGGGCCCGCATTCCGCCAGTTGGGCGGCCTCGCCAACCAGGATTTTCGGGAGACCGAAAGCCCCGCCGATTCCCTCCTGGCGGCAGGGGTTTCCCAGTGTAGAGTTGTAGTTTGCTCCGCGGCCTCAGCCGCGGAACCTGACGACGCAGGGAGGAATCAACAGTGCTGGGGCCGCAGACAGAGGCGCCGGGACCAACCGCCGCGGGCACCCACAGGAACGTGCGCGGCATGCGCCATGTGGACCTGACGGATGTTCAGCTGGCTTCCAGTGAGACAGCAAGGCGCATCAATCGCGATATCGTGCTGGAGCTGATCAGGACCAGCCAGCCGATTTCGCGCGCCGACCTGGCGCGGCGCTCGGGGTTGCAGCGCAGCACGGTTTCGCAGATCGTCGAGCAGCTAATTCGCGAAAAGTGGGTGCGGGAGGGCTCCATCGCTTCGGCGCCGCGCGGCCGCCGGCCCACCATGATTGGCCTGAATGAGGATATGGTTGCGATCGCGGTGGATATTCATCCGCGCCAGGCCATCGTGGCCGTGGTCGATCTGAACGGACGCCTGCTCTCGCGGGCTTTGGTGCCGCTCACTTCCGATCCCGCGGCGTCAACGCGGCTGGTGATCGAGTGCATGCAGCGCATGCGCCGCACCGTGCCGAAAAAATCGACCGAAGGGATCGGCATCAGCCTGCCCGGACGTGTCGATCCGGCCACCCAGCGGCTGACCTTCGCTCCCAACCTGCACTGGCCCGACTTCGATCTGAAGAAAGTCATCGAGACCAGGATGGGGCTGCCGGTCAAGATGGAGAACGCCGCAACCGCGTGCCTGCTGGCGGAGCTGACTTTTGCGCGCATGGATGGGGTGCGCGATGCGGTGCTGGTCACCGTCTCCGAAGGCGTGGGAACCGGTGTCTTCGCGAACGGCCAGTTGATCTCCGGCCTCCACGGCATGGCCGGCGAGTTCGGACATATTCCCATCGATCCGGAGGGACCACGCTGCGCGTGTGGTCAGAACGGATGCTGGGAGACATTCGCGTCCTGCCGCGCTGCGTTGCGTTATTTCCGTGAGCTGCAGCCCAAGGGCCGAACCGTCACTTTCCACGAGCTGCTGAATCTGGCGGAGGAAGGCAATTCGCCTGCGGCGCAGGCGCTGGCGAAGCAGGCAATGTGGATCGGACGCGGACTGCGGATGATCATCGCGGCGCTTTCGCCCAGCACCATCCTGATCGCCGGCGATGTCACCTCGGCGTGGCACCGCTTCGGTCCCGTGATTGAGAAGGAAGCGGCGAAGCTCACCCTGGCCGGGAACCCGCCGCTGATCCGGCCGACGCATGAGAGCGAGATTGCTCGGCTGCGGGGTGCCGCGGCTCTGGTCTTTCAGCGCGGCCTGGCGCTCGAGCAAACGCCGCAGGGTGTGCCGCCGGAAGAAGACGGGCACGATGCGCTGCAGGCCCAGACCGCCTAACCTCCGTCTGATCCCGCCGATTCGTTGGTCCGCGAAAACTGGTCAACCGAAGGGTTGGGACCGTCGTCAATCTCAGGCTGGAACGGACTCACGCTCGTCCCAAAGGCTGAAAACCGCCGCTCAAAAGCCTTGACAACATTGCAAACGCGCTCCTATAGTTCGGGACGCATATTAAACCGATGAGCGTGCCCTGCTCAACGGAGGGAGTCTCCTGCAGGCCTGCAAACCGAAGAAACTGGCCTGGCGGTCGAACTTCCTGCAATCAGCCGCAGTAAAGAGCTGGGGATTGATTTGGGGCATGGACAATCGGTTCACTTTTGGGGAGGAACGTATGTCGGGGAGGCCAAAAATGCAACTCAGAACAGAGTGGTTGACAACGCGGAGATGGCTGCTGCCCATCCTGCTGCTGGCGGTACTGCTGATGACGGCTACAGTCAGAGGTCAGGTGCTCTACGGGACACTGACCGGAACGGTGACGGACAAGACCGGCGCGGTCGTGCCGAAGCTGACGGTCACCCTGACCAACCAGGCGACCGGCGAAATACGAACAGAAATCACCAGCGGCGTGGGTGAGTACCGCTTTGGCGACGTGCTGCCCGGCGCCTACACGGTGTCTGTGGGGCGCTCCGGCAACTTTGGCGCCTTCAGCGAGAACGGCGTTGTGGTTGAACTCAACCGCGAAGTGCGCATCGATATCGTGCTGCAGCCGGCCAGCGTGAATCAAACCATCAGCGTCAACGACACGGCGCCGACTCTCCAGACCGAAACCGCGGACGTCAACAGCGAAATTACGGAAACGCAGTTGTCGCAGCTCCCGCTCACTTCCTCGGCGGGCCGCAGCTTCCAGGCGCTGTACACCATCATTCCCGGCGCGGCCGACGTGCAGGAGAAAAACTCAACCGCGTCCAATCCGTCTCGTGCCATGTCGGTCAACGTCAACGGCATGAACTATAACGGCAACACGACGCGCATCGACGGCGCCATGAACTATTACGGCTGGCTGCCTTACCTGATTGCGTATGTCCCGCCGGCCGAGTCCATCGCGACCGTCAACCTCGACACCAACTCCTTCAATGCCGAGCAGGGACTCGCTGGGGGAGCCTCGATTAACGTCACCACCAAGAGCGGCAGTCATGATTTCCATGGCACCGCGTGGGAATTCTACCAGGACGCCGGTCTCAACGCGCGTCCCTACACGGCGACGCCCCAGTCTTCCCCGACCATTCCCAAGAATGTTTTCAATCAGTTTGGCTTCAACATTGGCGGCCCCGTCTACATTCCCAAAATTCTCACCGGAAAACAGAAGCTCTTCTTCTTTGACAATTTCGAGCGCACCACGCGCCGGCAGCTGATCTCCGGAACTCTGACCGTTCCCGACGCCAACATGATCGCCGGCAATTTCTCCGAAGTCGCCGCCTTTGATCCTCTGTACGATCCGCAGCCCGGCGGCACAGGTCCTTATTTGCCGGTTGGCTCTCGTCCCACCTTTATCTCGGAATACGGCAGCAATATAATCCCGGCTTCGCGCATTCACCCGGCCGCGGCGACCATGATCGCAAATCTGGCTCCCATTGCATCCGCTGTTGGTACGCCAACTCCCACGGCGCTGGCGAACCAGCTGGCGAACGACTACTTCGGCACAGGAACGTTTGCCTATAACCGCAACACCAACGACGCGAAAATCACCTATATCCCAACCCAAAGCACGCAGGTCTTCGGCAAGTACAGCGTAGAGCCGTTCGCACTGGATGACCCGCAGGAGCTGGGCGCCGCGGGTGGGGGCACGTTCGACGGCGGGCAACCTGGCGCGGCTGCGGGCCGCATCCAGAACGTCGGCCTGGGCGCGAGTCATGTCTTCAGCCCCACCATCGTGATGGACGCTGACTTCGGCTATACGCGGCAGGTCACCGGAGCGCAATCGCTGATCGATATTAAGGACGGCGACTACGGTCTGGACGTGCTGCACATTCCGGGTACGAACGGTCCTGGCTCAAACTATGTAGGCCAGCCCATCTTCGAGCTGCAGGGCGGCAGCACCTTCAATACCCTCGGAAACTCCAATGGCGCCAATCCGTTCCTGTTCCGCGATAACCAGTTCACCGGCGACGTGAACCTGAGCTGGACCAAAGGCAAGCACGCCACCAAGTACGGCTTCACCTACTATCACTTCGACCTGAACCACTTCCAGCCCACCAGCGGCAGCGGCATCAACAATCCGCGCGGCGGCTTCTACTTCCAGGGCGGCATGACCCTCGGACCCGGCGATGTAAGCCAAAAGGGCGCGGCCAGCACCATCTATAACTACAACGCGCTGGCTGACTTTCTGCTGGGACTTCCCAACAACGGCACTGGGGAAGCGGTCACCACCGCGCACCAGATCGCCAACCCGAACGCCGTGCGCTGGACAGAGTTGAGCGGTTATGCCCAGGATCAGTGGACAGCGACCTCGAAGCTGACCGTGAACTACGGTGTCCGATATGAGTTTTACCCGGTGCCCTACCGCGACCATACCGGCGTCTATGTGCTCGATCCCAACTTGCCGCAGAGCGCCAATGTCGAAGTCGGCGGAGTGGGCGGCGAGCCGGAGAACTCTGGCATATCCGAGGGCTGGGGCTTCTTCTCTCCGCGTCTCGGTTTGGCCTATCGGCTGGACCAAAAGACGGTCATTCGTTCGGGCTTCGGACTCACCTCCGACCCCGACAGCTTGCGCTTCCTGCGTGACGCGTTCCCGATGGATCTGAATCCGCAGTACTCCGGCACCGCGGCGGATACCATTGCAGTGGATCCAACCAACGGCAACGCGCCGATGACGCTCACCTACGGGATTCCTGCTCTCACGATCCCGAACTACTCCACTGGCTTCGCTTCGCTTCCGGTCAGCGGATCGACCACCACCGTCACCAAAAACTTCCACCGTGGCTATGTCGAGAGCTGGAACCTGTTCGTCCAGCGCGACCTCGGACGGAAGTTCGTCGGCAACGTGGGCTATGTCGGCACGCACGATGTTCGTCAGCTCATTCAGACGGGCTATCTGAACTCCTCGCCGTTGCCTACCGGGGCGACACCGTGCATGGCCAACGGCCAGTACAATCCGTCCACCGGCCTGACCGGCAAATGCAGCTTCGCCGCCAACGAAATCATCAACGAGCAGTGGTGCACCGGGGCCAATCTCACCTGCTACAACACTGGCGGCATCGGCTATGTTGAGCCGCTCTTCAGCGCGGACTATAACGCACTGCAGTCGCAGCTGAACTACAACGGCGGCCGTCTGGCGCAGATGGGCGTGGTCTACACCTACTCGCACGCCATCGATCTGGAAGATAACGGCGCCGGATCGGGCTCGGGCGGTTTGGCGTGGAACTATCCGGCTTACTATAGCCTCAACCGCGGCAATGCCGGGTACGACCAGACCAATAACCTCCAGGTCTGGGGTATCTATAGCCTGCCCTTCGGCCGCGGCCACGCATGGGCGAGCAACGGCGTTGGCAACGCCGTTCTGGGCGGCTGGCAGCTGAATGGGCAGTTCAGCCATATCAGCGGCACTCCGTTCACGGTCAGCGCCAACAGCAACACGGCTAATGCAGAGGGCGAGCCTCTTTATGCAAACCTGGTTGCCCCCTATCATCAGCTGAGCGGCCACTCGCGCATCGCTGGTGATCCGGTCAGCGGCGGGAAGCTATGGTTCGATACTTCGTCGTTCGCCAATCCAGCCCAGCCGACGTACACCTCCACCGAAACCCCGTCCCAGATCACGCCACCCGTATTCGGTGACACCAGACGGAACGAATTCCGCGGACCGGGTGTCTCCTATGCGAACGCGAGTCTCTTCCGCGCTTTCACCATCTATCACGAAAGCCAGTTCCAGATTCGCTTCGAGGCGTTTAACATCACCAATCACGCGTTGTTGGTGAACAACCCCGGCACGACCGTCGGCAGTTCGACCTTCGGAGAAATCACCAGCTTCGGGCCCGCCTACTCTCCAACTCAGGGCGCCCGTTCGCTCCAGTTCAGCGGCCGGTTCCAGTTCTAACCTGACTTGCTTAGAAACCTCCAGGCCGGGACCCTCGACGCCCCGGCCTTTTTTTGTTCTCAACTTTGCGCCACCGATGGATCGTGGCCGCTTCTGCGAAAATAGGTCTTCAGCGATTCATCCCGCCATGGTTGATCGAAACCGCGCCTTCCTGGCCTTTATTCTGATCGCCGGTCTCTCCGGCACAGTCGCAACACACGCCGAAGACGGCTCTCAGGGATGGCTGCGCTACGCGCCACCTTCCTCTGCCGGGGTTCCCGCCGGCTGGCAGGCCATGCCCGGCGTCATCGTGAAGCTGGATTCTTCGGAGCTGGCTACGAGCGCCCAAAACGAAATCCTGCGCGGCGTCGGCTCCATGCTGGCCCGCACACTGCGCGTTGAGCCGTCTCTTCCGAATGAAGATGCATTGGTGCTGAGCACGACCGACGAGCTGCGTGCGGCGTTCCCGCAATATCGCGCGCCGGTCCTGGGCGCGGAGGGTTTCGCCATCAGCGAGCTCGACGTGCAAGGCCATCACGAATGGCTGATCGCCGGCGCGGACCCGCGCGGCATCCTGTACGGCGCCTTTCATGTGCTCTCCGGCATCGCCCGCGGCGAGAGCTTCGCAGCCCTCGCCGGCAGCGAGTCGCCCGCCGCTCCCTTGCGCTGGGTTAATCAGTGGGACAACCTCAACGGCACCATCGAGCGCGGCTTCGCGGGGCGGTCCATCTTCTTCGACAACGGTACGGTTCGCACCGACCTGACGCGCGCCGGCGACTACGCGCAGCTGCTGGCCTCGGTCGGCATCAACGGGTGCACCATCAATAATGTCAACGCCGATCCAAAAATCCTGACGCCTGAGATGATTCGCGGCGTAGCGCGCATCGCCGATCAGTTTCGGCCATGGGGTGTGCGCCTCTCAATCTCCGTCCCCATCAACGCTCCGCAGGCCATCGGCGGCCTTGACACCTTCGATCCTGGCGATCCGAAAGTCGTCGCCTGGTGGCGCGCGAAGATCGACGAAATCTACACGGCCATCCCCGACTTCGCAGGCGTGGTCGTCAAAGCCGACTCCGAAGGACAGCCCGGCCCATCGAAGTATGGCCGCACCCCCGTGGATGCGGCCAACATGCTCGCCGCGGCGCTTAAACCGCATGGTGGCATCGTCCTGTATCGCGCCTTCGTCTACAACCATCATCTCGACTGGAACGATCAGAAGGCCGACCGCGCGCGCGCAGCGTACGACATTTTTCATCCGCTCGATGGGCAGTTCGCCGACAATGTGATCGTCCAGATCAAGAATGGCCCCATCGATTTTCAGGTGCGCGAGCCGGTCTCGCCGCTCTTCGCAGGCCTCCGCAAGACGAACGAAGCCATCGAGCTGCAGATCACCCAGGAATACCTGGGCCAGCAGCGGCATCTGGTCTTTCTGCCAACCATGTGGAAGAGCTACCTCGACTTCGACTTGCATGCCGACAATCGCTCTACCTTATTAAAGGATATTGTCGACGGCACGAGCTTCCATCACCCGCTCGGCGGCTACGTGGGCGTGGCGAACGTTGGCCTCGACACCAACTGGATGGCGCATCCTCTCGCCATGGCGAACCTTTATGGCTTCGGCCGGCTCGCCTGGAATCCCAGCACCACGGCTGAGACCATTGCCGCCGACTGGACGCGGCTGACCTTCAGCAACGACCCCAAAGTCGTGAGCACAGTCAGCCAGATGCTGCTCTCGTCCTGGCAAATCTACGAGCACTACACTGGCCCGCTCGGCCTGCAGACCCTCACCAACATCACCGGCCCGCACTACGGCCCCGCGCCGCAGTCTCAGGAGAACAACGGATGGGGCCAGTGGATACGGGCCGATCAGGACGGCGTGGGTATGGACCGGACCGTTGCCACCGGAACAGGATTCATCGGCCAATATCCGCCGGAAGTCGCAGCGATGTACACCTCGTTGAAGACCTGCCCCGACTCTCTGCTGCTCTTCATGCATCATGAGCCGTACACCTATCGCCTGCACACTGGCAAGACTGTCATCCAGACCATCTACGAGGATCACTACGAAGGCGCACAAGAAGCCGCCGGCCTGGTGCATCAGTGGCGGACGCTCGACGGGCTCATCGATCCCGAGCGCTACGGCAAAACGCTGGGCCTCCTCGAATATCAAGCTGGCCACGCGATCGTCTGGCGCGACGCGATCGATCGCTGGTTTGAGAAGATGTCCGGCATTCCCGACGATCGGGGCCGCATCGATCACGATCCGAACCGCATCGTCGCCGCGCAGATGCAGCTCGACGGCTACACGCCGGTCGACGTCACCCCATGGGAGACGGCCTCTGGCGGCAAAGCGTACGTATGCAATGAACACACTACCTGCACGGCGGCTGCACACTTTGAGCGCACCGCTGGTTGGTACGATGTCGGGGTCCAGTACTTCGATTACCGCCAGGGGACATCGACGTTTCGGTTGCTTCTCAATCAGCAGATCGTCGCCACATGGACTGCCGATAACACGCTTCCCGGCCAGGCGCCCAACGGAGACACCTCAACGCGCTACACTCTGCGTGGCGTGCCGTTGCGGCCCGGGGACGTGNNAACGTGCTGACCATCGAAGGTCAGCCCGACGATGGCGAGCCAGCGCCCATCGACTATATGGAGATCACGCCCGCAGCGAACGCGAAGACAGGGAACTTGCACCCATGAAGATCAAGAACGCCTCCGTCAACGTCTGCTCGCC
>PMAD01000245.1 GCA_003152415.1 Acidobacterium sp.
GGCGGGGGTTCTCCATTAAGATTGGGAGTATGAGCCGTACCCAAGTTCGTCGTTGGCTGCCGCTGCTGGCGGTCGTGTTTGTTTGTGCTCTTGCCGTGAACGCCCAGGAAGATTCGCGTGGGCGGAAGTACAAGCCGCCGCCGCCGACCTGCAAGGTCACGGTGACAGTGGTAAAGGCCACCAATGGCAAGCCGCTCGAGAATGCTTCGGTTATCTTTCACCCGCTGAAGAACGGCAAGGATGAAGGCAACATGGAGCTGAAGACAAACGAAGACGGCAAGGTGACGATTGACGTGATTCCGGTTGGGGACGGGTTGCGCCTGCAGGTGCTGGCGACCGGCTACCAGACCTACGGCAACGATTACGAATTGCCCGGCGACACGAAGGAGATCGAGGTCAAGCTGACCCGTCCGGCGAAGCAGTACTCGATTTACGAGAATCACCCGGACCAGCAGGGAAGCGACAAGCCGCAGCCGGATCAGAAGCCGCCACAATAGGGGCGCGGTCCTCGGCATAGCCCGAAAACCGGAGCAGATGGGCGTCCCTGGGTGGCGGCTCCATCCGCTGAAGGGAAAACTGGCGGGCCACTGGTCCGTGAGGGTGAGCGGGAACTGGCGGCTCACGTTTCTGTTCGAAGGCGAGGACGCAATACTGGTGGACTATCAGGATTATCACTAGCGAGGATCGCAATGGCTACGATGTACAACCCGGCGCATCCGGGACGGATTCTCCGGCAGTATTTGCGAGAAATGCCGGTTGGCGAGGCTGCGGCGAGGCTGCGGATCGCAAAAACGACTCTTTCGCGGGTGCTGAATGGAAGGGCAGGAGTATCGGCGGACATGGCCCTGAGAGTGGCCCAGGCGACGGGGACTGAGGCCACGCTGTGGATGGACCTGCAGACGCAGTACGATCTGTGGCAAGCCAGTCGAAAGAGAAGGGCGAGAATTCGGCCGTTCCTGAAAGCTGCCTGAAGAGAAGTTCCTTCCGCTCTGCGAGACTACAGACGTGTCCTCCACTACAAAAACTGAGGCTTCGCTCCCGTCGCTGCATGATTTCTTTGCGCCGGGGGGCGTGCTATCGCGGTCGCCGCTGCCCTATGAGTTTCGGCGGGGACAGCTGGAGATGGCGCAGGCTGTGGAGCGCGCTCTCACAGACCAGCGGCACCTGATTGTAGAAGCAGGAACGGGGACGGGTAAGACGCTGGCGTATCTGCTGCCGGCGTTGCGGATGTGCGCGACGACCGGGCACAGGGTGATTATCTCGACGGGGACGAAGAACCTGCAGGAGCAGCTCTTTTTTAAGGACATCCCGTTTCTGGAGTCGCTGCTGGGGCCACTGCGCGTTTGTTACATGAAGGGGCGCGCGAATTACCTATGCCGGCACAAGCTGTTCGCGCTGCGGAGCCAGCCCATTCTTTCGGGGCTGGAGGAAATTTCGCAGTACCAGGCGATCGCGGAGTGGGAGAAGACGACGGAGACGGGGGATCGGGTGGAGATCGACGATCTGCCGGAGGCGAGCGCGCTGTGGTCGAAGCTGGACGCGAGGAGCGAGGCTTGCCTGGGGCAGACCTGCCCGGATTACGGGCGGTGTTTTATTACAGAAATGAGGCGGCGCGCGGCGGAGAGCGATGTGGTGATCGTGAATCACCACCTGTTCTTCGCGGACATGGCGATCCGGCAGCAGGCGGGCGGGGCTCCGGATGCGGGCGTGTTGCCGGAAGCGGGCGTGGTGATTTTCGACGAGGCGCACGAGCTGGAGGACGTGGCGTCGAGCTACTTCGGGATCAGCCTGAGCAACGTTAAATTCGAGGAACTGGCGCGGGATGTGGAGACGCTGCTGCGCGCGCAGGGCGAGCTGAAGGCGGAGGTAGTGACGGCGGCGCAGATGATCCGGGAACGGGCGCGGCTGTTTTTTGGGGCGCTGCCGGTGCGGGGGAACACGCGAGGTGGCGGATTCGAAAACGGACGCGAAAACGGACGCGAAAACAGGGGTGGTGAAGGACGGATGCCGTTCACGAACCGGGAAGAATTTTTGGAGACGCAGGGAGATGTGTACCTCGGCGTGCTGAATGCGCTGCATCGGATGGAAGGCGAGCTGGAGCGGCTGAAAGGAGCCGAGGAGGCACAGCCGCTGCGGCGGCGGACGGGGATGGTGCGCGAGCAGCTGAAGTTTCTGATGGAGTCAGAGGATCGGAACACGGTGTTCTGGCTGGAGCGGCGCAGCGGGCGGCAGATGAGCACACATTTACAGGCGACGCCGATCGACGTTTCGGAGTTGCTGCGGGAGTTGCTGTTCGAGGCCAACCCGAGCGTTGTGCTGACGTCGGCGACGCTGACTGTCCAGAGCGGGTTTTCGCATATCCGCAAGCGGCTGGGGCTGGACGAGGCGCGGGAGCTGATGGTGCCGTCGCATTTTCAGTACGCACGGCAGGCGCTGCTGTATCTGCCGCCGGAGATGCCCGATCCGCGGGAGCCGAATTTTCAGGAAGAGGCGGCGAAGCGGATACGGCGGATGCTGGAGATCACGCGGGGGCGGGCGTTCTGCCTGTTCACCAGCTACGCGCAGATGCGTGAGCTGCATGAACGGCTGTTGGTGGAAGTGGGGTTCCCGCTGTTGTTGCAGGGGACGGCGCCGAGGAAGGCGCTGCTGGAGGAGTTTCGCACGACGCCGAACGCGGTGCTGTTCGGGACGTCGAGCTTCTGGCAGGGCGTGGATGTGCAGGGCGAGGCGCTGAGCTGCGTGATCGTGGACCGGCTGCCGTTCGCGGTGCCAACGGATCCGGTGGTGCAGGCGCGCATGAGGGCGATCGAGGAGGCAGGTGGGAGTCCGTTCTTTGAGTATCAGGTGCCGTCGGCGGTGATCACGCTGAAGCAGGGGTTTGGGCGTCTGATCCGGTCGCTGGACGATCGCGGCGTGCTGATGCTGCTGGATCCCAGGCTGGAGCGGCAAAGGTACGGGAGGATTTTTCTGGAGAGCCTGCCTCCGTATCGGATCACGCAGAATATCGAGGACGTGGAAGCGTTTTTTGGCGGGTAGCTGGTGCCGAGTAGCGCCCAGGAGTTGGCGGGAACTGCGCCAGATGACGCAGTTCCTGGGGTTGTGTGACGCAACGCACAGGGGGCGGCGCAAGCAAGAGCAGGGGTGATCCAGAGCACGAACATGAGTGATTTCAATCACATGGTGGCGTGACGCGAGTTTGGCACGAGCCTTGCAATATCTCCTGGTGTCAATCAACTCCCCAGGAGAAAGACAATGGAACGCAGTCAGGCATGTCTGGAGTGCACGTCGCGCAGTAAGCATATGTTCTGCAGTATGCAGAACGCGTCGCTGGAAAAATTCGACTGCATCGGAACCCCGGTGCGGTTTGGCAGCGGGGCGATAATNNCCACCAGCCGCGAAGGGCGGACTCTGATTCTGAAGATTGCGCGCGCCGGCGAAGTGCTGGGTTTGTCGGCGGCGCTCGCCGGGCAGCCGTTCGAAGTGACGGCGGAGACGGTAGAACCGTGCCAGCTGAAGACGATTCGGCGCCAGGCGCTGCTGGACTTTCTCGATCGCAACCCGGATGCGAGCATGCGTGCCGCGCGCGCGGTTGCCCAGGAATACAAAGCTGCCTTCAGTGAAGTGCGGCGGCTGGCGCTGCCGGCAACCGCTTCGGGCCGCGTGGCGAATCTGCTGCTCGACTGGAGCCGCGAACAATCTCCTGAGAACGCAGTGCAGGGGCGGTGCATGATGCCGCTCACGCATGAAGAGATCGCTTCGATGACGGCGACGACGCGAGAAACGGTCACGCGCGTCCTGGGTCAGCTGAAGCGCGACCAACTGATTTCGATCCGCGGGGCCGCACTTACCGTACTGCAACCACAGGCACTGGAACGGCTCGCGATATAAAGCCAGGCCCTCCCCCTGGAGCTGTTAGTTCATGTAGTTGTTGACGTTCTTCCGAGGCAGCCGAAAGGCTGCCTTCTTTTTCCCGGTTTGCCCGCCGAGATGCTCTGGCTGCCGCTCTGCCTGGTCCTGTTGGTGCGCTGTCTCGCTTGCCTGGCCCCCTGGGCCCGCGGTCTTCGGGAACCCCTCGCGACAACACGATGACCCGCTCCGAGCTAACTGGCTTCAACCCCTGCCCAGGTCCACGCCTGCCAGATGATGACCACGGTGGCCACAGTTTCGATCGTTGCGAAGAACACGTACTCAGGAAAAGCGGGCGGTCTGCCCCATCCGGCCAGAGGCGGAACGAAGGTCAGGAACCCGTTTACAAGGGTCAAAATGCTGCCCGCGATGATATTCGCCAGCCGGTTCGCCCTAAACGGAAGTAGCCGACACGCCACAATCATGGCGATGGGTATTTCCATCAAGACCGCTGAACCCGCCAGAACCCATGGTGGGAGATGTGGGGCGGCGGCTACAGCCCACAGGGCAAGCACGTCCGCATACAGGTAGTTGAGTAACGCGAATATCCACAGTACAGACAACCGTTCCTTTGTGTCGTGCATATCAACCTCGCCTTTGGTTAAGATTCTTTCCCTGAGGGTTGCAGTCCCAGGTTCATTTGCGGTTGGCCGCAGTGGGGACAGAACGCGGCATCGGGTGCAACTCCGCGCCCGCAACCGGGACACGGATGGAGGATTGGCTTTCGCAGCAGGAAGTAGAGCACGAAGCCGACGCAGTTCGGAATGAGCACGGCGAGCGCCGTCCACGGAATCGGCGGCATACCGCGCCGCGCTGCATCTGCGTAAACATAGCCGGCGAGAAGAAAGAAGGCGCCGGCAAGCGTACCCCCGGCAAGACCGGTCAGGGTCCCGAGGGCGATCGCACGATGATGGTCGAAGGTCGCGAAAAAGAAAACCACGAAGGCTAAAGCGGCCAGGATCCTGGCCGGACCTGGAATGAGACCGAATCCGCTGCGCCAGCTCATATCGTCTGTCCTTTGCTGTCGGAATCCTCTCCCAGAAGTCTTTTTCGAAAGAGCGGCAGCAACGCGAGCAGAAGGGATGGCAGCAACCAGAACCCCGCGAATACGATCTCCCATGCGCGGCTGGGGAGATTCCATTGACTGGCCAGCCCTGCCAAAGTACGCCAGGTAAGGGCAGATCCGGTGAAGGTGAGGAATATTGCGACCCCTGTGCCGATCCAGAGGCTTTTTGCATGCGACTCGGCCGATCTCATCTCCTCGGCACGACGGCGGACTACGTTCTCAACCCGAAGTGCTGCTGCCGGGTCGAGTTCAATCGCGAAGCCGTCCAGCGCTCGGACGGCACGCGCCGAGAGATCGGCATACCGGCCACATTCAGGGCATTGTCCGACGTGAGCATCGAGCCAGCGCCGATCCTTCAGCGAAATTCGATCAACGAGGGCCCGATGAAGCAGAGCGCGGGCTTTTTCATGGTTCTCAAGCGGCATCGGCGCCTCCTCGGAGAGCGGCTTCGAGCATCGAGAGGCCGCGATGAATCCTCGACGAAACGGTCGAGACGGGAGCGCGTGCGACCTGGGCAATTTCCGCGAGCGACAGTTCTTCCTGGAAACGCAGGAGAAGCGCTTCCCTGTAGATTGGCTCCAGGGCCGCCAAAGCGGCCGCGATTCGTTTGGCATCTTCGCTTCTTGCGGCCGCGAAGAACGGCGATTCGAAATCCGGCGCGGGAAGATCCACGCCCGCTTCGTCCTCCCGGCCCATCCGATGCGCTGCCGTCTGTTGCTTTCGCAGGTGATCGATCGCCAGGTTTCGTGCGATGGAGAACAACCACGGCTCGAAACGGAGGCGGCCGTTATATTGCCCCGCGTGTTCCAGAACACGCAACCAGGTTTCCTGAACGAGGTCCTCGGCCAGTTCACGCCTGGATGTCCAGTAGACCAGATATCGGAGGAGCCGATAGTGATACTGCGAGACGATTCGGCCAATGAATTCGGAGTCTCTTCGCCGCAGTGCGCGCGCGATGCACTGAGACTCGGGTTCCGCCACACGCGAAAAGGCAGTCACCACGGCAACCATACCCCTATATACGAGGTCTGGCGCCGGAATTACGCATGGCCACATATTCCGGAGGAGGCCCAAAGACTTTCCAACGCGCCTTACCGCGGCGTTGTGGCTGTCGAGGAAGTTCCGTGGGGCCGCAGGCTGCCGCCTGCCCGGCCGCTGGCTCACTCCTGATACCAGGGAATATTGATGACCACGATGCGCTCTTTGCCGCGCACCAGCAGCAGCAGCTTGAGGAGGCTGGAGCGCTGGTTGTGCAGCAGGGCCTGCCACCAGTGGCGAACCACGAGCTCCGGGACGAGCACGGCGATGTGGCGATTCTCGTGGACGCGCTCTTCGGAGAGGATGTAGTCGAGCAGCGGCATGAGGATCGTGCGGTAGGGAGACTTCAGTCGCTCGAATTTCGGCTCGGGCAGGCCGGCCTGGCGCAATGGCTCGAGGATTTTGTCCTTCCACAACAACGCCAGCTCGTGGTCTCCATGATCGACGTCGGCAATGTCGACGTGGACGACTTGCACCTCGTTGGAGATGGAAAGGGCAAAGCGGATGGCTTTGGCGGAGATGCGGCTCCAGCGATCCATCGGAATGATGACGATGGGGGGATGAATGTTGGTGACGACGAGCGGATCGTGGCAGGCGGTTTCCTGGGCGATGCGGCGATAGTGGCGGTTGACCGCCGCCATCAGCAGGATGAGGCAGGGAATGAGCAGCGCGGTGACCCATGCGCCTTCGACGAACTTCGTGACCAGCACGACGATGGTGGTGACGCCAGTGGCGACTGCACCCAGCCCGTTGACGAACATACGGACGTTGGAGCGAGGGCCGGGGTGGCGCATCCAGTGCACAACCATGCCCGCCTGGGACAGGGTGAAGGCCATGAACGCGCCGATGGCGTAGAGCGGGATCAGGCGATCAGTGACGCCGCCGAAGAGGATGAGCAGTCCTGCGGTGAGCCCGACCAAAACGTAAATGCCCCACGAGAAGAGCAGGCGGCGTCCGCGGAGCGTGAAGACGTGGGGCAGATAGCCTTTGAGGGCGATGGCGCGGGTGAGGCGGGGAAAATCGGCGAAGGCAGTGTTAGCGGAAAGCGCGAGGACCAGCAGGATGGAGCCAATGGTGACGTAGTAGAACCAGTTGCGGCCCGCGACGGCAAGCGTGAGCTGGGAGAGGATGCTCTGATAGCCGGGTCCGTTGGGATCCGTCGCGCCGACGTTGTAGAAGCGGCAGAGTGTGGCGATGCCGGCGAGAAGGACGATGAGCAGGGCGATGATGACGGTGAGGGAGCGGCGGGCGTTTTTCGAAGTTGGATCGCGGAAAGCCATGACGCCGTTGCTGACGGCTTCGACGCCGGTCATGGCGGTGCAGCCGCTGGAGAAGACACGGAGCAGAAGCCAGAGGCTGACCGCGGCGACGGCAGGGGGAAGTCTGGGCGGGGCGATGGCGGGCGCTGGATGGCCGTGGCTGATGACGGTGTGGAAAAGTCCGACGGCGATAACGATCAGCAGCGTTCCGAGGAAAAGGTAAGTGGGAACGAGGAAAACGACGCCGGTATCGCGGACGCCCCGCATGTTAACGAGGGTGAGGAGCAGCAGAATGATAAGGCAGATCTGGAGCGTGTGCGGTTGGAGCGAAGGCACGGCCGAGATGAGCGCACCCACGCCTGCGGAGATCCCGACGGCGGCGGTGAGGACGTAGTCGATCATGAGAGCCGCGGCGGCGAGCAGACCCGCGCCATCGCCGAGGTTCTCACCGGCGACGGTGAAGGAGCCGCCCCCGTGCGGATAAGCCTCGATGGTTTGGGAGTAGGAGAAGTAGAGGATGACGAGCAGGATGAGGATGGCGGCGGTGATGGGGAGGATGAAGTGAATGCCTGCCAGGCCGAGCGGGATGAGTAGGGTGAGAGCGGCTTCTGGGCCGTAGGCGGCGGAGCTGAGGGCGTCGAGGCCGAAGATCGGAATGCCCGCAGCGGGCCCGATGCATTCGGCGCGTTCATCGGATGTGGCCAGTGGTCGTCCAAACAGCAGGTGGGTGATCTGCATGTGGGGTGGAATTATCCTGGCAGAATTGTGCCCATTACGGTTTCAAATTCCTGATGAAAAAATGCGCCATGATGGCGTCGGCTTCTTTGGATTCGGGGAGATTGGGGTCATTCCAGAAAGCGTGGGGCAGGCCCTCGAAGACGACGAGCTCGNNGTCGAGCCGACGTAGGTTGGTTCGTCGGGGCCTGGACCGGGCGGATCGAGGTGTCCCGAGAGTCCATTGAGCGCGTACATGGCCAACGAGTCGCCGTAACGGCTGAGATCTCCGTTGCCGGAGAAGATGCCGAGTGCGCCGGGCAGGGGAAGACCGAGCTGCTTGAGGCGGACGGCGACTTCGCCGGTGAGGATGGCGCCAGCTGAGGTTCCGTAGATGGCGATGTGCGCGGGCTTGTAGGTTTTGAGCAGCTCTTTGTAGACGGCGATGACGTCGTCGAGTCCAGCGGGGAAGGGATGCTCGGGGGCGAGGCGATAAAGGACCGCGACAACTTTGATCTTCGTCAGATTGGCGATGGGGATGGATTCGGTCCAGGAGCCGGAGTCGGAGTTAAAGCCGCCGCCATGGATATTGAGGAGGACGCGGTCGGGGTCCATGCCAGCGAGCGGCGTGACGATGCGGACGGGAACGCCGGCGATGGTGCTTTCGGAGCGGTTCACCGGATAGAGCTGCGCCGAGACGTCGCCCGCGTGGTTTTGCCAGAGGTCAGTACCGCGGCGGCGTTCTTCGAGGGTTTGCGGTTTGGATGCGTCAGAGACCTGGCGCGACAGAGACTTCTTTGCTTCGGAGCTGAGGTCGGGAGGAACAGGGATGACGCGGGTGATGTGCGCGGCGCCGTCGGCGTCGATGTAGCTGGTATCGGTGCTTGGGGCCTGGGCCGCGGTGGTGCCTGCCTGCTGGGCGAAGAGGGCGGGGGGAGAGAGCAGAAGAGCGGCGGCGAGAAACTTCACTGGCGATTCTCCTAGGGTGAGACTGGCCGAGGCAGGATATCAGAGGCGAGGAGCGAGAAAAGCGAAAGGCCCGCTTTCCAGCGGGCCTGCTTCAGAGGCATGGGAGGGTAAGCCGGGGGTCGATTGCGGGGTCTTGCGGAAACTGCTCCGCAAGCAGGTGCGGGGAGTGACTCAGTACAACCAGGTAGGTTGGTAACGCTTGAAGTAGCCTCTGTTGTTACAGGTATAGATGCGGATCGGCGGGTGAAGTTGGCTGCTTCTAAAGAATATTTTCGCGGCATCCATATCATGTTAAATGAGCCATTTATGATCGCATATTGAAAACGGAGTTGAAGTTGAACCGACGATTTGCCCACGGGGGATCATTCAACTTTGTAGAGCTTCGCAGCGTGCGCCGGGAGCGTTGCCTCGATGTGATCGAGGCGTCCAAGGTCTTCACGCAGCCACAGATCGCGAACGGGGTGGTGGCCGAGCTGGAGGCCCAGATCCGGCCAGGAATAATTGAAGGAGAGAGGCGCGTCGGAGAGGTTGAAAATGGCAACATAATCGCCGCCGTGCTCGGGCGCTGAAGCCATCCAGACGACCGTGTCTTCCTTTTGAATGACGGGATGAGTGTTCTCGGAATACTGGTCGACAGCGATCACCTCCGGGTTAGTGATGGCCGACTCCGTGAAGGAATCCATCTTGAGGAGGTTCGTTCCGATGAAGAGCGGGGAGCGGGCGATGGACCAGAGGGTCATCATCGTGCGGACTTCATCGTGGGTGAGACGCGACTGGCGCGGCTGACCCCAGCCCGGATTGGGTCCGAGCCAGCCAATGGGGAGCATGTCGGCGTCGGGCCAGTGGCCGGGACCCGCGAAAGGCTGCCATTTTGCGATGAGCGCGAACTGGTTCTTTTCGGATTGCGGAAATGGGGGGGCGTCAGCAGGTTTTTGCCAGAGGTCCCACATGTCGTCGGAGATGCGCCAGAGTTGCGCGCTGCGAACCGCGTCGGCGGCGGCCTCGAGGGGCGTGGGGCCGGGCGAAAGGCTGAGCACGATGGGCCGGCCGCTTTGGCTGAGCGCGTACTGCATCATGTGAATCTCGTCCGCCTTCCAGGGGCGGGAGATGCAGTCGACCTTGAGGTAGTCGACGCCCCATTTCGCGTAGAGATCGGCGAGGGAATCGTAGTACGCCTGGGCGGCTTTGTTGTTCTTCAGGCCGTAATTGTCCTGGTTCCACTCGCAGGTGTCGGTAGTGTCGGCGGCATCGGCAGCGCTGAAGTGCGAACCGGCAATGTGGAGGTTTTTGTCCACCGCTTCACGCGGAATGCCGCG
>PMAD01000054.1 GCA_003152415.1 Acidobacterium sp.
TCGCCATCTTCCAGCCCGGCCACCACCACGGCGTTCGCGTCTACGCTGAGCCCGGCGCGTTCTGCTGGGTCGATCTCCAGACCCCCGACCGCGATCGCGCCGCAAAATTCTATGGCTCTGTCTTCGGCTGGGAATTCACCCTCGGCAAAGACAACGACCCCAACGGCTACCTCCACATCAAGAACCACGGCGAATTCATCGGAGGGCTTCCGCCCTCGCGCCACCTGACGCCCAACGTCCCGCCCCACTGGTTGGCCTACATCCAGTCCGCCAATTGCGAAGCCCAGACCGCGAAGGCCGCCCAGCTCGGCGCAAAGGTCCTCGTCCCCACCATGGCGATCGAAGGCACCGGCAACTTCTCCGTCATCGCCGATCCGCAGGGAGCCGTCTTCGCCCTCTACACACCCAACCACTGAGGATTTGTCTCCGGCACCTTCGCCGCGTTCGCGCGTTTCCTCGCTCAATCCACCTGCGGGTGGATGCCACCATCCGTGCGAACCCGTTACCATGTCTTGTCGATGCTTCCCCTCCGCGCATTTGCCCTGGCTACGCTTCTCGCAGTCGCCGCCCCGTTCGCCGCCCCCGGAAATAGCGCCGCCTCCGGCCCAATCCGCTTCGTTGACATCACCCAAAAAGCCGGCATCCACTTCACCCACAACAACGGCGCCTTCGGCAAAAAATTCCTCCCCGAAACCCTCGGCCCCGGCGTCGCCTTCATCGACTACGACAACGACGGCTGGCAGGACATCTTCATCGTCAACGGAACCGGTTGGCCTGGCCATCCAGGCCTTGTCTCCACGCCTGTCCTCTACCACAACAACCACGACGGCACCTTCACCGACGTTACGAAGAAAGCCGGTCTCGCCATCCCCATGTACGGCATGGGCGTCGCCGTCGGCGACTACGACAACGACGGCTACGACGACTTATTTGTAACAGCGTATGGTCAGAATCATTTATTTCGTAACAACGGCAATGGCACATTCACCGACGTTACGAAAAAGGCCGGCCTCATCACCGCGCCCGAGCTCAGCGCCAGCGCCGCCTGGGTCGACTACGACCGCGACGGTCACCTCGACCTCCTCGTCACCAACTACGTCCAGTGGTCTCCCGAAAAAGACCTCTACTGCACCATGGACGGCAAGACCAAGTCCTACTGCACGCCCGAAACCTACCCCGGCGCATCCGTCCGCCTCTGGCGCAACAACGGCAACGGCACCTTCGCCGATGTAA
The DNA here is from genome assembly GCA_003152415.1 of Acidobacterium sp. Lineage (GTDB taxonomy): Bacteria > Acidobacteriota > Terriglobia > Terriglobales > Acidobacteriaceae > Palsa-343. The sequence continues at coordinate 1,234 of PMAD01000054.1, forward strand.
CGAAAAAAACCGGCCTTTACGATCCCACTTCCAAAAGCCTCGGCGTCGCCATCCTCGACGCCAATCAGGACGGCTGGCCGGACATCGCCATCAGCGACGACACCCAGCCCAACAAGCTCTACATCGACAACCGCAATGGCACATTCTCTGAGCAGGGCGTGGCCGCCGGCATTGCCTACAGCGAAGATGGCGTCGCGCGCGCCGGCATGGGTATCGATGCTGCCGACTACGACCGCTCCGGTTATCCCAGCCTCGTCGTCACCAATTTTTCCAACCAGATGATCGCCCTCTACCACAATGAGCGCAACGGCCTCTTTGTCGATGTCGCGCCCACTTCCGAGGTCGGCCGCTCCTCGCTCCTCACTCTCGGCTTCGGCTGCTTCTTCTTCGACTACGACCTCGACGGCTGGCCCGATCTCTACATCGCCGACGGCCACCTCGACGACAGCATCGAGCGCATCCAGCAGCGCATTCACTTCGCCGAGCCGCCTCACCTCTACCACAATCTCGCCGGCAAGGGTTTTCAGGATGTCGCCGCAACCATGGGCCAGTCCTTCGACGCAGCCCGCGTCGCCCGCGGCGCAGCCTATGGCGACATCAACAACGATGGCGCACCCGACGTCATCATCACTACCAACGCCGGCCCCGCAGCGCTCTTCCTCAATCAGGGTTCAACGAATCACGCGCTCCGCGTGAAGCTCATCGGAACAAAATCCAATCGCGATGGCATCGGCGCTGAGGTCTCGGTTAAATCCGCCACAACGTCTCAGAAGCAAATGCTCCGCAGCGGATCCAGCTATCTATCCTCGAGCGAACTCATCCTCACCTTCGGCCTCGGCTCGTCAACGAAAGTAGACGCCATCGAAGTCCACTGGCCCTCGGGCGCAGTCGATCACCTGAACAACGTCGATGCCGATCAGATCGTCACCATCCGCGAAGGCGCAGGCCTGCTCCGCGCGCACCCCTTCGAAAAACGCCGCTAAGCCCGACGCGATGAAGAACGCGAATGGCGACCAATTTTCGTATGAGCGCACGAACTTCAGCTTGCGGAGAATCCGCTTTGTAACAGGGCACGACTTCAGTCGTGCCGTTAGGCCGCAGAGAAGAGACGGGCTTTAGCCCCTGAAGCCCCTTACCGCCGCCCCCGCAGCTTCGCCATCAGCCGCAGCATCTCCAGGTACAGCCACACCAGCGTGACCATCAGCCCGAACGCGCCGTACCACTCCATATACTTCGGAGCGCCCGCCGCCACGCCGCTCTCGATGAAATCGAAATCCAGCACCAGATTTAGCGACGCCACGCACACAATCACCAGGCTGATTCCGATCCCCAGCCAACCCGACCCATTCACCGAAGCGAAGTGAATCCCGAAAAATCCCAGGAGCAACTCCACCATGTAAAACAGGAAAATCGCGCCTGTCGCCGCAATCACGCCCAGCCGGAATTTCTGCGTCACCTTGATCATCCCCGACCGGTACGCCAGCAACAGCACGAACATCGTCCCAAACGTCAGGCACACCGACTCAATAGCGATCCCCGGATACCGCTGCTCCAGCGTCGCCGACAGCCCGCCCAGCACCAAACCCTCCAGCAGCGCGTAAATCGGCGCCGTCACCGGAGCCCACGTCTTCTTGAACGTCGTCACCAACGCAAAAATCAATCCGCCGAACAGACCCACCAGCAGCAGCACGTAGTCCAGCGGCAGCGTTTCCGGATTCATCGCCAGATGCCACGTCCACGCCGCCGTCGCCACCGCGCACAGCAGCAGGATCCCGGTCTTGTTGACCGTGCCCTCCAGCGTCATTGTTTCGCCCAGCGCGCCTGAGAATCCCTGGAAAACCTTGCCGTTCAGCGTCGGGTTCGACGTTCTCATCAGATCAGCCACTTCGTCTTTTCCTCCACGGGCCATCCCTGCTGCAAAATCGCAGAGACTCCACTCCAATGATAGCGTCTGGCTATTTCTTCCTCTCGTCCCCGAGCCAGCAGGTACAACCGTTCCGCGTTCGCCAGCAACTCCTCCGTGAGCTCGGTCATTTTGGCTGCCCGTTCCCGTGCACCTGCGTCGTCAACGTCCAGTTTCCCGTCAGCACGCCGTTCGGATTCGAATTGGGAACGTTCGTCTGGTACCACTGCGCCCCGTTGGTCCACGTCTGCGAATACGCGCTCGAAACCTTCGCTGTCCCATTCGGCCCCGCTACCGTCTGCTGATCCAGCGAGTAATCCACCCAGTCCGAAGCCGCCGTGCTCTGCGCGTTCATCGACGCGTTCGCGTTGTTCATCGCACTCTGGAACTGCGACTCCTGCTGCTGCATAAACGCTGCATGTTCCTGCTGCGACCTCTGCATAATCTGCTGGAACTGCTGGTCGAGCATCGCGCTCTCCTGCTTTTCCTGCGCCGTTAGCGCCGCGATCGCCGCCGCGCCCTGCCGCTGCTGCCGCTGCAGTGCAGCCTGCGTCCACTGCGGCGTGTTCACGCCGTGTGGCAGATTATTGCTGTCCACCAGCGCCACCAGCGCATCCAGCCGGCCCTGCGGCGCCGTCAGCACATCCACCCGCGCCCAGCACGTTCCCCCGTACAGGGCATTGCTCATGGCCGTGCTCCGATCGTTGCTCATCGAGCACTCCACCACCGTCCGCAGCCGCTCCTCCACCACGAACGACCCGTTCACCACTTCGATCCGCAGCGCCGCCGTGTCCGCGGTGTTCTGCGTCTGCATCGCGGCCGGCGCACGGCTGTTGCCCTGGTTCTTCTGTGCCGCCAGTCCCTGCGCCCACTGCGAATAGGCAGCGGGAACCGTCATCGTCCCTACCACGTGCACGCCGCCCTGCACCGTCCCCAGGTAATACTGCAGAAAATTTGCCGCCGACATCTGCCCGGAAATATTCGCGCACCCGCTGTTCAGCGGGCCCTTCGCGTTGGGGTGCCACTGCCATCCGAACACCGGCTCAATCCGGTACTGCATCAGCCCATCCGGCGAGTAGGAGCGAAACACCGGCCACGGCAAAAACGTGCACGGGCTGATCATCTCGATCCCCTGCAGCTTCCATCCCGCCGGGATCGTCAGCGTCGCCGCAACGATGTTGCCCAACGATGGATCCGTGATCGTCGCCGTCGTCAGCTGATTCGAAAGCGGCGTCCCGCTCACGTACGTCGCACTCCCGGCCTTCCCTCCCGAAACCGCGCCCGATCCGTCGCTCGACGCAGACGTAGCGGCGGAAGTGGAGCTTGACCCTGACGAACAACCCGCGGCCAGAATCGCAATCGCTGCAACCATTGTTGAAGCCTGACTCAATTTGCGCATAAGTCTCCCCGGTTTTCGTCCGGACTTTACCTGGTTGTGTGGTTGTGTGCCGAGCGTCGAGCCCCTTGTGCCCATCGAGACCTGTCGTCGCGCTCAAGACAAAGAAAGAATTGGCGGAGAATCCCGAACCTCGCCTGGCTGCACCGTTCACCCGGGGGGAAAATTCGCGGCGGCCATGCTCGTATCAACCGCCGTTTCAAGGTGCGCACATACCTTGGCACGTTCTTCCCGGCCCACGATAGAGACATGCAAGGTCAACACAGGACAAGTCGTGACATTCGCCCGCCCATATTCATGGAAATTCAGCTTTTACCCCTCCCGCCCCCTCGCTATACTGATCCCACCTCGCCCCGCTTCCCGCCATAAGCAGGGCATGCTGCTGAATTTGAGGCCTGATCATGTCGTCCCGCACGGTTGGGAGTCCCGCAGAGAATCGCCGCATAGACTCCTGGAAGGAAATCGCCGCTTTCTTCGGTCGGGACGAGCGCACCGTCAAACGCTGGGAAAAAGAACGCGGCCTCCCCGTGCATCGCCTGCCCGGCGAACGCGGTGGCGTCTTCGCCTGGTCCCACGAACTCACCCTCTGGCTCAACTCCACCACCGTTGCTAACCCCGAACCGATTCCCTCCGCCCTACCCCCCGTCTCCGCGCCCGAACCAAGCCTCGATACCAAACCTGAGCTTTCCGCACCTCCGCCGCCCCCTCATCGCCGATCCGCGCTCCTGTCCGTCGCCGTACTCGTCCTCGCCCTCATCGCGATCTCCCTCTATGCCTTTCGCTTCCTCCGCCGTCCCACTCACGAATCTGGCAGTCCGAACATCCCCGCGCATCACCGCCCCGACCCCGAAGCCGAACAGCTCTACCTCAAAGGCCGCTACTACTGGAGCCGCAGAACCGAAGGCAGCCTCAATCAGGCCGTCGACGCCTTCACCCAGGCCGTCGTGCATGACTCGGATTACGCCCAGGCCTACGCCGGCCTCGCCGAGTGCTACGACATCATGCCCGAGTTCACCTCCATGCCCCGCTCCGAAGCGTTTCCCCGCGCCATCGCCGCCGCTCGCAAAGCCGTCGCGCTCGACGATTCCCTCGCCGAGGCCCATCGCGCGCTCGGCTTTGCGCTCTTCTACTGGGACTGGAAAGTGCCCGCCGCTCTGGGCGAATATCAGCGCGCCCTCGAGCTCGATCCCCGCGACGAGGAGGCCCACCACTGGTATGCCACCTCCCTCATGATGCTCGGGCGGTACCCCGAAGCCATGAGCGAAATCGACAAGGCCCAGCAGCTCAACCCCGCATCCCGCTCCATCCTCTCCGATCAGTCCCTCATCCGCTTCTGGGCCGGCGACCGCGCCCCTGCTGTCGAGAAGCTTCGCGAAATCGAGCAGGCGGAGCCCGACTTTCTCTCCGCTCCCCGCTATCTCGCGGGACTGGACTTTGCTGAAAAGGACTACCGCGGCTTCGTCGATCAATCGAAGCATCTTGCTGTCCTCTCCAACGATGCGCAGTTACTGGCCGTCGCCAACGCGGCTCAGCGCGGTTTGTCCCAGGGCGGCGAACGCGGAATGCTCGAAGCCATGCGCGTCGCGCAGCAACATTTCTTCGACGCCGGCCAGTCTTCCGGCTTCGAGCTAGCCCGCACCTGTGCGCTGCTCGGCAGAAAAAGGGAGGCCATCGCCTCCCTGAAAGCCGCGATCGCCAACCACGACTATATGGTGCTCAATATCGCCACCGATCCCGACTTTGCGTTGCTGAATGGCGATCCCGACTTCGAAGAGCTCCTCCGCCAGATCATCGCCCGCATGTATCGCGCCTGACGGCCCTCACTTCCTCGTCAGATCCAGTTCCACCGGCGTCCCCTGCGACCACGTCCCGATGATTGTCTTCCCATCCGCGCTCAGCGTCCCCTCATACGTGCCCTTCGCCGCCGGCACATCCACCGATACCTTGTGCCCATCCACGGTCACCTTCCCGCACGGAATCCCCATCGCATTCTGGTCCAGCGAATCCATCAGGCCTCTGATTGTGTCGCCAGCATCGCCCGGCACCGTGCGGAAATGAAACGCCAGCCGCAGCGTCTGGCCGCCCGCATTCAGCGACCCGTTCCAGTCCCCATCAATCGCCGACGGCTTCACCTTCGCCCTCTCTGCCGCCGCCTGGGCCGCCGTCTTCGTCTGCTTCCACTCCAGCGGCTCCGATTGGCCTTGCAACGCCGCCTGCGTCCACGTTCCGCTGATCGTCTTCCCGTCCGCACCCACCGTACCGGTGAATACGCCCTTCACCAGCGGAATCTCAAAGCTCAAGCTCGAGCCCGCCAGCTTCGCATTTGCCCCCGCCAGCCCATTTACTCCCTGCGCTGGACTATCCATCGTCGCCGTCAGCGCTCCACTCGCATCCGCTTGCAGGTGCAGCACCAGCGGCAGCGTCCCCGCAAGCGAACCGGACCATTCCCCCGCCAGCGCTGCCGGCGTGACCGGCGACCCTCCCTGCGCTGATGCACCCACCAGAGCCGTCCCCATTGCTCCTACAAGCAACAACCTGACGATCCTCATAGCCTCCCCCTTGCACTACCTTCTCAGCGCCCCCAAAGCTAACACGCCCCTCCATAAAGCACCCGCAAATAGTCCCTTCTGATTCCCGCCGCAAGTCACTCCCGTAACTTCCTGCCGCCTCCCATCAAAACCATCCATTACCGACGTTCCCCCAACCCTCAACTCAACCGCCGCCATCACCGAAAACCCTGTCTCTCCGCTGCTACACTCCCCGCAGAATCCGCATCCATGCTCTTCAAAGCCCTCAGCGCCGCCGTNNTACGGCATCGATGCCAGCATCATCGACGTCGAAGTGGACTTCTCCGGCATGAAGACCCAGGAAGACCACTTCAACACGGTCGGCCTTCCCGACGCCGCCGTTCGCGAAAGCCGTGACCGCGTCCGCGCCGCCATCCGCAACTCCGGCTTCGAGCTCCCCACCACCCACATCACCATCAACCTCGCCCCCGCCGACATCAAAAAAGAAGGCTCCGGCTTCGACCTCCCCATGGCTGTCGGCATCCTCGGCGCTTACGGTGCGCTCCAGCTCCGCGACCTCACCGACTTCCTCCTCATCGGCGAGCTCGGCCTCGACGGCGCCCTCCGCCCCGTTCCCGGCATGCTGCCCGTCGCCGTCGCCGCCCGCGAGCGCGGCATCAAAAACCTCATCATCCCCAAAGCCAACGCCCGCGAAGCCGCCGTCGTCGAGGGCGTCAACGTCTATCCCGTCGAGTCCCTCCTCCAGGTCCGCGACCTGCTCAACCAGGCCGGCAACGGCGGCATTCAAACTCCCGCCTTCAAAGTCGAAGCCACCCAGGTCCTCAACGAGCTCCAACACTATGCCCTCGACTTCGCCGACGTTCGCGGCCAGCAAACCGCTAAGCGCGCCCTCGAAATCGCCGCCGCCGGTGGTCACAACATCTTGATGATCGGCCCGCCCGGCTCCGGCAAAACCATGCTCGCCCGCCGGCTCCCTTCGATCCTCGCCCCCCTCACCTTCGACGAGGCCCTCGAGACCACCAAGATCCACTCCGTCGCCGGTGTCCTCGACGCCGAAGCCGGACTCGTCACCCAGCGCCCCTTCCGCGCCCCGCACCACACCGTCTCCGACGCGGGCCTCATCGGCGGCGGCGCCATTCCGCGTCCCGGCGAAGTCTCCCTCGCCCACAACGGCGTGCTCTTTCTCGATGAGCTCCCCGAATTTCCCCGCAACGTTCTTGAAGTCCTGCGCCAGCCCCTCGAAGACCGTCACGTCACCATCGCCCGCGCGTCGATGTCCCTCACTTTTCCCGCCGCCTTCATGCTCGCCGCCGCCATGAACCCCTGCCCCTGCGGCTACTTCAACG
>PMAD01000250.1 GCA_003152415.1 Acidobacterium sp.
ACGTCGTTGAGGATGGTGTAGCCGAAGACGTGCTCTAGCCAGTTTTCTTTTGGGATGTTGCGGCCGGCTTTGCCGATGACAATCGCGAATTCCACTTCGTAGTCGGGCTGCTTCGTGAGGGCGGGAATCCGGACAGCTTCTTCCGGGCCGATGACCGCAGACGGCAGCTTGAGGAAGACCGTAGGAACTTTTGGGATCTCCATTTTGGATTCGACGGCGTGGTCGCGGTAATTCAGGCCGATGCAGAAGATGCGCGGCGGCTGCGGAATGGGCGCGAGCAGGCGCACCGCGGAAGGCGAGATGTGCGACGAAGCCGGCATCTGCGCGGCTTGCTGGAGTGCGTCTGTCCCTGCGTGGATCGCAGTGAGCGAGTCGGTGATGCCGAGCGGAGCGAGGTCGACGATGGTGTCCTCGAGCAGGAGACCCGCGTGTGGGGCGCGCTCAGCGAAAAATTCGAACGAGACGAGTTTCATTCATCCTCTCCAGATGCGGCCATCGGGATAGCTGTAGTCGCGCAGCGTCTCAGGGAAAATCTCGATGCTGTAACCGGGTTTTTCGGGAAGCAAATAGTGTCCCTGACGGATGCGCACCGGATCGACGAAGTGTTCGTGGAGGTGGTCGACGAACTCGACCACGCGGTTTTCGAGCGATGCCGAGACGCACAAATAGTCGAAGGCCGCGAGATGCTGGACGTATTCGCAGAGGCCGACGCCGCCTGCGTGCGGNNATCTGGCAGACGTCGATGGCCTGTGCCTGCATGAACTGCTTGAACAGGATGCGATTCTGGCAGTGCTCACCGGTCGCGATGCGGACGCCAGGAACTTCGCGGCGGATGCGGGCGTGGCCGAGAACGTCGTCAGGACTGGTTGGCTCTTCCATCCACCAGGGATCGAACTGCTGCAGTTCGCGCGTGCGGAGAATCGCCTCTTCGACGTCCCATTTCTGGTTGGCGTCCATCATGACTCGGTTGGACGAGCCGATTTTCGAGCGCACCATCCGCGCACGACGACGATCGTCATCCGGATCGCCGCCGACTTTGAGCTTGAAGTGGGTCCAGCCTGCGGCGAGAGCTTCGTCGCAGAGGCGCGAGATTTTCTCGTCGCTGAATCCGATCCAGCCGACCGAAGTGGTGTAAGCGGGAAGCCCATGGTTGCGGAGGTGTTCGAGACGTTTCTCCTGACCTGCGCGGCGTTCCTGGAGCAGAGAGACGGCTTCGTCGCGGGTGAGAGCGTCGTTGATGTAATGGAAGTCGACGAGGCTGGCAATGCGTTCGGGCTCCATATCGGCCAAAAGCTGCCAGAGCGGTTTGCTTTCAGCTCGGGCGTAAAGATCCCACACAGCGTTGATCAGTGCGGCGGTTGCAAGGTGAATGACTCCCTTTTCCGGGCCGAGCCAGCGGAACTGCGTGTCGCCGGTGAGCTGCTGGCTGAACGCGCCGAGATCGTCCGTGATGGAGCTGAGCGTGCGGCCGGTGGCGTACCGAGACAGATAGCGGATGGCATCGCAGCACAGATCGTTGCCGTGACCGCAGGTAAAGGTGAGACCGAAGCCGCGCAGGTCGCGATTCGTTTCGAGGATGCAATAAGCGGCGGAATAGTCGGGATCTTTGTTAACCGCGTCAGAACCGATGCTTTCCCGCGAAGTGGGAAAGCGAAGATCGATGACACGGACGTCGGTGATGCGGAGCTCAGTCAAGGGAGTCGGTTCTCCAGAGTGAATCTTCGGCGTACCGCATTGTGGGCGAGCTGAGATGCAGCGAGCACTACAATTCTCGGTGCATGCCGGATTGTGAAAAGCCATGAGTGAAGCGACATCGCAAAGCTCGCGCCTGCTGAGCGGCAAGACAGCCATTATTACAGGTGGCGCGAGTGGCATTGGGCTGGCGATTGCCAAGCGCTTTGCGAGCCACGGATCGACGGTGTTTGTCCTCGATTGGAACGAAGAAGGTGCGGTCGCCACTGCTCACGCGGTTGCGGATTCAGGCGGAAAGGCGCAGGCGTTTGGCTGCGACGTTTCCGATGCCGTGAGCGTTCGCAAGACGTTCGACGCGGTGTTTGCGCAGGGTCGAGTCGACATCCTGGTGAACTGCGCTGGCGTGGCGCATGTCGGGTCGATCACGAGCACGAGTGAAGAGGACTTCGACCGAATCTTAAGGATCAATGTGCGCGGCGTGTATCTCTGCACGCGGGCTGCTGTCGAGCACATGCAGCAGCAGGGTGGTGGCGTGATCCTGAACATGGCGTCGATTGCGGGCAGCGCCGGTTTGCCGGATCGATTTGCGTATTCGACGAGCAAAGGCGCGGTGCTGGCGATGACGTTCTCGGTTGCCAGGGACTGTCTTGTGCACAAGATTCGGTGCAATGCCATTTCTCCTGCGCGCGTCCACACGCCGTTCGTCGATGGGTTCGTAGCGAAGAACTATCCTGGCCGCGAGGCCGAGATGATGGAGAAGCTGGGTCAGGCGCAGCCGATTGGACGCATGGCGCAGCCGGAAGAAGTGGCGAGCCTGGCGATGTGGCTGTGTTCGGATGAAGCCAGCTTCGTGACGGGCGTCGATTATCCGCTGGACGGCGGCTACATGAATCTGCGCGGCTGAAGGGCCGCGGGCACCGGGATCCGGGATCCGGGCACCGAAACACCACCCCCCTCCCCCCTGCCTATGGGACTCCGGCAAGTCCCTGATCTGACAGGATTTGCTGGAGGGCTGTTTTGGACTGTGGCATGTTGATGAAAATGAGCCAGTTCGCCTGGGCCTTTTGGCGCCTGGTGCGGGGGGTGAGGGGGATAGCCGGTCGTTTGGCGCGGCGGTTACGCGGGCTGTGGGTGAAGCAGCAGTTCTGGCCGCGCAGGGTGGTGGAGCGGCAGCGCTGGCCCTAGCGGTTGAAGTACTCGCAACGT
>PMAD01000226.1:0-10682 GCA_003152415.1 Acidobacterium sp.
TCGTATCAGGGCCCGACTTCAGAGCCTGAGGAAAACTCAGTTCTTCGGAGAGACCGCAATGGGGTTCGTATCAGGGCCAGACTTCAGTCGGGCCATAACGAAGCCAGCAAGAAGGGGCTTCAGCCCCTGCGGGTTTGAAAAGCAACATCCCGCCGAAGGCCCCGCACATTGCGGGAACCTCCCCGGGATGAAAAGATGAAAGAAAAGGTGAATCAAGGTGTCTACGGTGACTGAGAAGATCGATGCAAAGCTCGTAAAAGAACTCCGCGAAAAATCCGGCGCGCCCATGGGCGACTGCCTCAAGGCCCTCCAGGAAACGAAGGGCAACATGGAGGACGCCTTCGTCGTTCTGCGCAAGCGCGGCATGGCCTCCGCCCAGAAGAAAGCCTCCCGCACCACCAACGAGGGCGCGGTCGGCCAGTACATCCACGCCGGCGGCAAAATCGGTGTCCTCGTCGAGGTCAACTGCGAGTCCGATTTCGTCGCCCGCACGGAGGACTTCCAGGAGCTCCTCAAAGACATCGCCATGCACATCGCCGCCACCGACCCCCGCTACATCCGTCGCGAGGACGTGACCGCGGAGGACCTCGCCCGCGAGAAGGACGTCTATCGCGCCCAGGCCGCCGCCACCGGCAAGCCCGCTCCCGTCATCGAAAAGATCGTCGAGGGCAAGATGACCAAGTTCTACGAGGAAGTCTGCCTGCTCGAGCAGCNNGAGCACATCGCCCAGAAGGTCGCCAAACTCGGCGAGAACATCACGGTCCGCAGATTCGCCCGCTTCAAAGTAGGCGACCCAACCTGGACCGTCGCCCAAACCAAAGCCGTCGAAGAATCCCCCGCCGCCGAGGGCTAGCCGCCCAGGCAACCGCGCTCCGCGCCAACTCAAAGAGAGAGCCCGGCAAAAATGCCGGGCTTTTTCGTGCGATACCGCGAAGTCGGTGCTACCGAGAAAGATTGGAGTGCAGAGGAATTAAGTACCCGATGGAAGGCCGGGGCCCGCGGCGGTTTGGGACGTTAAAGACCGAACGCTCCGCGAAATAACCTAAGATCAACAGAGGGTCCTCCTTGATCATACAAAGCACGAAACTTCTAGCACAATCTCGGCTCCTTGAATTCGAGTTAGCCTCCGGACGAAGACTCGGCCGATAGCTACAGCACATGTTGTGGACCGAAAAGACGGTCCTCAAGCCGCTGGGCTTCGAATATGTGATTGCCTACGCTCTTTTGCTGAGAGCGGAGAGAACATTTGCCGCCGCGCGGAGCTTGGCGCGCAACCTGATGGCCGACGATGCCTTCGCCCTAGTCAGAGTCATGGTCGAGAAGATCATAAACGCGGAGTTCATCTTGCTCTCGGGGACGGATATGGCGCTCGATTATATCCAGTACAACGCGTTTCGCGCGTGGCGCGAGTTCGAAGAATTGCAGAAATTTCGGCCAGAAATTGCCCCTGCCTACAGCGCTGCTTTCCAGCAGAAACTGCGGAAGGCACATGATCAGGCGAAGACCCGCATCTTGCCTGATGGCTCGATCGCGAGCCGCTACGGCAGGGGACACGACTGGATATCGATCGGGCTTCTGAAGCGTGCCGAGGCTGTCGACGAGAAAATAAAGAAGAAATTCTCAATGGGCACGTTTGACGCGACCCGAATTCTCTATTACTCCACTTACCAAAGTAGTGCTGCCTATGTACACGGGGCGTGGGCGTCCTTGGCTCGAAGCATAGAGACCCAACGCCAAGGCTCCGAGATTGAGAGCCATCACCATAAGGCCGAAGATGAACTCGTTGAAATGAGTGTCGGAGTTCGCGTTAAAGATAAGGACAAAGGCGTCGCAGCCGATGCTCTAAACGCCGCTAACATGGCTGCGCTCTCGACTATCCTCTTCATCGGAAAAGTGTTTAGCGAATTGAGATATTTGAAGTGGGCAGACGCTTTCAAGAACACGTACCTTGATGATCGAAGAAGAACACGATCCCTATCAAAGTGAGAACCTCGCAACATTGTTTCCCGCTCCGTACTCATTTTGAGTACAATTGTACTCAAAATGAGTACAGCAACCCCATCCATCGGAGATCTGCTTCTCGGCCAAACCCGCGGCCAGATCCTGGCGCTCCTCCTCGGGGCCCCCGATGAGTCATTCTTCACCCGTCAAATCGCCCGTCAAATCGCCACCAGCGTCGGCACAGTGCAGCGCGAACTCGCCCGCCTCGCCGATGCCGGCCTCATCGTGCGTTCCGTCCTCGGCAGCCAGGTTTTTTACCGAGCGAATCGCGACCACCCCATCTTTCCCGAGCTCCGCGCCCTCCTCGCAAAAACGACGGGCGTCTTCGAACTGCTGAAGAAAGCCCTTTCGCCCCTCTCGCGGAAAATCGATTTTGCTTTTGTCTACGGCTCCGTAGCCCGCGGCGACGACAAAGCCGCCAGCGACATCGACCTCATGGTCGTCGGGCGCGTCTCCCTGGACGACGTCCTCGACGCAGTCAGTCCGTTAGAAAAACAGCTGCGGCGCCCCGTGAACCCGACCATTTATTCTTTGAAAGACCTGAAGCAGAGATACCGCGCAGGCAATCATTTCCTGCGATCCCTGAAGAACACGAGCAAAGTCTTCCTGATTGGCGCCGAAGATGACTTTAGAAAAGCTCTCGCAACTCGGATGGTACAAAGCTGAGCCCACCAGCCCGAAAGAGATTGCCGATCTCTTCAGCATCGTCGATCGCTCTCTGAGAGACCTGAAGGTCGAGGGCATCTCGGACGATCTCCGATTCCAGGCCGCCTACAACGGAATCCTCACCCTCACCAACATTGCCCTTCGCGCCAACGGTTTTCGCGTCGCCTCCGGCCAGGGTCACCACCAGCGAGTCATCGAAAGCCTGGCTTACACGCTGACCTCGCAGGACAACACTGCGCGCGAGAAATGGGTGCGCAAGCTCAAAGCGCATTCGCAAAAGCGAAACGCCGCCAGTTATGACGCCGCAGGCGCGGTCTCGCCCAACGATGTCGCTCAAATCATCCGGGACCTGGCGAGCCTTCAGGAGCAGGTCATCGATTACCTGAAGCGAAACCACAAGGAGCTTCTTCCACACCGTCCACCGCCACGCTCCTGAACTTCTTCAGGAACCAGTCCCTCGCTATCATCAACGGCAAAGGAGGATACGGTGGACAACCCAACCCAGGTCACCCGCAGCCGTTTCGAGATCGAACACGACGGCCAAACCAGCTATCTCGAATTCGAAACCGACGGCCACGGCTGGATGACCCTCTGGCACACCGAAGTCCCCGAGCAACTCCGCGGCCGCGGCCTCGCCCTCGAACTGGTCACGACTGCTTTCCAATACGCCAAAGACCATAACCTCCGCGTCGATGTCCTGTGCCCCGTGGCGAAGCACATACTCGAAACCCACCCCGAGTTCCAGCCCCTCCTCCGCCCAAAATAACCACGCATAGCCGCCAGCACCACCGCGCCGTACTCATTTCGAGTACAGCTGTACTCGAAATGAGCACAGCGCCAATCGCTCCCAGCTCCCGGCTNNCGGCTGCACCACCCGCTATACTTCTCCAAACTCCGCAAAACTCCCAGGAGGCCTTCCCACGCAATGATCCGGCACCTCTGTTCCTGCACCCTCGCCGCGCTTCTCGCCGCCCCGCTCGCCATCGCCCAAAGCCCCAAAGACGAAAAACCCAAATCCCCAGAGTTCGCCAAATCAGACACCGCCAAATCCGAACCCGCCAAATCCGCCGAACTCCCCGCCGACTCCATCACCGACGGCTCCGTCACCATCGGCGGCCAGCCCATCGACTACCGCGCCATCGCCGGCACCCTCACCGTCGGCTCCTCCGACTCCCAGGACGCCATGATCGGCCTCGACGGCAAATACCTTCCCGGCTCCGACATCGATCTCCCCACCAAAATCGAAGACCAGCCCGCCACCGCGCGCATGTACTACGTCGCCTACTTCAAAAAGGACGCTCCGAAAGGCTCCCGCCCCGTCACCTTCATCTACAACGGCGGTCCAGGCAGTTCCACCATGTATCTCCACATGGGCGCCTTCGGACCCGTGCGCATCGTGCTGCCCAACGTCGAGCATCAGGAAGCTGCGCCCTACTCGCTCGTCGCTAACCAGTACAGCCTCCTTGACGCCAGCGACCTCGTCTTCATCGACGCGCCCGGCACCGGCTTCTCCCGCGTCCTCGGCAAAGACGCCCCCAAAGCCTTCTTCGGAACCGATCCCGACGGCCGCGCCTTCAGCCGCTTCGTCCATCGCTTCCTCACCAAATACGACCTCTGGAACAACCCCAAGTTCCTCTTCGGCGAAAGCTACGGCACCACCCGCACCGCCGTCCTCACCTTCCTCCTGCAGCAGAGCGGCATCGACCTCAACGGCTCCGTCTTCCTCTCGCAGATCCTCAACTTCGACGACAGCGCCGACGGCCCGCAGGGCAATCCCGGCACCGATAACGGCTACTTCCTCACGCTGCCCTCCATGGCCGCGACCGCCTGGTATCACCATCACGTCCCCAACCAGTCCGCCGACATCGAGCCCTTCCTCAAAGATGTTGAGCAGTTCAGCCTCGGCCAGTACGCCTCCGCGCTGCTCCAGGGCGCCGACCTGCCCGACGACCAGAAACACGCCGTCGCCGCCAAACTCGAAAGCTTCACGGGCGTCGCCGCCGCCTACTGGTACAAGGCCGACCTCCGCGTCAGCGGCTCCGAATTTTCCAAAGAGTTGCAGAGCGAGCTCGGCATCACCACCGGCCGTCTCGACACGCGTTACGAAGGCCCCGACCTCGATCCCCTCAGCGCCGAGGCCGACTACGACCCCTTCGGCAGCGCCACATCAGCACCCTACGACGCGGCCGTCAACCACTACACCCGCGATGTCCTCCACTACGGCCAGGACCTCACCTACAAACCCAGTGCCTACGGACCCGACTTCCACTGGGCCCTGGAGCACACGCCGCCCGGAGGCCGCGGTTGGGATGCCAGCGTCAACGTCATGCCCGATCTCTCCGTCGCCATGAAGCGCAACCCGAAACTCAAGATCATGCTCATGGGCGGCTACTACGACCTTGGCACCACCTTCTTCGGCGCCACCTATGAGATGAAGCACCTCCAGATTCCTGCCAAGCTCCAGGCCAACATCAGCTACCACTTCTTTGAGACCGGCCACATGGTCTACGTCACCGTGCCCGCCCTCGAAGAACTCCACAAGTACACCGCGGACTTCATCCTCGCCAACGAACATCCCGCCCGGTAACTCGAGGGGACTCGGCCTTTCCAGCCGAGTCCGTTCAAACCGGGTGCCCCATCCTGCGTAAGCCAGGATGGCCACCTCGACCAGCGCCAAAAAGCACACTGTCCAGGCGGAGGATCGGGCCGCATCGGCCTCCTTGCAGCAATCAGCCCCGTCAGGCGCAGATCCGTCGCCGCACCAGCTCCCTCATTGATCCTGGCAAGAACTCCGCTCAAACAGCGCCGCCACCCCGCACTCCGACGTAAACATCTTCCCCGCCGAGTGCGCGACCCCCGGCACAAACCACATCCGCTGGTTCCACTCCGCGGCATGACGCCCGTGCAGCCACGCATAGTACGCCTGCCCGCGCAGAAACCGGCTCGGACCCTCCATCTCCCCCGCGCAGCTCACATCCAGGTCCTTCTCGTGCGGATCCACGTCCGCCGTCCCCAGCAGATACACCACATCCTTCCGCGCATACGCATCTTCGAGCCCCTGCCATCCCGCCGCCGCGCTCTTCTGCACGTACTCCTCATGCACATCCAGCGGACCATACTTCCAGTGGTTAAAATTCCGGCACTCCTTTTCGCTTGCCGCCTCGAACTGAAATTTCTGCCCATCGAACCGCGGCCGCTCGTCGCCGGAATAAAAATACGACGAAGGATTCGCCACCACATACCGCAGATGAATCCCCGCCGCCACGCTTTCCGCCCGGCCCACCATCGCGTACCGCTGCATCGCCTGCCCGCCGCCCGAGTGCCCGGCCAGCACAATCGTTTTCAGGTTCGGAAAAAACTTCCGGTCCGCCAGATGCGCCACAATCGCGTCGATCACCTCATACGCGCTCAGCCCCACCGGACCCGCGGCCTCCGTCCCCGCCTCCCACGTCCCCTCGCGCCAGCGCAAAACGCCGTCCGGCAGATGGTGCGCCCGCGCGTCCTCCTCGTTCAGAAACTGCGGAGCCACCACAATCGAGGTCGCCGCCGCATCGCCACCCGCCCCCTCCGCCGCCCGCAGCGTTGACTTGTAATACCCATCCACATCGCGCCCCTTGCCGTGGAACATCACCACCGCGCGCACCACCTGCGGCTGCGGCTGGTTCCACTCGAGCGACACGTCGAACGGCATCTCCGCCGCACCCTGCGCCGTCTTCAGCCCGAAGGTATGGCTCGCCACAATCTCCACTGGCGCCTCACGTTGCGCCCGGGCAGGGCATCCAGCAGCGTAAAAACCAAGGGCGAACAACAGGCAGAGAGAAATCCTGGGTTGTTTCATTTTCAAAATCGTAATTCTCCTTCGTCCATTTTCACGGAGCCGTAGAAAAACCTGTCCTATCCCGCTTCGGCCAGGCCGTACCTTCGCTGCCACGTATCCTTCAACCGAGCCGCAACCCGCGCTCGCTCTTCAGCAGTGGCCTCTTCGCTGGCCTTCTGCACAAAGCGCGCCGACTCCAGCTTCGCCAGNNCCACGCAGCTCCAGATCCAACTCCGCCAGCTCGAAACCATCCTGCGTGCGCACCATCGCCGCCAACCGCTCTTCGGCATGCGGAGAAATTTTTCCGCCCGTCATCAAAATGCAGTACGACTTCGCGCCGCCGCGACCGACGCGTCCTCGCAACTGATGCAGCTGCGCCAGCCCAAACCGCTCCGCATGCTCGATCACCATCACCGTCGCATTCGGCACGTCGACGCCCACTTCGATCACCGTCGTCGCAATCAGCACGTCAATCTCGCCGCGCTGGAAGCGCCGCATCACCACTTCCTTTTCATCCGCGTCGAGTCGCCCATGCAGCAAGCCCACGCGCAGACGGGCGAGTTCCTGCGTCCGCAACCGCTCATACATATCGGTTGCCGACTTCAGCGGCAGCTTCGGAAACAGCGCCTCGCTTTGTGCCTTCTTCGCAGACTTCTTCGCCGATTTGCTTTTTTCCGGTTCCTCAACTTCATCCGGCAAAGCGAAATCCAGTTCCGGCTGATCGTCCTTCGGACCTTCAATCACCGGATACACCACGTACGCCTGATGTTTTTTCGCGACCTGCTTCCGCACAAACTCCCAAACCTCATCCGCGCGCTCATCCGTCACCAGCCGCGTCACAATCGGCGTTCTTCCTGGCGGCAACTCGTCCAGAACGCTCAGGTCCAGATCGCCATACAGCGACAGCGCCAGCGTTCGCGGAATCGGCGTCGCCGTCATCACCAGCACATCCGGTTCTGCGCCATCTTTCTTCATCAGCCGGAACCGCTGCAGCACGCCAAAACGATGCTGCTCATCGACCACCACCAGGCCCAGCTTCGCGAACTCGACTTTTTCTTCGATGAGCGCATGCGTCCCAATCACCAGATCCGCTTCGCCCTGATGAATCTTGCGCCGTGCCGCGCGCTTCCGATCCTCATCGAGCGACCCCGTCAGCAGCGTGATCCGATATTTGTGCTCGGCCTTCTCAAGCACCCGCTTCGCCGATAAATAATGTTGCGTCGCCAGAATCTCCGTCGGAGCCATCAGCGCCGCCTGACGTCCGTTCTCAATCGCGATCAGCATCGCCTGCAGCGCAACGATCGTCTTGCCCGAACCAACATCGCCTTGCAGCAGCCGCCGCATCGGCGCAGCACGCCGCATGTCGCCGGCAATTTCGCCCAAAGCGCGTTTCTGCGCCGCCGTGGGATGAAATGGCAGAATCGCCCGCAGCGCAGCCCGTACTCTCTCGCTCGTCTCGAACGCGATTCCCGTTTTCTCCTGGAACCGCCGCCGTTTTACTTCGAGCCCAAGCTCCAGGTAAAACAGCTCCTCAAAAATCAGCCGCCGATGTGCCGGCGTTGCCGCGGCCTGCAACTGCGCCATCGCCGTTCCAGCCGGAGGAAAATGCACCTCGCGCAGCGCCTGCTCGCGGCTCAGCAAATCCAGCCGCGTCAGAACCGATTCCGGCATCTCGCGCGGCAGCGTTTCTGGAATCCCTTTCAGCTCTTCCAGCACATTCCAAACCGTTCGCCGAATCCATCGCGATGCCAGCTTGCTGCCGCTCAGCGACTCGTACACCGGCGTGATTCGGCCGACCTCGAGAATCCGATCCAGCGCATCATCGTGCCCATCGGGCAGCACCTCAAACTGCGGCTGGATCATCTTGAAACCGCGTCCTGACTTCGACGCCTCCACTTTCCCGAATAGCGCAACCAACTGTCCTGGCTTGAATTTGCCCTCAAGATACGTGCCGTAGAACCACATGCACTTCATCGAGGAGATTCCTTGCCCAACCGTCATCTCAAAAATGGGCATTCTTTTGGTCCGCAGCAGCACAGCGCCGCGAACCTCGCCAATCACGCTCGCCATTTCGCCCGGTTTCAGCTCGTTCAGCGCTCGCGGATTCAGCCGGTCCTCGTACCGGAAAGGCAGGTGCAGCAGCAGGTCCTCAACCGTCGCAACCCCCTTTTCTGCCAACATTTTGGCGATGGTGGGGCCAATGCCTTTCACAAACTGGACGGGAGTTTCAAGCGTGAGCACTGCAAGCGATCCTAAAGCATCCAGTCACTACTCACGGAAATTGAGCACGCCAGGCCTGATTTCGCCAATAGTTCGAGAAATGTCGGACTGGGACGGAGCCATTCGTACGTCTAAAGCCCGCCCACGAAGGCGAGATCGTGCCGCGCTACATATCGTTCATAGCAGTTCTCGCACATCCAGCGCTCATCCGGGTCACAATATCCGAACATCCCGGCATCGATATGCTCGTGACACAATTCGCAGTGCTCGTGACCCCACGCCCCGGGAATTAGCCGAGTAACAGAAGCGACAGGCAGGGTTTGGTCGGTCGCCGGATAATGTCGACTCTGCCCCCTGCTTACTCCTGTTGGTTCCAGTTTCGTCCATACCCTCACCTCGCGCCCATCTACGATGGATACCTCGTTAGCTTCGTAGTCTTCTGCGACAGCATCGGTTCCCTGAAATTGCCTTCTTTCCCAGCTCCAGTTTGGGTCGAGCGCCATCCAGACATGAAAGGCCTGCCAGTACGGGCTGAGATAGGCCAACTCCAATCCGATCACTTTTGGCTGCGCCTTTTCGTGACAGGTGAGAATCGCAGTCCTCGTTTGTTTGTCGAAGGACTTCAGCATAGGGGTGAGGCATCCGCGCTCGCCGAACAAAAGCCAGAACCATCGCGGGCCTGCTCCTTCGACGATTTGGTCGAAACGATCCTCAAGGATCGCGTCGAAACGACCCTCGATTTCGAACTCGGAATATCCGCCCTCGGGCGTCGCAACTGGCCGCACGGCGGTCACGACAAATTTCGGAAAGTCTTCGAGCGCCTTCGGTTTAGGGGTTTCTATCATTGCTGGCCTTGTCAACATATAGTTGATCGGCCAATGGCATCTCAAGTCAATTGGTGCGTCATCGCAGACTCGCTGCTGAGAACTCTTGGGACTAGCAGTCTTACGAGCGTGGACTAAACCGGAAGTATGGATTGATTGGCATAAGCCGCCAAAAAACCACTTCCGGCAGCCAGGTTCACCCCATAGCAAGTAGCGGATACTTTTTGCGGCAGATTATCAATCGGTTTCGAGTCCCACCCCAGTCCCGAAGTACCGCCCTTTCCCTTTTTGGGGAAAGAAGCCCATCATCACGCTGCCCGCTTTTTCTGATCCTCTTTTAGCTAACCGATTTTCAATGAATCACTTAGCCCGCTGTGCAAATCCCCCTTGCCCCCCTCCCTCCCGATAGGCGAAGATAAGGCGAAAGTAGCTCGTATGCCTTCCGCCGCCGCCCTCCGCCAACAGATCGAAGCTGCCCTCGCCAACCGCATTCCTTCCGCGCTCACTCCAGCCCCGCGCGTCATTCGCCCCACCGCGTCCACCGGCATTCCCGTGCTCGATGACGCGCTCAGCGGCGGCCTTCTCATCGGCGCCATCACCGAACTCGCCGGACCCGAATGCTCCGGACGCACCTCTCTCGCGCTCTCTTTCGTTGCCGGACTCACGAACGCAGGCCGCGTCTGCGCCTGGATCGACGTCTCCGACACTCTCCATCCCGAATCCGCTGCCGCCATCGGCGTCGACCTCGACCGCCTGCTCTGGATCCGCTGCGGTCCGCAACCTCAGCAACTCACCCTCCCCGGCTTTGGTGCACACGAACCCCATATCTCCCCGGTTTTGGCAGATGGGAAAACGGCCGCTCTAAACTCTAAACTCCAAACTCTAAACTCTGGCTCCCTGCACCCTGCACCCCGTGCCCCGAGCCCGGTGCCCCAGTATTTCGCCGCCCGCTGCGCCGAGCCGGTGCCAAAAGTCAGACAACACGCGAGAGAAATTCTTCCCTCGCCACCGCACGGCCTAAACTCTAAACTCCAAACTCTAAACTCTTCTTTCCCTCGTCCTCGCAAGCCATGGTCCAGGCTCGACCAGGCCCTCCGCGCCACCGACCTGCTCCTCCAGGCCGGCGGATTCAGCGCCATCGTCCTCGACATGGG
>PMAD01000226.1:10716-14360 GCA_003152415.1 Acidobacterium sp.
GCCGCAAGCCGCCCCAAAGCGACCACAGCATCCTCTGGCAAAGTCGAACTCCCTGGTCCGCCACGCGCTCACTCACCTCCGAAAAGGCAGCACGCAAATGACCGCCCTCTACGCCTGCCTCTATGTCCGCGAATTTCCCGCGCAGGCCATGCTGCGTCTTCGCCCGCAGCTGCGCGAAAGCCCCGTCGCCGTCCTGGAAGGAACCGCACCCCGCGAGTGGGTTTGCTCCTCGAACCCCCGCGCCCACGCCCTCGGCATCGAAGCCGGCCTCACTCGCGCCGAGCTTGAAGTCTTCCCCTCCGTCGCTCTCCTCCCGCGCTCCCCCGCAGAAGAAGCCAGTGCCCGCGCCGCGCTGCTCCAGTGCGCCAGCCAATTTTCTCCACGCGTCGAATGTCTGACGCCCAACCCCAGTCCCACGGAAATGTCCGACACGCATTTCTGCGCCGTCCATCGGGGTCCCCAGCATGCCCGGTGTTGGCATGATGGGGTGATTCTCGACATTGCCGGAACCGAAAAACTCATCGGCCCTCCCGAAAAGCTCGCCCAAAAGCTCCTGCAATCTGTTCGCGTCCTCGGAATCCACGCCACCGTCATCGTCAGCACCAACCTCGACGCCGCCCTCTGCCTCGCCCGCAGCATGCCTGTTCGCACCGCCGTCATCCCGCCCGGAGAAGAACAAAAAATCCTCGCCCCACTCCCGCTCTCCGTCCTCCCGCTCACTCCCGAACACGCAGAAACCTTCGCCCGCTGGGGCATCGCCACCCTCGGCGCNNCTCGCCCGAGGCCAGGCCCCGCATCTCCTCGTCCCCGCCGACCCGCCCTTCACCCTCGAAGAACGCATCGAACTCGACTCCCCGGTCGAACTCCTCGACTCGCTCCTCTTCGTCCTCGGTGTCCTCCTCGACCACCTCATCGTCCGCGCCACCGCACAAATTCTCGCCCTCGCCTCCGTCACCGTCACGCTCGCGCTCGAAGGCGGCAGCACTCACACCCGCACCGTCCGCCCCGCGCTCCCGAATAACGACCGCAGACTCTGGCTCCGTCTCCTCCATCTCGACCTCCAGGCGCACCCGCCCTCCGCCGCCATCCTCTCCGTCACCCTCACCGCGGATCCCGGCAACACCAGCAAAGTCCAGCTCGGCCTCTTCTCCCCGCAGCTTCCCGAGCCCGCCCGCCTCGACGTCACCCTCGCCCGCATCCGCTCCTTCGTCGGTGAGCAGCGCATCGGCCGCGCCGTCCTCGAAGACACCCACCGCCCCGACGCCTTTCGCATGGAACCCTTCGCCATCCCCGCAACTTCCGCCGCCGTCCCTGCCCCGCAAGGCCAGGCCCGCTCCGCGCGTCGCCGTCTGCGCCCGCCCGAACCCGTCACCGTCACCCTCCACCAGCGCCGCCCCACCAGTTTCGTCTTCCGCAACCAGCGCTACACCGTCGAGCGCGCCTGGGGCCCTTGGTTTTTCTCCGGCAACTGGTGGGGCGTCGAATGCTGGTCGATGGAAAAGTGGGACCTCGTCGCCCGCGCCGACTCGGGCGCGACCATCAGCTGCTCGATCACCCGCAATCCCATGCGCCCCGCAACCACAGACGACTGGTGCATCGAGGAGCTCTATGACTGAAACCGCTCCTCCGCCCGCGCCACGTCCCGATAAAAAAGCCAGCTACGTAGAACTCCACGCCGCCAGCGCCTTCTCCTTCCTCGAAGGAGCCTCCCAGCCCGAAGACCTCATCGCCCGCGCCCAGGAACTCGAAATCCCCGCCATCGCCCTCCTCGACCGCAACGGCTTCTACGGCTCCGCGCGCATGCACACCTCAGGCGAGCGCAACAAAATCCGCGCCCACGTCGGAGCAGAAATCTCCATCACCGCTTTCGGCCCCCGCCTCACACCCGCGCCCTGGCTCCCCAATCAGCACCCGAATGAACCAGCCCGCCTACCACTCCTCTGCGCCTCCCGCACCGGCTATCAAAACCTCTGCCAGCTCATCACGCAATTCAAAATGCGCGAGCCCACCAAGGCCGAAGGCGCAGCCACTCACGACGACCTCGCCCAATATGCCGAAGGACTCATCTGCCTCACCGGCGGCGATGAAGGCCCGCTCGCCTCCGCCCTCACCACCGGCGGCGAACCCGCAGGCCGCGCCCTCCTCGAACAACTCACCCGCCTCTACGGCCCCAACAACGTCTACGTCGAACTCCAGCGCCACCACGAGCGCGAAGAAGAATCCCGCAACCAGGCCGCGCTCTCGCTCGCCCGCTCCATGCAGCTCCCCGTAGTCGCCACCAACGGCGTCCGCTACGCCCAACCCCGCGACCGCGAAATCCTCGACCTCTTCACCTCCATCCGCCACCACGTCGACCTCGACCACGCCGGCCGCCTCCTCGCCCTCAACTCCCACCGCCATCTGCGCTCTGCCGCCGCGATGTCCGCCCTCTTCCGCGACATCCCCGAAGCCATCGCCAACACCCTCGAAATCTCCCAGCGCCTCCAATTCCAGCTCAACGACCTCGGCTACGAATTCCCCCACTACCCCGTCCCCGACGGCGAATCCATGGACTCCTTCCTCCGCAAACGCACCGACGAAGGCGTCCTCCGCCGCTACGGCCCCAAAAACGATCCCGCCCTCCTCGCCCGCGCCCGCAAACAAATCGATCACGAGCTCGCCCTCATCGCCAAACTCGGCTTCGCCGGCTACTTCCTCATCGTTTGGGACATCGTCCAGTACTGCAAGCGCAACGACATCCTCATCCAGGGCCGCGGCTCGGCCGCCAACTCCGCCGTCTGCTACGCCCTCGAAATCACCGCCATCGATCCCGTCGGCATGGAGCTCCTCTTCGAGCGCTTCCTCAGCGAAAACCGCGGCGAGTGGCCCGACATCGACCTCGACCTCCCCTCCGAAGAAAAACGCGAGCAGGCCATCCAGTACGTCTACCAGCGCTACGGCGAACTCGGCGCCGCCATGACCGCCAACGTCATCACCTACCGCGGCAAATCCGCCGCGCGCGAAGTCGGCAAGGCCCTCGGCTTCGATCAGGAATCCCTCGGCCGCCTCACCTCGCTCGTCTCCCAGTGGGAGTGGCGCGGCGAGTCCGACACCATGGCCAACTCCTTCCACCACGCAGGCTTCGACGTCCAGCATCCGCGCATCGCCAAATACCTCGAGCTCTGCGTGCGTCTGCAGGATCTCCCGCGCCATCTCGGCCAGCACTCCGGCGGCATGGTCATCTGCCAGGGCCAGCTCAACCGCGTCGTTCCCCTCGAGCGCGCCTCCATGCCCGACCGCACCGTCGTCCAGTGGGATAAGGAAGACTGCGCCGACCTCGGCATCGTCAAGGTCGACCTCCTCGGCCTCGGCATGATGGCCGTCATCAAAGACTGCCTCACCCTCATTCCCGAGCACTACGGCGTCCCCGTGTCCCTCGCCCACCTCCCCGAAGATCCGGAAGTCTACCGAGTCCTCCAGCGCGCCGACACCGTCGGCATGTTCCAGATCGAAAGCCGCGCGCAGATGGCCTCCCTCCCGCGCAATTGCCCCGACCGCTTCTACGACCTCGTCGTCCAGGTCGCCATCATCCGGCCCGGGCCGATCGTCGGAAAAATGATGCATCCTTATATGCGTCGCCGCCAGGGCAGGGAAGCCGTCACCTA
>PMAD01000350.1:0-10818 GCA_003152415.1 Acidobacterium sp.
GTGGACTGGACGGGGCTGGCGAGCATGAAGCCGATGGGGTGGAAGAGCTTCATACGGGCCTGGTCGAGATGGCCGGCGGCGGCAAGGGCGACGACTTCGGGGATGGAGCCGAGGAGCATCGATGCACGACGGACGGCGACTGCCGGGGCGCCCGCTGTCGCGGGCGGACTCTTGGTCGAGGTGCGGTTGCCGGGCGGGGGCGGCCAGGCTTCGGCGATAGCTTCTTCGACGAGGGATTGTTTGACGCCGGTGCGCATATCGCCGGTGGCGAGTTTGATGAGGTACTTCGCTTCGTCGGGAGTAGCGCGGGCGAGGAGATTGAGGAAGAGGCGCAGTTTGGGCGTGGGGCCGCGGGCTTCGGCGATAGCGGCGAGGGCGGATTCGACTTCGGCGAGGGTGATGGTGGCGGTGGTGGGTGCACGGCCGTAGAGGAGGTCGGCGGCGGCGGATCCGAAGTCGCCGTGACGGCGATAGGCGGCGGACATATCGGGCTGGGTGGCGCCGGAGAGTTCTGCTACGGCCTTGCTCAGCAGCGAGCCCCCGATGTTGAGGACGCGCTGGTCGGTTTCGGGGAAGGGGGCGCCGGAGAGCCAGAGGGCGGCGCGTCCCGCGTCAGGAATGGGGAGGGTGCGGAGGTAGTCGGCGACGAAGGCGCGTTTTTCGAGTTTTTTGGTGGTGGCGGCGAGGGCGTCGCAGAGCTCGGCGAAGTGGAGGAACAAGGACACGGCGTTCAGCGATCAGCGTACAGCGTTCAGCCGGGAGCNNGGAGCTGGGAGCTGGGAGCCGGGAGCCGGGTTATCGTTTTGGGTGGTCGAGGGGGAGGACGCGGAACCTGCGTCTGCCTGCGATGCGGTAAGTGGCGAAATCGCGGTGGTCCACGGTGAAGACGGTGGAGATGGATTCGCGTTCGGCGAGGTAGACGAGGGTTGCGTCGGCAAAATCCATGGGATGGTCGGCGTAGCGAGTCATGAGTTCGTGGAGACGAGGCAGTTCCTCTTTGGCGATGGTGGCGAGGGTGATGGCTCCGGAGCGGACGAAGGTCCAGGCGGATTCCGTGTCGCTGCGAAAGCGACCGATCAGGTGAAACAGCTCGGTGAGGACAGCTTCGGATGTGAGGAGTGGGAGGCGAAGCTGGCGAAGTGTCTCGAGACAGAGGTTGTGCCAGGGGTCTCGCTGATTGAGGATCGCAAGAGCGGCACCGGTGTCCAGCAGGGTGGAGGGGCGTGCGTCAGCGGCCATAGCGTTTATTCACGCGACGGCGGATTGTTTCGCGGAGAATCTCAGGGGAATAGGGGATGTCCCTCGAGATGCTGCCGATGAGCGGAGCGATAGCGGCGTGGAGACGCTTTTGCTCTTCATCATCAGTGATGCTGGCGCGGCTTTTCCGAAGCCACTCGCGGGCGGCGGCGTCGAGGATGGAGGAGACGGAGGCTTTGCGTTTGCGCGCTTCGCGCTCGAGCTCCTGCTTGAGCTCGGAGGAGACACGCCAGCTGTAGACTTCAGTCTTCATGCACTACAGTGTAGTGCATTGGGTTATGGCCCCACAAGCGTAGCGCTTCTGGTACGGGCGGCAGCAGGGGTCGCGCCTTTTCGGGCTGGTGGAACATCGAATGGAAGTAAAATATTGAAGTGATGCAGCGGCTCTTTCCCATCGGCGTTCTTCTCTAGCGGCTCCTGCCGCCTACGCCTGAGCCGCGCCCTTCTTCCGAAAATTCAGAACAACCGCAGGGGCTAAAGCCCATTTTCATTGAATCGCTTTACGGCACGACTGAAGTCGTGCCCTGATACAAAACCTGGCTCAGCGGCACATCGTCAGGTTGTGAGAGAGAAGAAATCGTTGGATGCCGGGAGGGTTTTATGTTTGAACGCCTGGAACAGATTGAAGCTCGCTATGAGGGACTGGGGCGGCAGCTGGCCGATCCGGCGGTGCTGGGCGATCACGCTCAGTATCAGAAGCTGGCGAAGCAGCATCGGGACCTGGAGCCGGTGGTGGAGAAGTTTCGCGAGTACCGCACGGTGAAGGCGGGGATTGCCGATGCGCGCGGGATGCTGGGCGAGAGCGACGCGGAAATTCGCGCGATGGCACAGGAGGAGCTGACGGGGCTGGAGGCGCGTGCGCCGCAGATTGAAGAGGACCTGAAGCTGTTGCTGCTGCCGAAGGATCCGAATGACGAGAAGAACGTGGTGCTGGAGATTCGCGCGGGGACGGGCGGCGATGAGGCTTCGCTGTTTGCCGGGGAGATTTTCCGCATGTACACGCGGTTTGCGGAGCAGCACCGGTGGAAGGTAGAGGTGCTGTCGTCGTCGGAGTCGTCGGTGGGCGGATTGAAAGAAGTGATCGCGATTATCGAGGGGAATCGCGTGTACTCGCAGATGAAGTACGAGAGCGGGGTGCATCGGGTGCAGCGGGTTCCGGCGACGGAGACGCAGGGGCGGGTGCACACGTCGGCGATCACGGTGGCGGTGCTGCCGGAAGTGGAGGATGTGGACGTGAAGATCGAGGCGAAGGATCTGCGCATCGACACGTTCTGTTCGTCGGGACCGGGCGGGCAGAGCGTGAACACGACGTATTCGGCGGTGCGGATTACGCATCTGCCGTCGAATACGGTGGTGAGCTGCCAGGACGAGAAGTCGCAGATCAAAAACCGCGAGAAGGGGATGCGGGTGCTGCGGGCGCGGCTGTATGAGATGGAGATGGAGAAACAGCAGGCGGCACTGGCAAAGGAGCGCAAGCAGCAGGTGGGGTCAGGCGACAGGAGCGAAAAGATACGGACGTACAACTTTCCGCAGAACCGGCTGACGGATCACCGAATCGGGCTGACGATCCATCAGCTGGCGGAGATTATGGAAGGCAAGCTGCAGCCGGTGATCGACGCGCTGATTGGGCACTTTAATGCGGAGCGGCTGAAGAGCGAGGCGGCGGCGTAAGACAACGGATAGCGGACAGCGGACAGCNNGCGGACAGCGGATAGCGGATAGGGGATCAGCAGGCGGACGGTTTTTCTTATGGAGATCAGAGAGGCGAGGCTGGGGGATGCGCGGGCGATTGCCGAGGTGCATCTGGCGAGCTGGAAGACGACGTATGCGGGGATTATTGCGCAGGAATATATCGATGGGCTGCGGGTGGAGGACGGAGCGGCACGCTGGGAGACGCGGCTGACGGAGAAGACTGCGACGGTTCTTGTTGCGGAAGATGAGGCGGGGATTTTCGGGTTTGCGGCCGGTGGGGCCATTATGCATCCGGTGGATGGCTACCAGGGGGAGCTGGGCGCGATTTATCTGTTGGCCTCGCATCAGGGGAAGGGCGCTGGAGCGGCGCTGGTGCGGCGGATGGCGGAGGAACTGCGGCGGCAGGGGTTCGCGAACATGGTGGTGTGGGTGCTCAGGGAGAATCCAGCATGCGGTTTTTATGCGCGCATGGGTGGAGTGAAGGTGGCGGAGCAGGGGATTGAGATTGGCGGGACGACGCTGCCGGAGATTGCNNGGGGACGTTGGTAATGTGCGGGGTTTGGATTTGCGTTGTGGGCGGAGCTAGAGCAGACCTACGCTTTTTAGGTGAAGATCACGTATGATCCCGGGAAAAACGAGAGGAATATGCGGGAGCGCGGGTTATCCTTTGAGCGGGCGAGGGAGTTTGACTTTGACTCGGCGACCGAGTGGGTGGAGCACCGCAAAGGTGAAACCCGGAGGGTCGCTGCGGGCTACCTGGGCGGTAGATTGCATATGCTGTGCTTTCTTGAGATAGAGGAAGGTATCCGGGTCATCAGCTTCAGGAAGGCCAATGATCGAGAGGCAAAAAAGTATGGGAAACCGAAAACCATTGACCGACGATGAAGGCGAGGTTCGGGAACTGACCGAGGAAGACTTTGCGCGGGGGAAGACCTTTTCTGAGTTGCCTGTGTCTCTGCAGCGGATTCTCAGAGGGATTATGGAAGAGAACGCGGCCAAGAAGAAGGTAC
This sequence comes from Acidobacterium sp., assembly GCA_003152415.1. Lineage (GTDB taxonomy): Bacteria > Acidobacteriota > Terriglobia > Terriglobales > Acidobacteriaceae > Palsa-343. Next base: position 3,960 of record PMAD01000350.1, read on the forward strand.
CGGTGCCGCTGCCGAAGGACATTGTGGAGAAGATGCAGTCGACCGGCGAGGGCTGGGAGCTGCGCGTGGAAGAGGCGGTTCGGCAATGGCTGGCGCGGCAGGGGAAGCGGCGCAAGGTCGCTTCGTAAGCTCCAAAGTGGAATCCACACAGACGGTTGGCGAGGCCCTTTTCTCCGCGGCATCAAAACTGCAATCGCTGGCCACGGGACGGCGGGATGCGGAGTTGTTGTTGATGCGCGTGGTGGGGCGGGATCGCGCGTGGCTGATGACGCATGCGGATGCGGGGCTGACCTCGGAACAGCTTGCACACTTTGAAGATTGGGTTGCGCGACGGGCGCGGCAGGAGCCGGTGCAGTACATCCTGGGCGAGACGGAGTTCTACGGGCTGATGATGCGGGTGACGCCTGCGGTGCTGATTCCTCGGCCGGAGACGGAGCATTTGGTGGAGGCGGTATTGGCAAGGGTGGGGTGCGACGCGGCCGCGCGGATTTGCGATGTGGGGGCGGGGTCGGGAGCGATTGCTGTGGCACTGGCGCATGCGTTGCCGCTGGCGCAGGTGACGGCGGTGGATCTTTCCACGGCAGCGCTGGCGGTCGCGAAGGAAAATGCGGAACGGCATGGAGTCGCGGAGCGAGTTCGGTTGGTTGAATCGGATTTGCTGAGCGCGTTGCGGGGCGAGAGGTTCGACGTGGTGGTTTCAAATCCGCCGTATGTGGCGGAGGGCGAGGTGCTGGAGGCGCAGGTGCGGGAGTATGAGCCTCGGGAGGCGCTGTTTGCGGGGCCGACGGGGCTGGAGGTTTATCGAAGGCTGATTCCGGAGGCCTGGGAGGCTTTGGTTCCTGAGGGGTGGTTGCTGATGGAGATGGGGCATGGACAGCGGGAGGCGCTGGCGGGGCTGCTGACGGGCTGGGATGGGGTGGAATTCGTGGCGGATTTGCAGGGGATTCCGCGCGTTGCCATTGCACAGCGTCGGGCGTGACAATGGAAGGCATGAGCACAACGGCGATTGCTGAAACTCCGACTACGACCAAGGATTTCGAAACGAAACTCGACCGGCTTGCCGAGGTCGCGATCAAGTCCGGCCTGGATTTGGCGCCGGGACAGCAGCTGGTGATGACCGCTTCAGTCGAAGCGCTCGCGCTGGTGCGGCGGATCACCGAACACGCGTACCGGGCGGGCGCGTCGCTGGTTACCACCTTATTCACGGACGATGAGTCGACGCTGGTGCGCTATCGGTATGGTCACGATGCGACTTTCGATACAGCGGCGGCGTGGCTGTACGAGGGGATGGCGGCGGCGTACAAGAGCGGGGCGGCGCGGCTGGCGATCACGAGCGCGAATCCGTCGCTGCTGTCGAAAGAGGATCCGGAGAAGGTGAGCCGGGCGAATCGGTCGATGTCGAAGGCGTACCGGCCGGCGCTGGAGCTGATCACGCGGCACGAGATCAACTGGACGATTGTTTCGGCGGCGACGCCGGTGTGGGCGGCGGCGGTGTTTCCGGAACTGCCGGCGGATAAGGCGCTGAAGAAGCTTTGGGACGCAATTTTTGCGGCGAGCCGGGCGGATGTTGAGGATCCGGTGGCGGCGTGGAAGAAGCATGATGCTGGATTGCACGCGAGCGCGGATCGGATGAACGCGAAGCGGTATGCGGCGCTGCACTTCAAGGGTCCGGGAACGGATCTGAAAGTGGGGTTGGCGGATGGTCACCTGTGGCTGGGTGGGGGAACGCGGGCGGGCAACGGACGATACTGCATTCCCAACATGCCGACGGAGGAGGTGTTCACGACTCCGCACAAGGACCGCGTGGAGGGGACGGTGACCAGTACGAAGCCGCTGTCGCACCAGGGGACCTTAATTGAGGGAATACGGGTGCGGTTTGAGGGCGGAAGGGTTGTGGAGGCGCACGCGGCGCAGGGCGAGGTTGTGCTGCAGCGGATGATCGAGACGGATGAGGGGGCGCGGCGGCTGGGCGAGGTGTCGCTGGTGCCGAACTCGTCGCCGATTGCGGCGAGCGGGATGCTGTTTCTGAACACGCTGTTCGATGAGAATGCCGCGTGCCACATCGCGCTGGGGCAGGCGTACAGCAGTTGCCTGGAAGGCGGCGACAAGCTGACGCCGGAAGAGCTGGCGGCGCGGGGGGCGAATGACAGCCTGATCCACGTGGACTGGATGATCGGGTCGGGGAAGGTGGACGTGGATGGGATTTCGGCAAGCGGCGGGACGGAACCGGTGATGCGCGGGGGGGAATGGGTGTAACCAGGAGCAGCGTTCAGCGTTCGGCGTTCAGAAAAACAGGGCCTGGGGCCGAACGAGCGCGCTACTTTTCCGGAACGATGGCGTCTCAAGGGAGTATGACGAATCGCCGGATTGCTTTGTTCGCCGCCGTCCTTGTGTTTTCGACCCAACTGGTTTGCGCGCAGGGGGCGCCGCTGGCTCCGCAGGGTTTGGATGGGCTGGCGGCGCGGGCCACGCTGCACAGCGATCTGACGTTTGACGAGTCGATGCTGCATGCGGCGAGCCAGATTATGCCGGACGAGGATCGGCCGATCATCGCAAAGCTGCACAGCATTACCGTGCACAACTTCAAGTACTCCGCGGTGGGATACGATCCTGCGGCGCTCGAGGCGGTGCGGGCGCAGTATGCGGGGCACGGCTGGAGTCATCTGGTGGCGAAGCAGACGCATCCACCGGCGGAGCCGGCCGCGAGCACAGCGGCGGCAACGCCGACGGTCGCACCGGCGGCAACACCGCTGAAGCCGTTCGACCCGACGCGGACCGATGTGTGGGTGCGGATGGACCATGGGAATTTTGACGGGATGGTCGTGCTGGTGGCGAACACGCGAACCGTCAATGTGGTGGTGATTGACGGAATGATCAGCCCGCTGGATCTGCTGCATCTGCGGGGAATCTTAGGGATTCCGAAGTTCGGCGGGGATCTTACGAACAGGGAGTAGGGAATAGGGAACGAGGGCCGCGCTTGAGCAATGCGGTTATGGTTGCTGCACTTGCGCGCTTGTAGAATGCGGCGATGACACGCGCAGTGAGCAGGGTGGTGCGGATTGGACTGATCGCGGGGACGCTGGACATTACAGAGAATCTGGTCTTCAACGCCTTCCGGCACATCACGCCGGTGCAGATTTTCCAGTACATTGCGAGCGGGCTGACAGGGGCTTGGGCGTTCCACGCGGGGATGGAGTCGGTGGCGCTGGGCGTGGCGATCCATTACTCGATTGCGCTGTTCTGGACTGCGGTGTATTACGCGGCGAGCCGGTCGATGGTGATTTTGATCCGAAGGCCGGTGGTGTGTGGGCTGGTCTACGGGGCGGTGGTTTACCTGATCATGAACTTTGTTGTGGTGCCGCTGACGCGGGTTCCGCACGCGCGGGCGGCGATGACGCTGGCGTCGCGGGTGAGCGGGGTGCTGGCTTTGCTGTTCTGCATTGGGGTGACGGTGGCGGTGCTGGTGAGACGAGAGACGATGCTGTCCAGGCAATAGCGTATTCCCACATCTGCAAGAGGCGGCCGATGTGGGGCACCCGCCGGCCCCAATTTGGGCCGATAGGGTACTTCAGTGTGGGAGCACAGAGTCGAGGCCATTGACGACAGGGCTCCAAGAGCGTTCGCTACTTGCTGTGGGGTGAACCTGGCCGGGGCGCAGCGGGGGGCGGATGGCTTCAGGTCGCGCCAGGTGTGGTCGCCCTGGTAAACGCAAAGATGCGCAATGGAAGCGAAGCCTCTAGATGTGGCAGCTGAGGGCGCCGCGTTTTTCCAGGTATCTCTGGTGATATTCCTCGGCGCGCCAGAAGGTCTCGGCGGGGACGACCTGGGTGACGATGGGATTGGAGTAGCGCTTCTCCTCGGTGAGGCGGGCGATGACGGCTTTCGCCGCGGCTTCCTGCTCGGGGGAGTGGAAGAAGACGACGCTGCGATACTGGGCGCCCCAGTCAGGCCCCTGGCGGTTGAGCTGGGTGGGATCGTGGAGTGAGAAGAACTCTTCGAGCAGGCGCTCGTAGGCGATCTTCGCGGGGTCGTAGTCGATTTCGACGGCTTCGGCATGGCCAGTGCCGTCACTGCAGACGTCGTGGTAGGTGGGGTTGTCGAGCTTGCCGCCTTCGTAGCCGACGGCGGTCGAGACAACGCCGGGAAGCTGCTGGAAACGGGCTTCGACACCCCAGAAACAACCGGCGGCAAATGTGGCTTTGGCCATGGGGACCTCTCAAAGACAGGTTACAGGTTACAGGTTAGAGGTTACAGGGTTACAGGTGCTGAGTGCAGCGTGGAGGGCGCACTGGCAGCGCGTATTTCGTCCTGGTTGTCATTCACGTCGCTTCGGCCGCTTGAGATCCGCCTTCCTTGACGGTGTTGATCGGCCGCCAACGTCTTTGCGCTTCGAATTGGGGCGACGGCGGGCAGGGTCCCGAGCGGGTTTGGGGCCTTTCCCTTCGGCGGCGCGGCGGAGCTGAGCGACTTCTTCGGGAGTGAGTTCGCGATGGCGGCCGGGTTCGACGTCGAGGACGAGGGGGCCATAGCCGACGCGGCGAATTTTTTCGACGTGGTGGCCGATTTCCTCAAACATCTTGCGGATTTCGCGATTGCGACCCTCAATGAGGATCATTTCGTACCAGGGGTTGTCGGCGTCGCGGAGAAGACGGATGCGGGCGGGTGCGGTCATGACGCGGCCGTCGTTGCGGCGGGCGGGGGTTGAGCCTGGCTTGCGGATTTGGGTGCCGCGATCGATCATGACGCCGTGGCGGAGCTGGTCGATCGCCGACTCGGAAGGTTTGCCGCTGACTTTGACGAGGTAGGTTTTTTCGACGCGGGCGGCGGCGCGGGTGAGTGCGTTGGCGAGGTCGCCGTCGTTGGTCATGAGGAGGAGGCCTTCGCTGGAGTAATCGAGACGGCCGACGGGGAAGACGCGCTCACCTCCTTTGAAGAAGTCGGTGACCGTGGGGCGGTGTTCGGGATCGCTCGCGGTGGTGACGAAGCTTTTGGGCTTGTTGAGGACGTAGTAGCGGGGACGCTCGGGGCCGTGGAGGAGCTTGCCGTCGACGCGGATGTGGTCGTGGGCGGGGTCGGCTTTGGCGCCGAGCTCGGTGACGGTTTGGCCGTTGACCTGGACGCGTCCGGCGGCGATGAGTTCTTCGGCTTTGCGGCGCGAGGCGAGGCCGGCGGCGGCGATGATTTTTTGCAGGCGCTGAGGAGAAGATGCTTCGTCTTTGGGATCGTTCGCGGTCAAGGAATTCGTTCCTCAGGGGCTAAAGTGTTTGCGTGAGAACTAGTTTGGCGGCCATATCTTGGGTTTTGAAATTCGAGAAGGCCCAACATATTGCGGTCAATCGATTCAAAAATCGGGCTCCCATGCAGACACTAAAGCCCCAGTCCATTCACGATCTTCATGGCACGGCTTCAAGTCGTGCCGCTTCAAAGGGCCGCAGGGGCCAACGACCCCACATCGATTTGGTGGTTTTGGGCAGGGGAATTGAAGTCGTGCCCTGGCGCCTGGGCCAGTTTGCCGAAGCGGAGCGGGGCAGGGGTGGCGTCCCGTTTTGGTTCCCGGAGACAGTACTGAGGAGTTGAGGTCTGGAATTCAGTTGTATGAACGGCGCACGCGATGAGGTTATGCTTCTTGCTGTGGGGTGAACCTGGCCGGGTGGAGCGGGTTTTTCTTCCGCAAGCTGGCCGGGTGGAGCGGGAGCTCTTTTCCGGAAGCGGCCGGGAGCTTTTCTCCCCGAGCGGTAAAGCCGCGGCCCGTTGCAAAGGCGGGATCTTACCGGGATCAGATTCGCGTTCTGATGCAAACAATTCACTTTGGCTGCTCGGCGACATCCGATTCGGAGGTGGGTGCGGGATCGGCGGCTTCCAGGTCGTCTTCGGACGACGAATCGACGGCGTCTTCAATTTCCGCGATTTCGTTTTGGGCGAAGGGGAGTTCTTCTTCCATCGCGACTGCGCCTTCTTCCTCGGGCTCAGCGAGTTCGCTCGCCATCTTTTCGAATTCTTCGATGGAGGGGAGCTCGTTGACGTCGTTGAGGCCGAAGCGGAGGAGGAATTCTTTGGTGGTTTTGTAGAGGATGGGGCGGCCGACGACTTGCTTGCGTCCGGCAGTGGTAATGAGCTTGCGGGCGATGAGGGAGCCAAGGACACCGGAGGCGTCGACACCGCGGATTTCGCCGATTTCGGGAGCGGTGACGGGCTGCTTGTAAGCGATGACGGCGAGGGTTTCGAGGGCCTGGAGGGAGAGCTTGAGGGGCGGCTTGAGGGTTTTGATGAAAGCCCGGACGGCGTCGTGGTACTCGGGGCGGGTGCCGATGCGGAAGCCGCCGGCCACTTCGCGAATTTCAAGGCCGCTGTCGGGGGTGTTGTAGTCGGCGATGAGCTCGTCGACGAGGGCGCGGATTTCGTCGCGGATCGCGCGATCCAGCTGGCGTGCGGCTTTCTTCTCGTCGTCGGGGGGCAGGTCCGCGGCGGGTTCGGACAATTCCTCTACGAGCGCGGGTCCGGCGGTTTCGGCTGGACAGCAGGGATCGGGGCGGCTGGCGAGGGCTTCTTCGCGGAAGAGGGAGGCGAGTTGCGCCAGAGTTACCGGCTCTTCAGCGGCGTAGATGACGGCTTCAATGCGGGCTTTAAGACTCATCGAGGGATGGGGTCGCAGGCGCCGCGCAAACGAAAACGGCGCTTTCTCGATAGTACAGAAAACGCCGCTGTTGGTGCGGTGAGGCCGGGTCTCACATGAAGTGGCGCAGGAGGACGAAGATACCGGCGGAGAGCAGAGCCGCAACGGGCAGGGTGAAGATCCAGGCGAGGGCGATGTTGCGGATGGTGGAGAGCTGGAGCCCACTGCCGTTGGCCATCATGGTGC
>PMAD01000350.1:10837-15376 GCA_003152415.1 Acidobacterium sp.
GTGACGACGATGCGCTTCCAGCCAACCATGGTGCCAAGGCCGAGAGCGATGGCCACCGCGACCTTGACCCAGGTGGGGATGAACTTCGTCGCGTTGTCGAGCTGCTTTTTGTAACTGGCGAGTGTTTTGTTCTCAGCGGCGGTGAAGGTGGGGGCGCCGTTCCTGCCAGGATATTTCGCGATGAGGCGGAGCGCTTCGCTGACCACGTACATATCGTTGCGGACGTTCTGCTGCTGATTGGGGGGGACGCTGTTGAGCGATTTGTACTGAAGGACTTCGTTGTCGATCTCTTCAACCATCTGGCGGGCGGCCAGCATGGTGTTCTGGTCGAATTGTTTGGTGCGGATGTAATCAGTGAGATTGGTGCGGGCGTCGGCGATGACGGCGTTCGGCGAGACGTAGTGATTGAAGACCTGCTCGGTCTGAGCGGAGACGACGGAGAAGGTCTGGACCTGGGTAAAACCAACGGCGTGGTTGAGAGCGTAGGCGGTAGGGACGGTGCCGATGAGGATGAGCATGATGAGGCCCATGCCCTTCTGGCCGTCGTTGGAGCCGTGGCCGAAGCTGACGCTGGTGCAGGTGAGGATGAGGAGAGCGCGAATCCAGAGCGGCGGCGGCTCGGTGCCTTTCGGAGACTGGTAGAGGGCGGGATTTTTTACAACGAGCTTGAGGATGAGCAGGAGGATGGCAGCCAGGCCGAATCCGACCAGCGGAGAAATCAGCAGGACCTTAAAGACACCGGAGGCCTGTTCCCAATCCACTCCGCTGGTGCCGGCGTGGGGATTCATGAGCTGATTGGCGACGCCGACGCCGATGATGGAGCCGATGAGGGTGTGGGAGCTGGAGGCGGGCAGTCCGAACCACCAGGTGCTGAGGTTCCAGAGGATGGCAGCAATGAGGAGAGCGAAGACCATGGCGAAGCCAGCGCCCCTGCCGACCTGCAGGACCAGTTCAACCGGGAGCAGCGAAATGATGGTGAAAGCGACAGCGCCTGAGGAGGTGAGCACGCCGATGAGGTTCCACAGGCCAGACCAGACCACGGCGATGTGGGGCTCGAGCGAATGCGTGTAGATGACAGTGGCGACGGCGTTGGCGGTGTCATGGAAGCCGTTGACGAATTCGAAAGCCAGAGCGATGAGCAGGGCGATGCCGAGGAGAACGTACGGTCCAACGGAGGCGAGGTGGGTGGTCGATAGATCGCGGGCCAGCATGGAGCCGGCATAGCCCAGGCCGCCGACGAGGACGATACCGAAAATGATCATCCCGACGGCGCCGGGAGACTTGCTCATTTTTTCGTGGAGCAAGGAAGCTGGATGTTCCGGAATTTCCGGAATATCAACGACCTGGTCTAGTGGGATTTTGGCAACGGCGGGCATTGAGATTGAGTCTCCTGGGGAGAGTAGGGAAGTAGGGCCCAAACTAGCAGCGGCTCTTCGCGCGGAGCATGAATGCCGTGTTAACAGACGATGAATCGGCACAAGAACAGTGAACAGTGATCAGTGATCAGAGAACAGAGATCAGTGATCAGTGATCGGCGTTCAGCTCGGGAACGGGGGAGCGGAGGCTAGCTCCAGTCGTCCTTGACGCTGAGGCGTTCGTTGATGGCTTGTTCGAACTGCTCGTTCTTCTTGATGTAGATCTCGCTGAAGCCGCGGTCCTGGCGGAGGAGGATGGCCTGGAGGCGGACGAGTTCGAGCAGCGCGAGAAACATGGCGATGACGGCGTTAACGGAGCGGGTGTTGGAGAGGAGTTTGGAGAGAGCGACGGGGCGGTCTTCCATCATCAGGCGCCGGCGGATGAAGTCGATCATCTGACGGACGGTGACGGCGTCCTCTTCGACGTCGAGGACAGGGCGATTTTTGGCGCGCTCGATGACTTCGCGGAAGACGCGGACGAGGTCGAGGGTGTCGGCTGCGATTTCCTGATCGTCTTCGCCGGCCTGAAGGAATTCGCGGATGCCGGGGTTGGTCCAGGTCGCTTCTTCGAGCTGGCGTTTCTGCTGGAGCATCTGGGCGGCGCTGCGGAAGCGTTCGTGCTCGAGGAGGCGCTCGACAAGCTCACGGCGGGGATCTTCGGCATCGCCCTGGGATTCGAGGGGAGAGCGCGGGAGAAGCATCTTGCTCTTGATGTGGATGAGCAAAGCCGACATGTAGATGAACTCGCCTGCAGTGTCGACGTCGGAGGCCTTGAGGTGCTCGACATAGGCGAGGAACTGGGCGGTGATTTTGGCGATGGGGATGTCGTAGATGTCGATGTTCTGGCGGCGGACGAGGTCGAGGAGGAGGTCGTAGGGGCCTTCGTAGACCTGGCCGACGATGACGGAGAAGGGGAAGGCGGATTCTTCTTCTTTGCGGAGATCGGCGGTGGTTTTTTCGTAGGGGGCGTGGTGCGGGGCCGACGTCGCGGAGTGTTCGGACGCGGCTGCGGGCTCCGCTTTGGGCTGATCGTCCTGGATCTGGGGGTCGGGCATTACGCGGAGGTTCCTGAGCGAGCGGAGCTGAGGGTGGAATCGAAGGCGGAGTCGAGACCCATGGCGGAGCGGACTTCGTGCATGGTCTGCTCGGCGCGGGCGGCGGCGCGGCGGGCGCCGTCGCTGAAGAAGTCGGCGACGAGCGCGGGATTCTGTTCGAAGTACACGCGGCGTTCCTGGATGGGCGCGAGGGCGGAGACGATTGCGTCGGCGGCCCAGCTCTTGCATTCGATGCAGCCGATGCCGGCGGTCGTGCAGCCTTCGTAGACTTTCGCCAGGGTTTCCTGGGACGAGAAGATTTTGTGCAGGTCGCCAACGGGGCATTTGTCGGGGTTGCCGGGGTCGGTGCGGCGGATGCGGGCGGGGTCGGTGACCATGGTCTTGAGCTTGGCGCGAATTTCGGGCTCGGGGTCGCTGAGGAGGATGGTGTTGCCGTAGCTCTTGGACATCTTGCGGCCGTCGGTGCCGGGGAGTTTGGGCGATGGGGTGAGGAGGACCTGGGGTTCGGGGAGGATTGGAAGACGAAGGATCTCTACTCGCCCTATGTTCTCGTATTCGCCGTGGCGTGCCTTTGGGTAGAACTGGTTGAAGCGGCGGGCGATTTCGCGGGTGAGTTCGACGTGGGCTTGCTGGTCCTGCCCGACGGGCACGAAATCCGCTTGGTAGAGGAGAATGTCGGAGGCCATCAGGACCGGGTAGCCGAGGAATCCGAAGTTAGTGAGGTCCTTTGAGGCGAGGTTTTCCTGCATTTCCTTGTAACTGGGCACGCGTTCGAGCCAGCCGAGAGGCGTGATCATGCCCAGCAGCAGGGGCAACTCGTAATGCTGGCGGACGTGGCTCTGGACGAAGAGGACGGATTTGGCGGGGTCGAGGCCGGCGGCGAGGTAGTCGAGGGCGACGTCGCGCGTGTTGGGGGCGATTTGCGAGGGGTCGGCGTAGTCGGTGGTGAGGGCGTGGAGGTCGGCGATGAAGAAGTAACACTCGTACTGGGGGTCGTTCTGAAGGCGGACCCAGTTGTGGAGGGCGCCCATGTAGTTACCGAGATGGGGTTTGCCGGTGGGGCGCATGCCGCTGAGGACGCGCTTGCGGGCAGGAGTGGGGTTGGACACGGAATCCTTCGCGGGTGAGTTGGCTCTGATAATTGTACGGGAGGTCAGCAGCCTGCATTCGTGCGGAAAACGGAGGTCAATTGAGACTGCGGCAGATACCATAGGTGTGATCCGTCATGACAACAGGACCTGAGCCGAAACCCGAGTCGACCTGGGAAACGAAGAGCGAAGCGCCGTCGCTTGAATTTCAGGACACGGCTGAGCGTCCAGAGTCGGCGCTGGACCGTCTGCGTGGCCTAATGCGCGAAGAGTTCGCAGAATACGGTGGGGGCGAGGCTTTTTTTGAAATGGCTGAGGACGGACCCCGGGGATGACGGGCCGAGGGAATGGGGGACGACGATGGAGATTCGCTACACGCTGACGATTAAGGACTATTCCGCGGGCAATTCGCTCATGCTCCGCAATTCAGGGTTCGGGCGGAGACTCGGATATTGGCAGGCCACATGGTTGGGTCCACTGATGGGAGTGTGGTTGTTTTGTGTCGGGTTCGTATTGATTTACCCGAAATTGGCCGACCCGTGGATGGCGGCGGTCGTCTTCGTTGTCGGGCTGGTTGCATTCTCGGCTCCGCTGCGTTATCGGCGACTGCTGCGGAAGCGATTTGCGATGCAAAAGCTGGACACGGAATTGCTCGTGACGGCCAGCTCTGCAGGTATTGAAGTCAAACGCGAAAGCCGCGATGCCGAGACTCGATATGGCTGGTCCGCAATCGAGAAGCAGATGGAAACGGAGGAACTTTTCGTCCTGTTTCCGAACATGGTGCAGTTCCTTCCAATACCAAAACGTGTGATGACACCTGAGCAGCAACAGGAATTTCGCGGACTGATTGCGGCAAGCATGGCGATCGGCGTTTCGCGGTGATCGGGCAAGCCAGAGAATCTCAGTGGAACGGGGCCTGTGCGACTTGTAAGCTAGGAACCGGTACCGTCCAGTGAAAGCGGCGATCAGCGTATCGAAGGA
>PMAD01000317.1:0-698 GCA_003152415.1 Acidobacterium sp.
TAGAGGTAGGTTTGCCCTCTGCGGCCGGAGCCGATCACGATATCGAACCGCTCCGCCGTTCCCCTCGGGTTGTTGGGATCGGCCAGGTTGACCGCGCTCTGGTAGAACCCGTCGCTCGACGCGATCATGGCGAAAATCAGGTGCGGATCCCGGGTGCGCACCACATTCTTCCCAGGCGTGAAATCCCCCAGGATCGTCTTCGCGCTGGCCTGCACCGAGTCCGCGCGATGGGGACTCGATAAATAGGCCACGGCCTCTTTCTCATGGCAGCTGGCGCAGGCGGCATCCCCGGCGAAAACACCGGCCGCTGGCGGTGTGTGCGGAACCTTCTCGCTGGCGCCCGGCAGCGGCTGCTGCGAAGCCAGCCACGGAGCGGCCCCAAGATAACAAAGTGCGGGCAGCACCCAGCGGGCGAACACTCTTCGCCTAAGATCGGGCAGCAACGTCCCAGCTCGTTCCAATCATCCGCCNNGGTGTCAAAAAAGCGCCGCGGTATGGAACGCAGCTCGTGGGACTGCCGCACCGCATTCGATACCGAACGATTGGACGGGAAGCTAATAACGAAAGTTTCTAAAAAGCCGCCCGAGGGAAAGCACACTGCGGCCAGGTGCGATCCCCACGCCGACTTCCTTTGAAGAGTCCGCCCAAGATCCGCCTGCAGGCCAGCGGGGCGCATGAACGCGGCGAGCCGTTGTGCT
>PMAD01000317.1:713-10111 GCA_003152415.1 Acidobacterium sp.
CAGATTCCGCTCCAGACGAGCACCTTTCAGGTACGCAACGGAACCACTGGAGCGGCTATGAGTCTCATCAAAAAGTCCGATGTAAAGAACCATCTATTCACGGGCGCCTCAGTCTATCCATTCGGGCTGACCCGGCCAGATCCCAAAGCTGGTCCCGGCAGCTCGACGGACACCAAGGTCGATGTGGCGGACATCAGCATCAGTCCCAGCCACCCGATCGCCCCCGAAGCAACACCCAATGCCCAGGTGGGCGGCTCCGTCGGTGTGCCGGCGAGTGCGGAGACATTGCGGAAGTCAGGCTCGTGAAGCTTCGTTCGATGTTTCTCCGGAGTGGCTGCCGGCTGCCGGAGGGCTTCAGGCTGAAACAGCAGCGATTCAACGCCGGCTGGATGTCAGCCGGGGACATTTCGTCCGCGGGTCTGGATGTGGCCCTGCGTGGTGCGGGCTGGCACTTCATGTGGATTGAGAAGGCCTGCTCCCGGTTCGGCTATGGGCGAACCGAGTCCTCCGCTCTTACGCAAGCCACCACGCGCGCTTTGGATCGCATCAGCGACCAGTTCAACGCCGCGGAGGTGGACTCAGTCAGGATGTCGGCCTACCCTGGCTTCCGCGTTGCCAGAGTTACCGCGCATCCGCGGCAGATTCAGAGGCAGGCCTCGCTCAGCACGTTGGACGACGCGGCGATCCGATAATTAGCCGTTGATGAGCCTTTCTCCGGGCAGCCAGGGGAGTTAACGGGGGAACGGGTTGGTTCTCTCAACGTCCGGTTAATGTACGTGTCGCTCTTGCGAGCCACTGAAAGCAGGAAACCATGTCTCTTTCGAAGAGTGATCGCCGCGATGGATCGCCCGAGCGGTGGGCTGCCGACAGCTCAGTTCGCGCTGTGGAAATCGGCTCGTCGCTTCCTTTGCCCACGCGCATGGCATTTATTGGGAACTATCTGCCGCGGCAATGCGGGATCGCCACGTTCACGACAGATCTGTGTGCCGCCGTCGCCGAGGAGTACGGCAGCGGCCGCCTCTTCGCGATTCCCGTGAACGATCCGGAATCGAGCTATCAGTATCCTGACCGCGTCCGCGTTGAAATCGAGCAGGAAGACGAGGCTTCCTATGAGCGGGCGGCCGAATTTCTGAATTTCAACGGAAACGATCTGGTCTGCCTGCAGCACGAATACGGCATCTTTGGTGGACCCGCCGGAAGCCACATCCTTGCGTTGCTGCGCCGGCTCAAAATGCCGCTGGTCACCACCCTTCATACCGTGCTGCGCGAGCCCGATCTTCATCAGCGCGCCGTGCTCGATGAGGTCGCCCAGCTTTCCGATCGCCTGATCGTGATGAGCGAGCACGCTGCGAGGCTGCTGCGCGATGTCTACGGCGTTGCCGACGAGAAGATCGACCTGATCCCCCACGGCGTGCCGGATTTTGCGTTTACCGATCCCAACTACTTCAAGGATCTGTTCGGCACTCAGGGAAAATCGGTTCTGCTCACCTTCGGATTGCTCTCGCCGAATAAGGGAATCGAAAATGTCATTCGCGCGTTGCCGGCGATTCTGCAGAAGCATCCGAACCTGGTCTACATCGTCTCCGGCGCCACCCATCCTCATATCCGGCGCCGAGAGGGCGAGCGGTACAGGGAGGGGTTGCAGGCGCTCGCTGGGGAATGCGGTGTTGCACCCAACGTCATCTTTCACAACCGCTTTGTGACCCCGGAGGAACTGGTCGAGCACATCGGCGCGGCGGACATTTATATCACTCCATACCGGCACGAAGCCCAGGTCGTTTCCGGCACGCTGGCTATCGCGCTCGGCGCCGGCAAAGCGATTATTTCCACACCCTATTGGCACGCGCAGGAGTTGCTTGCCGACGGACGCGGCGTCCTCGTTCCCTTTGACGATCCGAATTCTCTCGCGCAGGCCGCGATTCAACTGCTGGAGGACGATGCCCTTCGCCACTCCATGCGGAAGCGGGCTTATCTCCATTCCAGAGGCACGACATGGCAACGGACTGCACAAGCCTATATGGGCAGCTTTCAGCGGGCGCGCGCGGAACGCATCCTGCGGCCGCGGCCTTCGCTGCAGGACATTCTCGCGGCCAGAGCGACGGATGTGCTTCCTGTGCTGAATACAGCCCATTTGTCCAGCATGACGGATGACACCGGCTTGTTGCAGCATGCCATCTACGCTCTGCCGAATAGCCCTGAAGGCTATACCACCGACGATAATGCGCGGGCTCTGATTGTTTGCATGCAGCTATGTGAAGACCCGCTTAGGGAGGGTACCGAGTGCGCCCGTCTCTGCCGCCGCTATCTCGCCTTTCTGTCCTTCGCATTTGAGCGCAGCGGGCGAAGATTTCGAAACTTCCTTAGCTATGACCGGCGATGGCTGGGAGAGATCGGATCGGACGACAGCCACGGCCGCGCTTTGTGGGCGCTGGGAACCGTGCTGGGCCGCTCGACGGATTTCGCGATGCGCGGAGCCAGCGGGCAATTGTTCGAGGCTGCGGTTCCGGTGGCGCTCACCCTGACCAGTCCGCGTGCCTGGGCTTTCTCCATCCTCGGCCTGCAGGGATTTCTCGATTGGTTTCCGGGAGACAGAGTCATCAAGGGCGCTCGCAACCTGCTCGCCAATCGCTTGCTGGAGCTCTATGACCAGTGTCGTACGGATACCTGGCAGTGGTTCGAGAAAAGTCTTGCTTACTCCAACGCGCGATTGCCGCAGGCGCTCCTGCTGGCCGGATGGCGCAGCGAAAATCAGAGGATGGTCGAAGTCGGGTGCGAGTCTCTCCGCTGGCTGCTTGCTGAACAGCATCGGGACGATCCACACATCTTCGTCCCCATCGGCTCCGGAGGCTTTTATGCCGAGGGAGGCGAGAAAGCGCGGTTCGATCAACAGCCTGTCGAGGCCTGCGCGACCATCGCCGCCTGTCTCCAGGCGCACCAGATCACGGGCGAGAAGTTCTGGCTCGACGAGGCGTGGTCTGCCTTTCGCTGGTTTCTCGGAGAGAACGACCTTCAGGTCCCTCTCTACGATGCAATCACCGGTGGCTGCAGAGACGGCCTTCATCCGGATCGCGTGAACGAAAACCAGGGAGCGGAATCCACCGTTTCCTTCTTAATGGCGCTCCTCGATATGCAGCACGCGGAGATGCCAGTCACGAACCATCTCACCCGCGAAATGAGTGTTTCTCTTTGAATCCAATTACGCTTTCCCCCACACACGCAGAGCGCCTGGCCGCGGAGCGGCAACGTCCGGTGAAATATACGAACGAGTCCCTGTTCACCCGTCACTCCGGCAATCCGATCCTCACTCGCGACCATTGGCCTTATCCGGTCAACAGCGTCTTTAACGCGGGTGCGGCGCGGCTGCCCGATGGAGACACGTTGCTGCTGTGCCGCGTGGAAGACCGGCGCGGCCTGTCTCACTTGTGCGCGGCGCGTTCTGCCAACGGATTCGATGAATGGCGCATCGATCGCGAGCCGACCCTGGACGCAAATCCTCGCGAGTATCCGGAAGAAATCTGGGGCATAGAAGATCCACGCATCACGTATGTCCCCGAGTTAGAGCAGTACGCGATTGCATATACCTCCTTCTCCCGCGGTGGTCCGGGAGTGTCGCTTGCACTCACCCGGGACTTCAGGAGCTTTGAGCGTTATGGCGTGATCATGTCTCCCGAGGATAAGGACGCGGCGCTGTTGCCGCGGAAGATCGGAGGCTTCTGGGCGCTCATCCACCGGCCCATGACCACGCTCGGGGCTCACATGTGGATCTCCTATTCGCCGGATCTGCACCATTGGGGCAGCCACAAGATCATGCTCCAGGCGCGGCGCGGCGGCTGGTGGGATGCCAACAAGATCGGCCTCTGTTCTCCACCGATTGAAACGGCCAGGGGTTGGCTGGTGCTTTATCACGGTGTGCGGCAAACCGCCTCCGGCAGCATTTACCGAATGGGCCTGGCGCTATTCGCCCTCGATAATCCGGAGATATGTCTGCAGCGCGGAGATTCCTGGATGTTCGGCCCGGAAACTCCCTATGAGCACGGAGGCGATGTCCACGATGTTGTTTTCCCCTGCGGTCAGACGATCGGACTGGATGGAGACACGATTCACCTGTATTACGGAGCAGGCGACTCGTGCGTGGCGCTGGCAACCGGCAGTATCCGTGAACTTCTCTCGTGGCTGGACGCGAATTCGAGCGTGGGCGATGGCAGCGACATCGTAGCGGGCAGTGAGGATCGATTGATATGAACAGCGCACGACTGAACTGGCCGCCGGCAATTCCGCGACTACTCTGGATTCGGCAGAGGTGTCCTCTGTGCACTTCCATCGAGTTCAAGTCGGCCGAGCGAGAGTGGCTCGACGTCTTCTTCGCTCTGTTCTCGCTGCGGCCTGTTCGCTGCGTCAATTGCTGGCGGCGCTACTATTGCTTCCGCAACGCGGACGCCAAAGGGGAACAGCAGCCCTTGCAGGGAAGCAATCTTGCCGCGCAGGCTTCGACGGAAGGAAAGTCAGGTTGAAAGAAACACGGGTTTCATCCAGCTATACGTCGAACGATTTGCTGTCCAGTCTCAATGGGGATGACGCCAAAAGGCCACTGAACTACCAGACGATCGCCCAAAGTGGGGAGGAAGTGCGGGAAGTTCAGAATGCGCCTGCTTTCGCGATGGGGCCATACCTGATCAGTTCCGGGCAAACGGAGCTTCTGAATGCGATCAGCATCTACAGCCAGCGAGGCACACAATACGACCAGCTCCGTCTGCTCTTCATGAATTCCACCGCACTCCGGATCTGGAGAGAGATGGGTCAGCGGCCGTGGGTGATCGGGACACAACATCGTCCGCCGTCGACGGCTCTGCTGACGTTTGGGGTTCCCTTCAGCGAATAGAGAGCCGTCCCCCCCGACGAAGATCTCTCTTCAAATCCGCAGGCAGCTCATCGAGGTTCAGGGTAACGGGTTGCAAATAGCCCGGTTGCCCGGTTTGGACCTTGAATCAAGGTCCGATAAGCGTTACGGGCGACTCGCTTCCCATCCCACACGGACAGCGGGCTTCCTGCACTGAAAGCGGCGCTGCCCAGGTAATCCTCGGCGATACTGCGGCGTTCAGCATGAGACGTAAAACGGGGAGCGTCACTTTTCAAATCACACTCTTCGTGAGGTCGCGCTCCGCACGTCGGGCATACAAAATTGAGGGAAAAATCAGTGTCCGGCATTTCTACCTTGTATCGTTGTTTGGCCGATCATACTGGTCAGTTTTGACCAAAATTGTCCGATCCTGCTTCCGAACCTCCTTACTGGCGTACCCAACGCGGGCGAAGACCGTGGGCGCTGACACAAGTGTGCGTGGGTACCCCCCTCCCCTGGGCTGAATTTAGCATGTGTTTGATTCGGCGTGACTTAATGGCTGTTTATGAATTAGTAAAACAGCTATCTTTTTGAAAACAGAGCAATTGAACGTGGCCGCTTTTGTTACAGAGGCGGCCGTTTGTGTAACAGAAGCGGCCGTTTGTGTGACGGAGGCGGCTGCGTTTGCCACAGAGACGGACATGATGGGCTTCCCGATCATCGCTTCAGGATTTCGCGCAGCAGGGAGTCGTTGGGATTGCGAGCGAGCATCTGGTCGAGGAGTTCGGGAGAAAACATCTGGCTTAGGTCCTGAGGGACGGAGCCGGCGGTGGGCGGCGGATCGGGGTCAGGGTCAGGTTCGACCTGGACGCCGGGAGGAGGCGGAAAGGGGATCGATCCGTGGCGGCGGAGGAGGACGCGGAGGAGGCGTCCGGCTTCGCGGTCGGAGATGCCGTCGTCGCCGTCGGCGATGAGGGCACCGAGCAGGACGAAGGCGTGGAAGGGAATGTCGTGGGCGGGGAGGGTGTGGACGGAGAGGCCGAGATCGCGCCAGCGGGTGACGCGGGAGAAGCCGCCGCGACGCGGAGCGAGCGGAGGCAGGGGTCCGGCGCAGTGGTGGCGGCAGGCGTCGCGGCCGCGCAGGGCGAGACAGCGGCACTTTTGGCCGCTGGGCAGGATTTGGGAGCATTCGGGGCGCATTTTTTCCTCCAGCGAGAGACGTTTAGCAAAAAGCGTTTAGCGAGGACCGTTTAGCGAGAACCGTTTAGCGAAGTACGTTTAGCGGAAGACGTTTAGCAAAAGACGAGCGAGAAGCGAGCGAACGGCGAGCCAGGAACCAGAAGCTGCCGGACGCGCAGGGCGGTAGAAAAGGGAAAAGCCCCACCGGGAAGGTGAGGCTTTTTTCTTTCTTTACCCTATATATTCAGAATACCAAACTGCGATATAAAATATGCCAAATATCTTTGGGTAAGTTGGCTTGTAAGTGCTTATAAGTCAGGAGTCATTACTTTGGTTCGGAGGGGCGGCTCTTGACAAGTTTTCCACATTCGAGCGGAAGGCGAGCGAGAGGCCAGCAAGAGGCGAGCGAGATGCCAGCAAAAGGCGAGAGTAGCAGGAGCGAGGAGGCAGGAGCCGGCAGCCAGTCGCTGGTTGCTGGATACGGTCGATTGCTGCCATCCAGCACGACGATATGCTGCCATCGGCTTCATTTTGGTTCTGACCTGCCGGGCGAGCCGCCCAGCGTTGAGGAATTCCTCGAGCCGATTGCCCCTATCCTCAATCTCACAGGGGGCGAGTGCCCAGGTGTCTGAGGTAAGTAACCGCTCCCCATTCGTGGTACGGCTCGCCGGGGCTTTCTGAATCACAATTGGTGCGTGGCAACGGCTGCGACATTTCTCGAGAACGATTGCGTCGGATCCACCATCGACGGGAGATTCCCTCTCCTGCGGTGGCTGGGAGGAACCGAGGAGAGCAGCGTCTTCCTGACCGAGCCTGATGGCGAAGCGGGGCGGAAAGCCGCCATCAAACTGAGCCCGGCGAACGCGGCGGACGCGGAAACCCGCCTTGCGCAATGGGAGATGGCGAGGACCCTGTCTCTTCCGCATCTGATGCACGTTTTCGACTGCGGGCGCTGCGAGGTGGACGGCGTCGATTTGGTCTATGTGGTCACCGAATATGCCGATGAGGTTCTGTCCGAGATTCTTGTCGAGCGCGCCCTGACCGCGGCGGAAACCAGGGAGATGGTCCGACAAGTGATGGAGGGGCTCTTTGGGCTCCACGAACAGAATCTGGTGCATGGTCATCTGCAACCGTCGAACATTATGGTTGTCGACGATCGAGTCAAGCTTTCGAGCGACCGGCTTCAAATTGCCGGGACAGCGGGTTGGGTCTCCTCATCGTCGGGAAAATACGATGCGCCGGAAGCCAACGCTCTGACGATTTCGCCGGCGGCGGATGTCTGGTCGCTGGGCATGGTTCTGTTTGAAACTCTGACCCGGCGGCTGCCTCGCTGGGAGGGACGCGGCGATCCGGTCGTGCTCGCGCCTCCGCCTCCGCCCTTCTTCGGCATTGCGCGCGAATGTATTCGCGTGGACCTGGCGCGCCGGATCAGTCTCGGCGATATCAAAGAGATTCTCGAGCCTGCCCCTGCCGTGAGACCGCGGAGAAGGGTCCCGGTAACCCGGGCACCGCGCGTGCGGCGGGCGCGAATGCGGCGGACCGGAGCGCAGCGGACCCAGGCACCGCTGGCCTCCAAAGCAAAAACCATGGCTGTGGCGGCGGTTCTGGTTGCGGTTTGGATCGTGACGATGCTGGTCGCCGATTCCCACCTTCGGCCGTTGCTCGCAGCCGAACCAGCACATTCTGGTTTGGCGACACAGGCCCAGACTCCGGCTCAGCCTTCCGTGGCAGAAACTCGGCCTCGCGTGCCGGGAGCGCAGCCGGATCAGGGCCCGGTGGTGAAGGGCGTAGTCGCCAACCAGGTAATCCCCGATGTTCCGCAGCACATCCTGGACGACGTCGAGGGGCACATCCAAGTCCGCGTCGCAGTGCAGGTGGATGCCGAAGGCAAGGTTGGCGAGGCGACTCTGGACTCGCCCGGGCCGAGCCAGTATTTCGCAAACCAGGCACTGAAGGCAGCGCGGGGCTGGGAGTTCAAGAATGCCGAGAGGGGTGGCCACGCGGTCGCCAGCGAGTGGATGCTGCAGTTTCGCTTTGGAGAGGAAGGGACCGCGGTCACTGCTACGGAAACTGCTCCGTAGCGACTGCTGTGTGGCATCGGCCCCTGACTACGCCTTGACTTTGGTCTGGTTCAGCCGCGCAGGCGCGAAAATCCTTGCAGTTCGTCAACATTTCAGCCGCCAGCGCCGGAGCGGCTGTGTGTGAGTACGGATAAGTGCGGCAATGAGTACGAGGAAATCCTTAAGGAAGTAGAACGGGAAGGCAAGAAAGTAATTACTCTCTGAAGCCCTCGTCCTCGCTAACCCACGCATGGCCGGCTACCCAGAGATCACTGGTTGGTAAACATTCCAACGCTTCTTCGGGGTGGATGTGCTGCTCACTCCCTGGGACAGGCCCGGGCGGATTCAGTGGAAGGGTTGCCGGCGCAGCGTCATTGAAAGCGGTGTTGCTTAAGGCAGAAGCGCCGGCAACACGAGGCTGACGACTTCATAGATCTTTGGTGAAGCAAGATCGACGTACTTGGTGAAGTGGGGCGGAGGAGGCGGCGGTGGTGGCGGGGCGGTGGTTGAGGCAGCGGAGGCACCATGCGGACAAGCCGCGAGCGTGAGTGCGATGAGGGCGGTGAAGGCGAATTTGGCTGTGCTTTTCATGGGAGTTTCTCCTGGGTGGGCGCAGCCGTGGGGACTGCGCCGGGGTGAATGAAGTCATCGAGACCCGTTCGACTCGGCCCGCCCCGAGCGCCGTTGGCTCAGGGCGGGCTGTGGGTCAGAGATTTCCATGACGGTTGTAACGAAATCCCTCGCGAGGACACTAGAAACCCAGGAACGAGAGGAAGGCGCTCCAGGCTGAACTGGATGTGTGCGTGGGGGCGGACGATGACGACGATTCGTCACTGATGCCATCGATGGTGAGATAAGAGTCGACCGCTGCAGAGGCGCGATGGGGGCAGGTGGCGAGCGCGGCTGCGACGAGGGTGGCGAGGACGAAGGTGCGGATATTGGATTTCATGGCGGGTTCTCCTTTGGGAAGTCTTCTTGATGACTGCCTTCACTGGAGAACGCGTTGCGGAGCGGGAGAAGGGGCAAGGGATTTGGGAATTATTTTCAGCTGGGAGCTGGGAGTTGGCGGCCGGCAGCTGAGAGCTGGTGGCTGGTAGTGTCCTGTCTCTGAAGTTCATTGTGAATCATTCGGCCCTCGGGGGCTGAAGCCCGGATCTCTCCTGGGTTCCGGACGGCACGAGTAAACTCATGCCCTTCACTGTTCGTGGCTTGTTGGCGGGACCTGGTTTTGGGCCAGCACGGATGCTGCTTCTGCCGGGCATCATGTTAGTGTGGAAACCACTGTTTTGGGCCATTGAAATTGCGGGACACCCCTGATGAAG
>PMAD01000022.1 GCA_003152415.1 Acidobacterium sp.
CCGGAGCGAAACGTTCGTGCCGGTGGACACCGAGGCGATCCCGGCGGACATGCTTCAGTTACTCCAACGCTTCGCCGATCAGGTCCGGCGGGGGCACGGTGACTTTGACACCATCGTGTCCACCGACGGAGACAGCGACCGTCCGCTCCTGGCCGCCATCACGCCGGAGGGCCAGGTGCAATTTTGCGGCGGCGACCTGCTGGGAATCATCACGGCGGACTTTCTGGGCGCCGAAACCGTGGCGGTGCCGATCAGCGCCAACGACGCGGTGGACCGCTGGGCCGCCGCCCAAGGAGCCGCCGTCCTCAAGACCCGGGTCGGCTCGCCCTACGTCATCGAAGCAATGCAGCAGGCGCGGGTGCGCGGTGCCAGGCGCGTGGTGGGCTGGGAAGCCAACGGCGGCTTCCTGACGGCGACCGACATCGAGCAACGGGGCCGCACGCTCGCGGCGCTGCCGACCCGCGACGCGGCGCTGCCGCTGGTGGCAACGCTCTGCGCCGCCAACGAACGCGGCATCTCGCTGTCCGAATTGTTCGCGGAGCTTCCACGGCGGTTCGTCAAGTCGGGATTGATTGACCACTTTCCGCCGGAGACGAGCCGCGCGTTGCTCCACCGGTTCTCGCCTTTGGAACCAGATGTCCAAGACGTCATTTTCACCGGCCCGTTCGTCACGTTGCGCCGTGCCAACGGGAAGATCGAAACCGCCTGCGCGGATGGCGCGGACATGCATAACGCCAGGCGCCAGGACTTGGAACGGTTTTTCCCGCCCGAAGAGGGGTTCGGTCATGTGCTGCGCCTGAACCTGCTCGACGGCCTCCGTATCTGGTTCGGCAACGGCGACATCGCGCACATCCGGCCCTCGGGCAACGCGCCGCAATTGCGGATTTACGCGGTCGCCGACACGCCGGTGCGCGCGGACGAGATCGTCGCCTTGGGCCTCTGCGAGCCGGACGGGATCCTTCGGCGGATGGAAAACACCGTGGCCTCGCCGACGGACCCCTTCGGCTTTGTCGAAGGCGCCCGGAAAAACCCCGCGCTGGTGGCGGACNNACGGCAGAGCGCCCATGAACTTCAAATCCGGATTGCTGCGGACCTTGGAACGCCTCGACAGACATTCGATGGCGCGCCGGCTGGCGCTTTTGACCGGGCTGCTGGTCTGTCTCGGGCTGCGTTCGCTGAACGCGATGCCCTTCACGCCCGCTCAATGCCAAGCCCTGGCCTCCATGGTCCGCTCTAATCCGGACGCCGCGAAGTTGTACCGGAAATTTCAGCGGCTGGCGGACGCCTCGCTGGCAGCCGCCCCGCAACCGATAAGGCAGATCGCGACCGCCGGCCGGCTGGCTTCCGATCCCGCCAAGGTGGAAAGCCGCCGGACATTGGCAGACATGAAAAAAACCGAGGCGCTGGGATTTGCCTACGCCGTCACCTCCGGAACCGGGTATGGAACCGCCGCCAAAAGAATGATTCTCGATTGGTCGGCGACGTATCAGCCGTCGGGTCAGCCCATTGACGAGACCAAACTCCAACCGCTGTTCGCCGCCTATGGTTTGACGCGGCCGGTCTTCACCGAAATGGAGCGGCATTCCGTCGAGTCCTGGCTGCGGCGGATCGCGCAGTGCGAATGGGACGGCGTGCGTCCGGGGTCGGTGACGGCCAGCAATAATTGGAACAGCCACCGGCTGAACATCGTCGGGCAAATCGGCTTCCTGCTGGGAGACCAGACCTGGATTGGCCGGGCCGTGAGCGGGTTCAAAGAGCAGATCGAATCCAATCTCCGGCCCGACGGTTCGAGCCTGGATTTCCACGAGCGCGACGCGCTGTATTACCATTGCTATGACCTGGAACCGCTGCTGGCCTTGGCCATTGCCGCGCACCAGCAGGGGTTGGATTTGTACCATTATCAGGCGCCCAACGGAGCGTCGCTGGCCAAGGCGGTGGAGTTCTTGGTGCCCTATTGCCAGGGCGCAGCCACGCACGCCGAATGGGTGGATTCCATGGTGGCCTTTGACCGCGCACGCGCCAAGAACGGCGAAGCCGCGTTCGCCGCCGGGGTCGAGTTCAATCCCCAGCGCGGGTTGCCGGTGCTGGCGATGGCCTCGTTTTTTGATCAGAGCCTCAATCCGCTGGTGGCCACGCTGGCCCACCGGAAAGTAACGGTGCCTTTCCCGGTCTGGCAGAGCGTCCTGAACCATGCGCTGCGGGAGTAGGCGCGCATGAAAATTTCGTCGCTTCCAACCTCGGTGCTTGCGCTGAACCTGCAAGAACCGTCAGCCTGAAGTCAAAGCGGATTCTGTTGAAATCTCGAGGGCCGCCCGCCAGTCATGGCTTCCATGCCGCCGGTCGTAATCATGCCTTTGGCAATGGCATACCGCGTCAGGCCCGCGACCTCGTGGACATCCAGCTTGTACATGATCAATTGACGATATTTATCGACCGTCTTGATGCTGATCCCCAGTTCGGCCGCAATCCCTTTATTCGGTACCCCCTCGGCAACCAGTTGCACCACTTCCACCTCGCGCGAGGTGAGCACGTCGCGGCCCGTCGCCCCCTGCGCGCATCGCTGGGCCGTGGGCCGGAAATATTTCGCCGTCGAGACGTCCATCAGGGTGCCGCGGTACATCTGGCNNCCGCCGGCAAAATGTCGGCCGCGTCTTTTTTGAGCAGGAAGCCTGCGGCACCCACCTCGGCCACTTGCCGCACAAATTCCCGGTCGCCGTAGCCGGAAAGCACCAGGACTTTGATCTCTGGATTCTGCTTGCGGATTTGGCGAATGGCTTCCACCCCGTTCAACAGCGGCATGGCCAGATCCATGATGACCACGTCCGGTCGCAGTTTCCCAGCCAATCGCACCGCCTCGCGACCGTTGGCCGCCTCGGCGACGACGGTCATGTCCGGTTTAGCTTCCAACACGGCTCGAATGCCCTCGCGCACGAGCGGATGGTCGTCCACCAGCATAAGTCGGATTTTATTAGGATTCTTATGGGTTTGACCGGCGAACCAATTGGACGGTGCCACCGAAGAATCCGCTCTGGCAACCGGCGCGTACCCTGAAACGTCTGTTGTCTTGCTCATTGTTGACTGAGGTGTTTTCCACTCCGAATTTAAAACTATAAACCTAATCGTGAAAATTGCAAGTGGGAAAATCGCCCATACACCCCGCGGTTTCCGCACTATTTCGGGTTGTTTCCACTCGAGAGGGCGTCGCGCTTCAGAACCTGTTTGAAAATTCCGCAGCGTGGCTGGTCGAGGACGACACAGCCACGCTGCGTCG
>PMAD01000028.1 GCA_003152415.1 Acidobacterium sp.
GGCTTTCAATCAGCGCAATATTTGTGAAGGCCGCAGATGGGCGGGCCGGCTCTTGCGAGTCATTGATGGATCGCCGCTCCGTCCGCGGCGCATTCCTGGACGGAGGCGGACCGATAGGTTGCGAGCCACTCTGACAATGCGTCAGCAGGCAGCGCCGGACTAAAGAGATAGCCCTGCACAGTATCGCAACCATTCGCGCGAAGGAACTCCAGTTGCTCCGGGGTCTCGACCCCTTCCGCCACGATTCTCATGTCGAGTTGGTGACCCATCTCGATGGTCTTCTGCACCATNNTTTCGAAGATAGCTCAAGCTTGAATAGCCGGTGCCGAAGTCATCGATGGATAACTGGACCTGTTTCATGCGCAGCCTAGTGAGCACGTCGAGGGTATGAGTGAGCTCCACGATCAGGCAGGTCTCGGTGATTTCAAGAATCACTTTCTCGGGAGACACGCCGTGCGCGGCAATCAGAGCGGCCACGATGTCGGGGAACTTCAGGTCTCTGAGCGAGGACAGCGAAACGTTCATCGAGAGCGCGGGCATCGCGCCGCTCTTGTCCACGAATCTTCTGATCTGAGCCAGAGCCTGATTGGCGACGATCCAACCCAGTCGGTCAATGAGACCAAGCTCCTCCATTCGGAAAATAAAGTTGTCGGGGAAGACGATCCCGCGTTCCGGATGTTCCCATCGGACCAGCGCTTCGAGGCCCACAACGGCGCCTGTAGCGATCTCGATTTGCGGCTGGTAGTGCAGGACGAACTGGTGGAAATCGAGGGCCGTGCGCAGTTCTTCATCTGTGACGATGACCTTTGGTTCGGCCCGCGAGATCGGTGCGGTGACGCGCTTGAGTTGCAAGTCGAAAATCTCTTCGAGTTCTGTCACGCGGAACGGCTTTTGCAGATAGCCGACCGTCGAGAGCCCGTGGGCAAGCGCCAATTCCTCGGCCACCTCCACAATGCGTTTCCCGACTCCGCTGATCAGGACGATGCCGACCTTGCATTGCCTTTGACCCAGCTGCCGCAACAACTCGATGCCGTCCATCTCCGGCATGATCAGGTCGAGGAAAATGAGAGAGGTCAAGGGAGTCAGAGCGTCAAGAAAGATCTCCGGGCTGGTCGTCGCGATGCAGTGCACTCCCCTGGACTCCGCGGTGGCGGAAATCAGCTCGCAGATATCGTTATCGTCGTCGATGGCGAGGATACTGCGGAGCGAGCTCATCGACCCTCCATGACAGCGGCCACCATGGCGCCAAACTCGGCTCTCAAATAGGGCTTTTGCAGAAGTGGACAATCGACCTGGGGCAGGCCAGGCTCGGTCAGCGCATTGGCTGGAAATCCGGAGCAGTAAATGAGCTTCACATGGGGCAGATACTGGCGAACCTTTTCGGCGAATTCCACACCGTTCATCCCGCCCGGCATGATGATGTCGGTGACGATCAGGTCGATATCTCTATTCTGCTCGGCAATCTCGAGGGCGTTGGGGCCGTTGTCGGCTCGAAGGGTCGCGTAGCCCATTTGGTCGAGATAGGTCGTGGCAATCTCCAGCAAATCGAGCTCGTCGTCGACGACCAGCGCTTTGCCGGTCAGCCGTGCGGTGGAAAGCGCGGGAGACGCGGACGGCGGCACAGGCTGCCCCTCGGCGAGCGGAAGATACAGGGAGACGGTGGTGCCGAGGCCGGGCTCGCTGTAAATGCGGACCGTCCCGCCGGACTGCTTCGCGAAGCCGTAGACCATGGCGAGACCGAGCCCAGTTCCTTTCCCGCGCGGCTTGGTGGTAAAGAAGGGCTCAAAGACGTGCGCCAGTATTTCCTTCGACATCCCGGTCCCCGTATCCGAGATGGATACGCAGGCATAATCTCCCGCCGTTAATTCGCCGGTCTGGACGGGCGGATAGCTCGCGTCCAGGGTGCAGCGTTGGGTGGTGATGGTGAGCGTGCCGCCTTTGGGCATGGCATCGCGAGCATTGACGGCGAGATTGAGAAGCGCGTTTTCAAGGCCGGCAGCATCGACACGGACGAGCGGTATCGAGTGCTCGAAATGTGAGGTGATCTTAACGTTCGGGCCCAGAGCGCGGGCCAGTTCAATCATGTTCTGGACGCTGTGATGCAGCTCGTTCGGTGAGGGCTTCAGTTCGACGCTGCTGCAGAAGGCGAGAAGGCGGCCGGTGAGATCGGCGCCGCGCCCGGCAGCCTTTTGTGCGGTGTGCACTCGCTTGAGCGCCGCCTCGTTTCCCGTAACGAGTCGCTCCAGCAGATCCAGATTGCCGACCATCACCGCGAGCAGATTATTAAAGTCGTGGGCGATGCCGCCGGTCAGCTGGCCTATGGCCTCCATCTTCTGGCTTTGCTGCAGCTGCCGCTCCATCTGCTTTGTTTCGGTAATATTTCGCGCGATATTGGAGACCCCGGTGATTCTGCCCCGTGTATCCCGGATCGGCGAGATCGTGAGCGAAACATGGACCAGGTCCCCGTTCTTCTTTGCACGCACCGTCTCAAAATGTTCGAGGGTTTCCCCCTGGTGGATGCGCTGCAGGATGTCGTCCTCTTCGTGTTCGCGGCCGGGCGGAAGCAGTTGCTTGATCGATCCGCCCACGATTTCCGCAGCCGAATAGCCAAAGAGCCTTTCAGCGCTCTTGTTCCAGCTGGTGACCACACCCGTGTCGCTCTTGCCGATGATGGCATCTTCGGAGGACTCGACAATAGCGGCGAGGCGATTTCTCGCTTCATCCATGTGCCGGCGCTCAGTCACATCGCGATAGGTCACGATGACCTGTCCGGATTCTCCATTGGTGTTAGTCACCGGCGCAGTACTGATCTCCCTCGCGCCGGTCTCTCCGTTCGACTTGCGGCGATAGAGCATTTCGAAGTTCTGCACAAACTCGCCGCGCAGAGCACGGACGGTCGGCCACTGTGAGGGCGGAAGAGGTTCACCGTCCAGCGAAAAACCTTCGAACTGCTCGATCACCTTTGCATAGTCGGGATCGTCGGGCAGCAAAAGCAGGCGCTGGGCCGCCTTGTTGACGAGAACGGTCTTACCCTCACGATCGAGGACTATGATCCCCTCGGTCATGTTGTCGAAGATCGTCTGCAGCTGTAACTGGCTGGTCGCGAGCCGCTCGGCCTGCCGCGAGAATCGCCGGTCGATGATCGAGGTCGGAAACACGATGCCGAGGACAAACAGAGCGACCATGGCGATGCTGACGACGCTGAACCTCGACACATCGATGGTATGGGTCAGGGAAGCGTTCATGAACGGCATGGGCATGAAGCTGACCGCTGCCATGCCGACGTAATGCATGACGGAAATGGCCAGACCCACGACCAGCCCGCAGACGATTCTGCGCACACTAGCTGTAGTGCGATGTTCCCTGAGAGCAAATGTGAGATGGAGGGCAACGAACGAGATGCCGATGGACAATACGACAGAAAGTCCGACCAGCCACGGGGAGTACGTGCACATGGCCGGCAGGCGCATGGCCTCCATGCCGATGTAATGCATGGCAGCGATGCCGCTTCCCATGAAGATGCCACCCACCATCAGTCGCGACCGGCCCATGGTGGGTCGGCTAACGGTGAAGAGGGCTATGGCCGAGGCCAGGATAGCGGCAAAAAGGGAGAGCACGACAGTGGGCCACTCGTACAAGACAGGGACCGGCAGGTAGAAAGCTTCCATGCCGATGTAGTGCATGGCCCAGATGCCGACGCCCATGGCGATGGCGCCGCCGCATAGCCAGATCAGCCGCGCGCGGCCCCGCGCCGCCGCCAACCGTCCGGAGAGGTCGAGAGCGGCATAGGAAGCGAGCACCGCAATAAAGACCGAGAGAATGACCAGCCGGTAATCGTAAGAGCCGCTGAGTGGGACGGATGTTGTCATAAATCTTTGAATCGGCAGGTTTTAACTCGGAAAAGTCGGATTCCGCTCCAGAGCTTATCCCACCTTAAGCTTCATTATCTGTCGTAGCGCGCCCGGATCGGCTCGGTGGTTTCCGGGGGTTCGCGCCTCATAAACCATCACACGGCCATCGAGTCGGGATTGCGATAGCACGAATGTGGGACAAGCCAATGTGGCTCACCTTCCAGCCGGCTTGCGGTGAATGCATGAGCGAATTCAAGGTCTTTGCGCGACGGCCAGGGCCTCCCGTTGGTATTGGATTCAAGACTGCAACCCTTGATGGATCAACTATCTGGATGTTAGTTGCTCTCAGAAACTTGGTGGATATGTGCGGATAAAACGGAGTTAAGTGCCCAAGATGGCCAGATCCGTTGGTCGAGGGGGGACGTGGTACTTCGTTGAGTTTGCTTCGCTCACATTGAGCGATATGTTTGCCTCGAGCTTCAGCGCATCGTGCCCTGGATCGCTAGCTCGATCCCTTCCTGCAGCAGAATATCTACACAATCGATTACCGAGTCACACGAAATAGTCATTGTGAACCTTATTACCGAGGAGCAACCCTTTGTTGTGAAGGCACGTTTGCTCCTCTTCTGATTTCAATTCGCGATCACGAAGTTGAGCGAGTCAAACCCCTAATTCTTTCGGCCTTCCGGAAACACAGCATCTGTTTCGCTGAATGCAAAAACTCGCCGATACCGGACTCTGGGAGGGTTCATGATTAACTCGGCCTCAGGGAAAGCTACCATTCTCGTCGCCGATGACGACGAGATGAATCGCGAACTGTTCTCCGATATCCTCACCGGAGAAGGCTACAAGGTCGTCTGCGCCGAAGATGGCAATCAGGCGCTCCGTGCAATGAACAACAGGACCGTGGATCTGGCGTTGCTGGACGTTTTGATGCCCGGCAAAACCGGATTTGATGTGTGCCAATCCATCAAGTCCGATCCTGAAACCCGCTTTATTCCCGTTGTTCTGGTGACTGGGCTGACGAGTGTCGACGAGCGAATCCGAGGCATAAGGGCCGGTGCAGACGATTTCCTGAGCAAGCCGGTGAACAGCCAGGAGTTGCTGGCACGGACCCGTTCGCTTCTGCGTTTGAAGGAATACACGGATGAGCTCGAGAACGCCGAAACTGTGCTGTTCAGCCTTGCATTAAGTATCGAAGCAAAAGACCCTCATACGAGGGGACACTGCGACCGCTTGTCATCCTACTCCGAGGCCATGGGGCATCGTCTCGGTCTGCCGCATGAACAAAGCGTAGCGTTACGGAGAGCTGGAGTCGTCCATGACATCGGCAAGATCTGCGTACCCGAAAGTGTCCTGATCAAGACGGGGCCGCTCAGTTCGGAAGAGTGGGCCATCATGAAGCGACATCCCATTACCGGTGAGCGGATATGCTCTCCACTGAAGTCATTCCGTCTGGTGCTGCCCATTATTCGGCATCATCACGAGAAGCTGGATGGTTCGGGATATCCGGACGGTCTGAAGGGCGACCAAATCCCCCTCACGGCGCGCGTCTTGCAAATCACCGACATTTACGATGCCCTGATCACGGACCGTCCCTACCGGAGAGCTCTTTCCCATGAAGATGCCATTGCGACGATGCGGGACGAGGCGAAGCGCGGATGGTGGGACAGCAGCTTGATCGATGAACTCGAGGCGCTCATCTGCTGGCAAGCACCAGTCGTGGAGGCAATCAAAGTGGCACACGCCTTCTGAAGAAGTGCGTCCTTGTCACCCGGTGAGACTCGACAGCACCAATAGCGAAGGCCGCGACTGCGCTGTTCTCGCTGCTTCCTACTTGCGGTCTGGGCTGCCTTTGCGCCAGATTTGCGTCGCTTTTTCCGAGTCCGGACGGATTGTCAGCAATCCTGAGCGGGCCGGTGATGGGACGTGGTTCCGGACGGATGACCGGCAATACGGAAATAACGCGCGGGGCTTGTCGCCTGGCGACCACCACCGGGCCGAAACCTCCGTATTGCCGACGACACACCCGGAACCGATTACTATCCGCAATCGAGTGGACGGCGGAAGAGTGCCAGATCACCCAACGAAGTTGCGGCAGCCCAGCATGACCTGTGACGAATGTCACAAGCGTTTCCCAAGAGCCTGTGGCATCGTCAGTCATCCGTTTCCTCGGATGCTGTGTGGAGGCCCGCTGGTGTCAGCCAGGAGCGGGCCTCTGTTTTCCGCTATGGTCGGAATACGAAAGTTCGCATGGTCCGACGGGAGCTTCTGCCGATTCAGGGGAGCAGCGAAATCACAACTGCCTATTTAAGCCAGCAGGAGCGGTACTATCAACTCCTCGTCCCTGAAGCGCTCGAAATGATGCACGGCATCGCCGACGGCGCGGCGACCGAACTCTCCGCTTCAGCCTTTCCCCGAGAGTTGAGCCATTTTCATAAAATCCTGATGATCAATAGTTATTACGGTCTGAAGGGAAAACCGCCGGTCTCTTCGACTGCGGAGCTGGCGTCGACCGACGATGACATCCACTGCTGCAGCGGCGCCGTCATCCTCGGTCCCGCCACCCGCGACGGCAAGGCAATTCATGTCAGCTCAGAGGACCAGCATTTTTTTCCGCAGGAATATCTCGTCACCTTCATTGCCAACCCGACAGCCCCGCGGGCCCATCGCTACACGGTCACCGACTCCGCCGGCGAGATTGGGAGCGAGCATGCACAGAATGATCGCGGTGTGACCGTGAGCGGATACGCAGGCGGGAGTCTGGGCATCCTCGGGCCGACATTCGATGCTCCGTTCACGGGGTATCGCAGGCCGGGTCTGGACTGGCAGTTGGGAAACTTCTACGCGGCAGCCTTCGCCAGTTCGGCGAGGCATGCTGTCGAGCTTCTCACCGTCGGCCGCCCGGAATATCGAGTCAAATCCGGACACAAAATCGTTATCGGGAAATGCACACGGGGCGTGAACTGGGTCGTTTCCGACCGTCACGAGGCCTTTGTGGTAGAGAGCATCCCCGCCGATCAGAATGGCATGGCCCGATACGCCATTCGAGTGCCGGGCGAAATGGGGGAGAAAGGCAATCACTTTGTAGTCTCGACGAACAACGTGGAGGCGAAGGACAGCTACAACGAAGACAACCTGCACGATGCTGCCCATCCGATGAGCCAGCATGGAAACGGCGCACAAAACCCCACGCATTTCGGGCTCAATGGCACCGGGACGCGCTTTTGGACCCTCATGACTCTCATTCAGCAGAATTACGGTCAGATCACCGTGGAGATGGTGCAGGAGTGGCGCAGGAGCCATTTTCTGTACGACGTATCGGGAACGCGTCACGATTACATCGAGGTTGGCGGCAATCGAATTCCAGTCCATCTGGTTCCCGATACCGCAAACCTGTGCCGGCACAGTTCCGGGCCCGCCGGCGTAGACACGAATGTTGGAATCAATACTTATGTCAGCTTATCGGTGGCGGACGACCTTACATCTTTCCGAACGAAGGGCAGACCCTGCGAGTGGAATGGCCCGTGGGATCGCCTGTCACTGCAAAATCCGCCACGCCTCAATTAGGGCACCGATCTGCGTCACAAGGGCCGCCGCAGCCGCGTGCAGACGTCCCGTGCACGACGGTGTTTCTCTGTGCGAGTTGTTCGGTCATGTACTCTCATCTCTACGGCCCCGCGTGTTCCGCCGGAGGCGCATGCTTCGGTTTCGCTTTGTCGTCGTACTCCTGACGGCCGTCGCTGTCGCATCGCCCGCGTCCGCGCAACAGGCGGACGCCTCGGCAACCGGAGGTCCGACATCGCTCGACGCGCCGTGGCGTCTCTATTTCGGCGACGATCCCGCATTTGCCCAGCCTGGCTTTGACGACGCGGACTGGATGCTGCACCGCATCGATAAGGACTGGGCGAGCGAGGGGCGCAGGGGCTATGCAGGGTATGCGTGGTATCGCATGCGCGTCGTTCTTCCCAACGCCAGCGAGCCGCTGGCGCTCGCCATCTACCCGCCGGCCAGCGCCGTTGAGGTTTACATAGACGGCACTCTCGCGGGCACTATCGGCCGCATGCATCCACAACCTGCGTGGCAGTACCTCCGCACGGTCTACGCCGTTCCCGTGCCTGCCGTGCTCCACGGCCGCTCCGTCGAAGTGGCGCTTCGAGTGTGGGGCGCCTGGCAACAAGCCCAAAGGCTGGGCGCCGGAGCCGCTTCGCAGCCTGCCCTGCTGGGAGCCGCACGGGATGTGGAGCGCATCGTCACGCTGGAAGATGAGAATCGATGGCTAACGAAAATCCCCGACTGCACCGTTGACCTGACCGGCCTCTGCATCGGCCTGTTCAGCTTCGGCCTTTTCCTGCTGCAGCGGCAGGCGCGCGAGTATGCCTACGCCGCGGTCTACCTCTGCGGCTCCGCAGCGCTCGATCTGCTGATCTGGATACTTCGCCAACAGGGGGGTGGCGTTCCCTTCTGGGCGAATGTCTCCAATGTCTCGGATTCCATCCTCCTGTGTTTTTGGCTCCTCTTTACCTGGGGATTCGTGGGCGCCAAGGCTGATCGGTTGCTCTTTTTCTGCCTGGCTGCGGCGTGGATGAATGCCATCGCCGGCCCTTCGGTCGAGCTTGGGATCATCCCCCTGGCGGGCTTCTTCTGGATCGTGGCGCCAATGTATCTGTTTCTCTCCATCGCTGTCTTTGTCCGGCTCTACACGCTTGCGCGGCGAGGCAATCGTGACGCGCAACTGTTCCTGATCCCCTTTTTCTTCAGCCTGGTGGTGCAAAGCATCGTTTCCGTCATAACCGCCTTGTACTCTTCCGGGTTGGTCAACTTCCAGGGCAGGATGATTCTCTATCGAGGATCACATTTCGATGTGAGCTGGGAACAGCTCTTTACGACACTGTCCTACTTCGCCGTCGGCGCCGTGCTGGTGCTGCGGTTTGCTCGCTCCGCGCGCCAGGAGCAGCGGCTGCGCACGGAGATGGAGGCCGCCCGCCGCGTACAAGGCCAGCTTGTCCCGGTCGAATTGCCGCAATTCCAGGCCTTCACCTGCGAGGCCGCCTACCGCGCGGCGAGCGAAGTGGGCGGAGACTTTTATCAGGTTTATCCGCGATCTGACGGCTCGGCGCTGCTGCTGGTGGGAAATGTGAGCGGCAAGGGATTGCGCGCCGCGATGCTGGGCACGCTCATCGTGGGCGCTGCAGGAGCACTGGCGCAGGAAAACCTCGCTCCCGCCGAGATGCTCGATCGCCTGAACAGACACCTCTGCGGGCGCACCGACGGCGGCTTTGCTACCTGCCTTTGCGCGGAGATCGGCGCGGCCGGCCGCCTGGTCCTCGCGAACGCCGGACATCTCGCACCATACCGCAACGGCGAAGAGCTGCCGCTCGACTCAGAGCTCCCGCTCGGCATCGCCGCATCCGCCAACTACACCGAATCCACCCTCCAGCTCGCCCCCGCCGACGCGCTCACTTTTATCTCCGACGGAGTGGTGGAAGCCCGCAACCCATCCGGCGAGCTCTTCGGCTTCGACCGCGCCGCCGCCATCAGCAATCAGTCCGCCGAACAAATCGCGCATGCTGCCCAGCAATTCGGCCAGGAAGACGACATTACCGTACTCACCGTCACCTTCGCCCCTGCCGAGGTGCTCCATGCGTAGAACGTGTGTCGCTCTGCTGCTGGCGCTGGCCGCTTCTGCGGCAGCTGCGGCGCAATCACCGCTCCAATGGGAACAAGGCATTAATTCCCTGGACAGCGGTTGGCGCACCCACTCCGGGAACG
>PMAD01000307.1:0-3470 GCA_003152415.1 Acidobacterium sp.
TTCTTCCTCACCTTCGAAGGCCTGGACGGCTCCGGCAAATCCACCCAACTCCGCAAACTCGCCACGCACCTCGAAGCCCAGGGTCTAGCCGTCACCGTCACCCGCCAGCCCGGAGGCACCCGCATCGGCGACCGCATCCGTGCCCTGCTCCTCGATTCGAAGACCGAGAGCCTCGATCCCATGACCGAGCTGGGACTCATGTTCTCCGATCGTGCCCAGTGCATCGCCGAGGTCATCGCGCCTGCGCTTCACGGCGGCAACATCGTTCTCTGCGATCGCTTCACTGACTCCACTGAGGCCTACCAGGGCGGCGGCCGCCAGCTTGGAAGTGAAATTGTCCTGCGCACGCACCAGACCATGTGCGGCGGCCTCAATCCCGACCTCACCCTCCTGCTGCTCGCCAATTTCGATCAGTCCCTGTACCGCGCCCGCCGTCGCAACGACCGAACGGCCAACCCCGAGGGCGACGAAGCCCGCTTCGAGCGCGAGGACGAGCTCTTCCATCGCCGCGTCTACGACAAATACCGCGAGATCGCCGCCCGCGATTCCGCTCGCGTCGTCGTGATTGAAGGCGATCGCCCCATCGACGCCATCCACCAGCAAATCGCAGCCCTCGTCGACCAGAAACTCCGCTCCGCAGGACTGCTTCCCCGCCCCGCCGCCGCCAGTGTCCGCTAATGGACACTTCATTCCGTAAACGGGCACTCCGCCCCTCTGGTCTTTCAACAGGTAGGGGTCCAAGCCCTAGTAAATAAGCCCGTTATCAGCGAGCCTCGAATGGTGCGGCACATGCAATTACTCTCAAGCAATGGACATCTCTCGGCCCGACATCAAGAAAAAGAAGCTCCGCCGGCAGATCGTCGTGCTGGCCATTGTTGCAGTAGGCGTCACCGCGGCCGCCTGGGCTGTTATGCGTCTCAAGCCCGCTGTCCCCAGTGTGGACGCCAGCACGGTCTGGCCCGAGACCGTCAAGCGCGGCGACTTCACCCGCAACGTCCGCGGCCTCGGCACCCTGGTCCCCCGCGAAGAGAGCATTGAGCTCATCCCCGCCCAGACCGACGCTACCGTGGTCCGCATTCGCGTTCTCCCCGGCACCATCGTCAAGCCCGACACCATCCTGATGGACCTCACCGACCCTACCCTCCAGCAGCAACTCGTCAGCGCACGCCTCGCCCTCGCCGGCGCTGAAGCCGACTACAAGAGCCTCCAGGCCACGCTGAATTCCAGCATCATGGACAAGAAGTCCGCCGCCGCCCAGGTCAACGCCCAGTACAGCCAGGCCGAGCTGCAGTCCAACACCGATAAGCAGCTCTATGCGCTCGGCGTCATCAGCGGCATTCAGTACAACCAGTCCAAAAACAATGCCGACCAGCTCACCACCCAGCACCAGATCAGCGGGGAGCAGCTGGACGTGAATCAGAAAGCCATTCTGGTCCAGCTTCAGTCACAGCAGACCAAAGTTGACTCCGCCCGCGCCCTGCTCGACCTGTATCAGAAGCAGGAGTCCGACCTTCAGGTAAAAGCCGGCATTGCCGGCGTCGTGGCCTCCCTGCCCACCCCCATGTCGGTTGGCATGCACGTCACCGCCGGCACTTCCGTTGCCGAGGTCATCGATCCCAGCCAGCTCAAAGCCGCTCTGCAGATCGCTGAAACCCAGGCCCACGACATTCTCATCGGGCAGGCGGCCGAAATCGACACCCACAACGGCATCGTCCCCGGCCATGTGACCAGAATTGATCCCTCCGTATTGAACGGAACGCGTACCGTTGACGTAACACTCGATGGAGCATTGCCGGCCGGGGCCGTTCCGCAGCTGAGCGTGGATGGGACCATTGAACTCGCTCATCTGCACGACGTGCTCTATGTGGGACGTCCGGCGTTCGGCAATGAGAACAGCACCATCAGCCTCTTTCGCTATGACCCCAGCGGCAAAACCGCCACCCGGGTGCAGGTGCAGGTGGGCAAGGCCTCGACCACCGAGATTCAGATTCTCAATGGCCTGAACGAAGGCGATCGCGTGATCCTTTCCGACATGTCGCGGTACGATGCAACCGATAAAGTGCGGCTCGAGTAAAGATTTCCCCCGGAAGATTCAGAACCAGTAAATTCATGGAGCAGGGAGAGCAGGATGGAGAACAATCAGGCGTTGATTGAAATCGAGGGCCTTACCAAGGTCTTCTACACCGATGAGATTGAAACCCACGCGCTGTCCGGCGTCCACATGAAGATCGATAAGGGCGAATACGTTGCCATCTCCGGCCCCTCCGGATGCGGCAAGTCGACCTTGCTTTCCATCATTGGCCTGCTCGACACCCCCACCGGCGGCAGCTACATTCTCAACAGCCATTCCGTCGAGAATCTCAACTTCTCCCAGCGCTCGCGCATTCGCAACCAGGAGATCGGCTTCATCTTCCAGAGCTTCAATCTCATCGGCGATCTCACCGTCTACGAGAACGTCGAGCTGCCGCTCACCTATCGCTCGGGCATGTCGTCCACTGAGCGCAAGCGCCGCGTGCAGGAGTCGCTCGAGCGCGTCTCGATGGCCCACCGCATCCGTCACTATCCGTCACAGCTCTCCGGCGGTCAGCAGCAGCGTGTCGCCGTCGCTCGTGCCCTGGCTGGATCGCCCTCGATCCTGCTGGCTGACGAGCCTACCGGAAACCTCGACTCGCGCAACGCCGAAGCGGTCATGGAGCTCCTCCAGAATCTGCATCGCGAGGGCGCGACCATCTGCATGGTGACCCACGATCCGCGCTTCGCCCGCCATGCCGATCGCCAGATCCACCTCTTCGACGGCAAAGTCGTCGCCGAGGGTGAGTCGCTGGAGCAGGTCCTCGAAGTCAAGTAGGCGGCGAGCGGTCAGTCGCCAGCCTTCAGCGGCCAGAGTCTCAGCGGTGCGCCCGCTGCCACTATCTGTTTGCCTGCTGGCGGCTGGCAGCTAACTGCTGGCAGCTAAGGAATGTGATGATTCAGCTAAAAAATATCGAACGCAGTTACAAAACCGGCGCCGGCCAGACCTGGGTCCTCCGCCGCGTCAACCTCGAAATCAAAGAAGGCGAATTTCTCACCATCATGGGACCCTCCGGCGCGGGAAAATCCTCGCTCCTCAACGTCCTTGCCCTGCTCGACGACCAGTGGCTGGGCGAGTTCTGGTTCAAAGAAGAAGCCGCGCATCGCATGAATCGCCGCCAGCGCGCCGACCTCGCCAAACGCAATATCGGCATGGTCTTCCAGAGCTACCACCTCCTCGACGATCTCACCGTCCAGGAGAACATCGACCTCCCGCTCTCCTATAAGGACATGCCCCGCGCTCAGCGCCAGGGCCTCGTCGCCGATACCCTCGACCGGTTCAGCATCGTCGGCAAGAAAGACCTCTTCCCTTCCCAGCTTTCCGGCGGACAGCAGCAGCTGGTCGGCGTCGCCCGCGCCGTCATTCACAAGCCCGCTCTGCTCCTCGCCGACGAGCCCAC
>PMAD01000307.1:3516-5493 GCA_003152415.1 Acidobacterium sp.
CTCGGCGTGGAGGTCACCGCATCGTGACCGGCTCTCCCTGGCATCGGCTCCGGGTGCCCCATCCTGGGCGCGCCGCCTTTGGCGCGAGCAGGGTGGGGATTTCTCTCACCCTAATCGCGCTGCTCGTCGCTCCCGGCTTCGCGCAATCGCAGTCCGCGCAGCCGCAGCAAACCACCCCTTCTGCTCCCGCGCCTACCAACCCGGCTCCCGCTCCCACCCCCACCATCGCGCAGCAGGCCCAGCAGATCCAGCTGCAGTCCATCGGACCCCAGCAGCCCTTCCACGTCGAGATGCCCAAATCGCATTTCAACCCGCTCTTCCCCTATCGGCCGAGCAAAGCGCCCGAGCTGGACCTCCACAACTCGCCACGCCTGGAAAACCTGATTCGCGACGGCAAGCTCTACATCACTCTCCAGGACGCCATTGCCCTTGCCCTCGAAAACAACCTCGACATCGCCTACGCCCGCTACTACGCCCCTCTCGCCCAGACCGATGTCCTGCGCACAAAGTCGGGCAGCCCCGCCCAGGGCGTGAACGCCAGCGTCACTCAGTCCACCCAGGGAGGCTTTAGTGGATCCTCCGGCGGCGGTGGTGGTGGCGCCTCTGCGGCCGCCGGCGCCGGCGGCATTGTCACCTCCACCCTCGGCGCTGGAGCCAATGTCCCTTCATTCGATCCGAATCTGACCTTCCAGGGATACGTCGATCACACCGTTGTCCAGGAGGCCAACCAGTTTCTGGTCGGCGTGCCGGTTCTCAAAACCAACACCATTAAGGTTCTGTCCACTTACTCCCAGTCCTTCGCCCTCGGCACCAACGTACAGGTCAATTACCTCGGTGAGCGTCAAACCAGCAACTCGCCGTACAACGCCATCAATCCTGACCTGTATTCGAATTTTGCGGTGCAAATCGCTCAACCACTTCTCGCCGGATTCGGCTTCTCCTCCAACGAGCGCTACATTCGCATCGCCAAACGCAATGCCCAGATCATCGACCTCGTCTTTAAACAGCAGGTGATTGCCACCGTCACCCAGACCGAAAATATCTACTGGGATCTCGTCGATTCCTGGCAGGATGAGCAGATCAAAGAGCGCGCCCTCGGCTTCGCCAATCAGACCCTCTCCGACGATCAGAAGCAGCTCGACCTCAAGGCCATCCCCGCCCTGCAGGTCATGACCGACCAGTCCGCGGTGGCCACCGCGGAAGGCAACCTCACCGTGGCCCGCGCCGCCCTGCGCCTGAATGAGCTGCTGATAAAGAATCAGCTCACCAAGGTCGACGACCCGGCCATCGACGAGATGCCGGTCGTCCCGCTCGATCTCCAGGGCCAGCCCGATCCCAACGCCACCAAGAATACTGACGACCTGATTGCCGAGGCCGAAAAGAACCGTCCCGAGGTCGCCATCTACCAACAACAGGCCGAGGTCCAGAAGCAGGCCCTCAAGGACATCAACAGTGAACTGCTTCCCAACCTCCTCATGTACGGCTACTATTCCGGCGCCGGTACTGCCGGCCCCGCTAATCCCTTTTGCAATCTCGGTGCGGAGTGCGCCACCACCCTCCCCACCGGCTTCCCTGAGATGCTCCAGAACACCTTCAACTACTCCTCACCCGAGTACCAGGTCGGCATGACCCTCAACATCAACCTGCGCAACCGCACGGTGAAAGCTAATCAGTTCCAGGAAGTGCTCCAGTACCGCCAGAGCCAGATCACCTCCGTGCAGCAGCAGAAGAACATCCGCTTTGACGTTCGCAACTCGCAGTTCGCCCTCGAACAGGCTCAGGCCCAGGTGGACGCCGCGCAGAAATCCCGCGACCTCGCCCAGCGCACCTTCGACATCACCAAGCAGGAGCAGCAGCTCGGCGCCAAATCCAGCGTCGATACCTTAGCCGCCGAAAACGCCCTCGCCATCGCCGAATCTGCTCTCGACCTGGCCAAAAGCAACTACGAAAAACGCAAAGTCGACATCGACCGCGCCA
>PMAD01000037.1 GCA_003152415.1 Acidobacterium sp.
GCGCGGGCGCAAGCTCGCAGGCTCGGGTGAAGTCGGCATCAACAGGGCGTGATCAGGTAGCCGAAGCCAGATCTTCGATAAATCGGAAGAAGGGGCGAGAACCCGAAAGGGAACTTGCCCCTTCGGCTTTTGGGAGATGGCGCCCTTTCTTATTGATAGGCGACCCAGTGCCAAGCGCCGCCGTCGAAGCGAAAAAGGGAACGGCCTGGATGAGGCGTTCCTCTGAGAATCTCCTGGACCTGCGCGGGAAGCCCCGAGAATTCGTACTCCCATGTGTACTGCACCTCTTGTTCCTGGGGATTGTCGCCGGCTTCGTCAGGAAAGTTGAGGGAAAGGATGTGCCACGGGAAGGTCTTTCCGAGCTTGAGGTCGACTGCGGGCTGCTGCGGGTTCAGGCCAGGAGGAAAAAGACCGTTGCACACCACGAACTCGTGCGAGTGAACCTTCGGGTCGCGCGCATTCAGCAGACAGGGGCTCTCGCTCTGGATGGCGAGAGTGTCGAGCAGATCTTTGCTGAGGGTGTGGAGACGCTGGTCCTGATCGGTCGTGAGGACGAACTCCGCGGTGGCGGAGGCGTGACCGAGCTTGTCCAGCATTTCTTTGGCGTTGGCGCGGTCAAGCTGCTGAGCGAAGGCGTTGAGCGACAGAAAAAGTCCAGCGAAAATGGCGAAGAAACAAGTCGGCTTCCGACTCATCAGGAGTTTCCCTTCTGGGTTGTCAGTCTGCGCGCGGCGAGTGCTGGAGAGGGTGAAGCGATAGTACCGCGAAACCGGGTTGATTGGACAGGTTTCGCGCGGCTCCACGACGAAACAGGAGGCGGCAAAAAGGGGAGCAACCTGGCCTTTCTGGGCGCGCATCCAGGCGCGGATAAGAAGGCGTACTGGGACTGGCGGCACAGCCAGCACTAATACAGTAGCCAGTGGCCAAGAGCCACGAGGCAATGCCCATCCCTCAGCAGTTCCTAGGCCCAACCCCTTACCCTCATGTTTTGGTTAAGTGTTTGATTTCAGGCGTGTTCTGGTTCACTTCTCGATAAAGTGATTGAAAAAGGGTCAGTTGCGTCACGCACATGAATGGCACCATGACACTCGTGAATGATGCATTCGTGCGCATGACGGAGGGCAGAGAAATACCTCGAGGAGCACGGACACTGCGGGGGCCCCACCCCCAGGGTCGGGACTGTGGCAAGTGGCTGCATCCGCAGAGGTTCGCGGAGGGGCCTTTTGGACTGTGGCAAATTGTTGAAACCGGGCGACTTTGCCTGGGGGTTTTGGCAGGTGACCCGGGGGGTTACCCGGGGTTGGTTGGGTTCGCGACATGGGCCCTCTCCTCTCTCGGAAACAGGAAAAGGCCGCCCGAAGGCAGCCTTTTTCTTTTTCTACTCTATAAGTTCAGAATATCAGATTGAGCGAATAAACCGGCCAAATATCATTGAGGGTATAAGGGTGGAAGCGGTGTGGAATGAGGGGTCATTACTTTGGTGAAGAGGTGCGGGGCTTGACAAAAAAAGCTCATGGGGCGCGGGGCGCGAATTTCGGAGTGCGCCGGGGCTTCGCTCGGTTCAATCCCCGCGCTCGTGCCGGCTCCCTCTGAGACGCTATC
This sequence comes from Acidobacterium sp., assembly GCA_003152415.1. Lineage (GTDB taxonomy): Bacteria > Acidobacteriota > Terriglobia > Terriglobales > Acidobacteriaceae > Palsa-343. The sequence goes on from PMAD01000037.1 coordinate 1,603, forward strand.
CCCGGTTCTCGGAATCGAGACCCGGGGCAGCCAGCGGTGCGAGGCGAAGGAGGCAGCCGTGGTATCCCACATCTGCCAAAGGCGGGCAGATGTGGGGCACCCGGCACCCGGCAGGGGCGGAAGTCTAGTGGGAGACGACGACGGAGAAGATGAGGCCGTCGTTGTTGGCGAGGACGAAGTTACCGTCGACCTGGCGCCACTCGTAGCCGGCGGGCGGCTTTCTGAGTTTGTGGGCGTGCCAGTCGACCTGCTGGCCGCGGCCCCAATCGTCATTGTTGATTTTGGCGCCCTTCTTCCACTCAGTGTGCTTCACATATTGCTGATGGTCCTGGGCCTGTGGGTCGGGGTGATCCTGGGCGAGGGTGACTCCGCCGGTGAGGGCGAGAGCGAGGGCGGAAACTGCGAAAGCTCGGCAAAATGTGTTCATGTTCACTCCTCATGGGTGGGATTCGCGAGAGGGGAGTGGCGTTGTTTGGGGGTGGATGAATGGTGTAAGAAATTCGCCGGTGGGCGGGCCCTGGCACTGAGTGGAGCAACCAGGGTTTCGCCGGGTTAGAGCCTGGCGGTAATACCGCCCGCTCGCAGCGCGAGGGATGGGGTGGGAGTCAATATCCGGCTTCGCGGCTGTGGCGGACGGCGAGGATGACGACCTGTTTGCCGTCGAAGTGGTAGAGGGAGACGTAGGCTCCGTGGCCGAATTCGATTATCCACTCGCGGAATTCGGGGAGCATTTCCTCGACAGGGCGGCCGATCTCGGGATGTTTGGCGAGGGCTTTCACGCCCTGGCGGATGGCGGCGATGGCGCGGCGGGCTGCGTCGGGACTTTTGGAGGCGAGGAAATCGTAGAGGCGAGCGAGGTCACGGAGCGCAGTCTGGGACCACCTTATTTGTGACATTTAGGCGGAGCTACGCGCTTGCCGGCCTCGAGCTTGGCGAGCCAGGCGTCCGCTTCGGCTCCGGTGAGATGGAGGCCGGTGGCCTGGTAGTGGTTCCAGGCGGCGAGCGCGTCCTGGCGGAACTGCTCACGCTTCTCTTCTCGTTCGACGTACTGTTCGACGGCTTCGCGCATGATCCAGTGAGCGGTTCGGCGGCGGGCGGAGGCGAGACGCTGGACGCGGTCTTTGGTGGCGGGGTCGAGTTTCAGGCTGGTGGTGGCGGCGCGGGGCATGGTGTTATGAGGTGTTACCTTTTGGTACTTTAGCATGGCGGGGATTCCGGGGCGCTGGAGGCGGCTTTCGGGAGACGCCGAGCAGAAACACGAAAGTAACGCGAGTCGGCTCCAGGCGCTTCGCGCTTCCGCCGACGGCCTGCGGCAGCAAGGAAGGCGCCTGCGGCGCGACTCTTTTTCGGCACCCATTCGACGCGCTCCTCGCTTCGCTCAGTGCTTGCTCAGGGCAGGCTCTTGAAGCCGTGCCCTGATACAAGAGCGGGTGTGGTGCGCTCTCTT
>PMAD01000114.1 GCA_003152415.1 Acidobacterium sp.
CTCATAACACACCACTTACATCTTTATACCCTCAATCTATTTTGGCGGTTTTATTCTCTCAATCTGATATTCTGAACTTATAGGATAGAAAAAGAAAAAAGGTCCAGCCACGGCTGGGCCTTTTCTCTTGTCCGAAGGAGCCTCCCATGGTCGAAGAATGCACCCATATCTGTGCAAACGGTCGCAAATGCCGTCGCATCCCCAAGCGCGGACAGGCGCTCTGCCCCGCTCATCGCCCCGCCCGTCGTCGCCGTCGCCTCCACGAGGAAGACCCCGACTTTGACCGGCAAATGACCTCCTGGGTTGAGCGCCTCCGGGCTGCCGAGCTCGATATCGTCCTCCGTCAAACCCAGGCGGCGCTCGGTGACCTGCAGCCCATCATCGACCGCAGGCTCTCCCGTCGCGACCGCGGCGCTTACACGCGCGCCGCCATCGCCATCACCGCGGCTATCGACCGCCTCGACGAAGCCGAAGTCGGCCTGCGCGCTCCCTCTCCGGCAGCCAGCCCATCCGCTTCGCCCGGTCGTCCGCTTCCGCCGCGCGCCGCAGCCACCGTCGAAGCCGTCCGCTCCGCGCAGCTCTCCCCCGAGCAACTCGACGACTTGTGCAACCAGATGCTAAGTATTTTGGAACCAAATGCATCGACAAGTTCTACTTTGCATGCAAATAGATAGCTGCCACCTATGGCCGAGCCGCAACGCACGCATCACAAAACAAAATACTTGCCCACAAACAATTGCTTACTCAAATACATGCGCGTCATCCGAAAATCGCCGCCCCAGTGGAATCAAATGCATGCGCGTCGCTAGCCCCCGAAGGGGGAGGGGGGTGGGGGGGTAGGGGGCCCGCACTTTTGTAACGTGCCCCAGCCTCGTGGAGTTGGGGCGGGCACCTCGTTTGCTCCTCAACCGCCCCGGCCTTGTCGAGCCTGCGCGGCCGATGCCTTGACGCCGCGCCCTGCCTGCCCGGATAGTGGGAGTTCCTTCCACCACTCCAGGAATGCGAGAGGCAACGATGAAGCCAAGTTCGATAGCGCTGGCGGGTTTATTGTGTGGAGCGTTGGCGAGCGCGCAGGTTCCAGCGACGCTCCAGCCGTTTGTAAAGGTCGACGCGCCGATCGTTGTGCTCGAAAACGTGCGCGTGATCGACGGGACGGGCGCCCCGGCACAAGAGAATCAAATGATCGTTCTCGAGCACGGGAAAATTACATCAATGGGCCCGCAGACCGGCGATCAGCTGATGCCGACCGGCGCAAAAGTGATCGACCTGAACGGGAAAACGGTTTTTCCCGGCCTCGTCGGCATGCACGAGCATCTTTTTTATCCGCTGCCCGACGGCGGACCAGGCTTGCTGCCCCTCTACGGCGAGATGGCAGACTCGGCGCCGCGGCTCTATCTCGCCGGCGGCGTGACGACGGCGCGGACAGCAGGCAGTCTCGAACCCTACACCGACATTTCGGTGAAGCAGGCCATCGACGTCGGCCAGATTCCCGGGCCGAAGCTGTTCCTGACCGGCCCGTATCTCGAGGGTTCGCCGGCGATTGGGCCGCAGCTGCACACGCTCACCGGTCCCGACGATGCGGCGCGGCTGGTGGACTACTGGTCGGCGGAGGGGATGACCTCATTCAAGGCCTATATGCACATCACGCCGGAGGAACTGAAGGCCGCGGTCGATCACGCGCACGAGCACGGGCTGAAGATCACGGGGCACTTGTGCGCAGTGGGATTCAAAGAGGCGGCGTCGCTGGGCATCGACAACCTGGAGCACGGGCTGGTGGTCGACACGGAGTTCTACTCGCAGAAGAAGACAGGCGTGTGCCCGGGACAGCATCCTCCGCAAGCCGAGCTGGCGAAGATGGACGTGGAGGGGCCGGAGATTCAGGGGACGATCAAATACCTCATCGACCACCACGTGGCTGTCACCTCGACGCTGGCGATCTTCGAAAGCTTCGCGCCGAATCGGCCGCCGATGAGCGAGGAGATGCGCGTCCGCACCTCGCTGCTGCCGGACGCATGGGGCAGTTACGCGACGACGCGCGCGGCCATCGCGGAGCGGGCGCAGACCGAGCCATCGGAAAGCATCTCCGGCCGCCTGCTGAAAATGGAGGAGCGGTTCGAGCTTGACTTTGTAATGCAGGGTGGTGTGTTGATGGCCGGTTGCGATCCGACCGGCTACGGCGGTGTTCTCCCCGGCTTCGGCGATCAGCGCAACCTGGAGCTGCTCGTGGAATCCGGATTCTCGCCAGAGGCCGCAATCCATATCGCAACGCAAAACGGGGCCCAGTGGCTCGGCGAAGATGCCCACCTCGGGACGATCGCGCCAGGCAAAGCCGCCGATCTGGTCGTGGTCGACGGCAATCCCGCTAAGAACATCGCCGACGTGGAGAAAGTGGAAACGGTGTTCAAAGACGGCGTGGGCTACGACCCGCAAAAGCTGATTGCCTCGGTGCGTGGGCTGGTGGGATTGCGTTAGTGCAACGCATTTCTGGAGCTACCCCAGCCAGGGGGGGAATCCACCCCAGCGGGTGTTTACTGAAACGCCACTCTTTTCTTTCCTGTTGACCTTTGCCTCCGAATCGAGTATCCCTTCCTTTCCCCCTAAAACTAAGAAAAGAAGGAGATCAATCAACATGATGGGACACGGGATTATCGCCTGGATCATTATCGGAGTGATTGCAGGCTGGCTGACGGGAAAACTGATGAAGGGTTCGGGCTTCGGCTTCCTGATGGATATGGTGGTCGGAGTCGTCGGCGCACTGATCGGCGGCTTCATCTCCAGCCATCTCGGCCTCGGGGGGATTGGCCAGCACGGCCTGATCATGAGTATCGTGATCGCCGTGATCGGAGCCGTCATTCTCACCTGGATCGTCCGCCTGGTCACCGGCGGCCGAAAAGCCAACCTCTAACCGTTCAGTGATCCGTCGCGCCGGCGACAGAGAAAAACCAGGCCGTGCAGGTGCAAGCTGAACCTGCACGGCGTTTCTCTTTGGGCCGGATGTCCTACGCTTCCTTGTAAAGCGCAGCGCCCACCAGCGTCCCGAGCAGACACCCGACCAGATCGCCCAGGGTCGTGTACAGCGTCAGGTGGCGCGAGTAAAGGTGCGCCACGTACATGAACGAGATATTCGGCAGCAGAAATCCGACGACCCAGACCGCCAGCCCGGCATAGATCGCCGTCTTCGGTCCGGCGCCGAAGCGAGGGCGGATGGCAGCGTAAATCCAGATGGCGACGAGGCCGACGAAGATTCCCACCACGTTGTATTCGACGATTTGCGTCGACCCCATGGCAGGCTGGCCGAGCCGCTGCAGTCCGGCGTTCCAGCTCGAAGCGAGCAGAACGCCATCCACGAGGGTCCCAACCAGATCTCCGATAATGCCCGCAATCACACCACACAGAATCCAGCGGGCGGCGTTGATCTTTCCCATACTGCCTCCTTTTTCGGGGGGATTGCGGAAGTATAACGATGCACCAAATTTTGTGCAATGAGAAACTTGCAATAGGGTTTACTTTGCGACGATGCGTTCTTCCAGCAGCACCGTCACCGAGTCGCCGGCGCCTTTCCCGATCGCTTTGAGGATGTCCGCCTTCACCGGCAGCTTGTGCCTGCCGTCGCCGAGTGCCATGAACGCGCTGCGGAAAGGGGCGCCATCGACCTTGCCGCGAACCTTCACCAGGCCGCGCGTCCCGAAGAATTTCACCGAATCCGGCCAGATCACATAGGTCCAGCCGCCTTTGGCGGGCCTCTTTTGTAGTTTTGCCGTGAAAGATTGATCGAGCTTCACCGCACCCTCCGTAAGACGCAGCCTACTGCAGCAGCGAGATCGCCGCGCTGGTCATCGCCGTCACACCGGTGCGGATGGTCGGCTCGGGCAGCGGCTCAAAACGGCTGGTGTGCGGGCCGGGCAGCTCTTTCCCCGCGGCGTGCGCGGTGGCCAGCTTCACCGGATCCATCGCGCCCAGGATGAAGTAGGTCAGCGGAATTTCGTGGTTCGGCAGCGCGAAGACCCCCACGTCCTCGCTGGCCATGGCTCGCGGAATGTCGGAGACGTTGTCCGCGCCGAGGGTCTTCACCAGCGTCGCCCTCACCATGGCGGTCTGCGCTGGATCGTTGTAGAGCACCGGCGTCGACTCGTTGTCGAGCACAGTGACGGTCGCAGCTTTCTCCGGCGGCAGGCCGGCGGAGGCGGTGATGCCGGCCGCCATCTGCTCGAGGCCTTTGATGACCGTGTCGCGGCTCTTGTCGGAGAAGGAACGCGTGGTCAGCTCCAGCTTGACCTCGTCGGGAATAATGTTGCGCTTGGTGCCGCCCTCGATGTGCCCGACCGTGATGACAGTGGGATCCTGCGGGTCTTCCTCGCGGCTGACGATCGTTTGGATCTGCGTGATGTAAAGCGCGGCGAGCGTGACGGGATCGCGCCCGGCGTTCGGATACGCTCCATGACCGCCGATGCCGTGGATCACAACATCGATGGACGTCGAGCTGGCCGCCGACGCTCCGCTGCGCACGCCAACGGTGCCCGCAGCGAGGCCATTCGTGTCGTGCAGGCCGATGATGCGGTCGGGACGGCCGAAGCGATCGTAGAGATGGTCCGCGAGCATGGCCTTGGCGCCGTCGATGGTTTCCTCAGAGGGCTGGCCGACCAGCATCAGCGTGCCATGCCACTGCGATTTCATCGCCACCATCGCGCGCGCGGTGCCGATCATCACCGTCGTGTGCACATCGTGCCCGCAGGCGTGCATCACTCCGACGGTCTGGCCCGCCAGGTCCTTCATGGCGACGTGGCTTGCGTAGGGGACGCCGGTTTCTTCGACGATGGGCAACGCATCCATGTCGGCGCGGATCATCAGCGTCGGTCCCGAGCCGTTCTTCAGAACGCCGACAACGCCATAGGCCTGCGAGCCGTCGGGGTAGCGGCCCACGCGTTCGGTGACGGTGTAGCCGGCGGCGCGGATAGCCTCGGCCAGGATGTGCGAGGTGCGGGCCTCAAAGTGCGAAAGCTCCGGATGCGCGTGGATGTCTTTGTAAGTGTCGACCAGCGCCGGTGTTTCGGAGTTGACGAAGGAGGGAACGTCCTGGGCCGCAGCGGCGGCTGAGAGCGCGAGACACACCAAGCCTGCAATCGCGAAGCTTCGCACGGGTTCTCCTGGGGGAAGATTTGGGGGCCAGTATAGCGTGCGGCGCAGAGGCCTACGCCTCAAATCGCCGCAGGGCCAGCACCGCGTTCAATCCGCCAAACGCGAATGAACTGGACAGCGCCAGCCCAGGACTTGCCGGCTCGTTCGCGAGCAGCACGTGGCCCAAGCCAAGCGCAGGGTCGACGCCCGTCCCTCCCAGCCCTGCGTTCGCAGGCAGCAAATTTCTCCGGAGCGCCAGCACCGTCGCCAACAGCTCCATCGCGCCAGACGCGCCGATCGCGTGGCCGTGCAGTCCTTTGGTCGAGCTGATGGGCAACGTGCGCGCGCGTCCGCCGAAGACGCGATGGATGGCCTCGGCTTCGACGCGGTCGTTCACGTCGGTGCCCGTTCCGTGCGCGTTGATGTATCCCACTTCATCCGGCGTGGCGTGAGCGTCTTCGATCGCGCGCAGCATCGCCGCGGCGGGTCCGGCGGGCGCGGGCTGCGTGATGTGGTGCGCGTCGGAGGACATGCCGAAGCCCACGATCTCGCCGATAATTTCTGCGCCGCGGGCCTGGGCTGAATCGAGCGGCTCGATGGCAAGAACGGCTGCGCCTTCGGCCAGGGTCATGCCATCACGATCGGCGGCGAAGGGCCGGCACGCGGTGGGCGAGACGACGTGCAGGCTGTCCCACCCTTTCAGAAACGCGTAGGTCAGCGGCGCTTCGTGAGCACCGGTGAGCGCGGCTCGCGCGGCGCCCGAGCGCACCAGGTGAAAAGCGAGCCCGATGGCGTGTGTGCCCGAGGCGCAGGCCGTGGTGATGGTGAAGGCGGGGCCGGTGAAGCCGTGCTCCATGCTGACGAGGCTGGTGCCGGCGCTGGCCATGACGCGTGGCACGGTGAGCGGATGAATGCGCCCGCCGGTGGTGTAGAGCTTGCGGTACTCCTGCTCTTCCGTCGTGCGGCCGCCGGTGGAACAGCCTAAGATGACCGCGATGGAATCGCCGGAATAGGCCGCAACCAAGCCCGACTGGCTCACGGCCTGGCGAGCGGCGGCAATGGCAAACGCCGAGGACCGCTCGGCGATCGGGCGCTGGCTGGCGGTCAGCCATTCCTCCGGGCAGAAGTCTTTGACGCTACCTGTGTGGGAGAAGTGCAGTTCGGGCGGGCGATCCGTCATCTCGCGAATGCCGCTGTGGCCGGCAAAAAGATTTTCGGCGAAGCTGACCAAATCCTGCCCGATAGGCGTAACGCACCCCGCCCCGGTGATGACCACGCGCGTCATGCGGTTGCGGAGGGTTTGGCGCTCTTCTGGCGCACAGCTTCTTCGATCCCGGTCACCATGTCGTTCACGGTTTTGATCTGTCCCAGCTTCTCTTCGGGAATTTCGATGTCGTACTTCTCTTCGAGGTCGAACGCGATGCTGACGCGATCGAGCGAGTCGAGAGACAGATCGTCCAGGGTGCTGTCGAGGCGGATTTGTTCGGGCGATATGCTCTTTTGTTTCGCGATGAGCGCAATGCACTCCTCGGCTATCGGGTTCATCGGCCTCTCCGCGCCTGCTGGGTGGAGGATACATGGTCAGGATGCCCCGCCCGGGCGCGCCGGATCAAGCTGGCCGTCGCGGCGACCGGGCATCGCGAAGCAGCTTCCCGCCAGGGGCGAAGAAGAAACGAAGATTCGCGGTAGAATAGGCGGATGTTGTCGCCGGTGACCCCAGTCCCGGAGAATCTTCCGGACCCATCCGTTCCCGAAAGCCTCAGGTGGGCACACCCGCTGGTGCAGGAGTGGTTCGTGCGCCGCTTTTCGACGCCGACCGAGCCGCAGGAACAGGGCTGGCCCGTGATTTTGGCCGAGAAGCCGGTGCTGATCTCCGCGCCGACCGGGTCGGGCAAAACCCTGGCCGCATTTTTGATTTGTATTGACGGGCTGATCCGGAAGGCAATTGAGGGCCGCCTGGGCTGCGAGACCGAAGTGGTGTACGTTTCGCCGCTGAAGGCGCTCTCGAACGACGTCCAGAAAAATCTGGAAACGCCGCTTCGGGAGATTCAGCAGCTGGCCCTGGAGCGTGGGTATCTGTGTCCGCCGGTGCGGGCCGCTGTAAGAACCGGCGACACAACCGCGGCGGAGCGGCGCGCCATGCTGAAGACGCCGCCGCACATCCTGGTCACGACGCCCGAGTCGCTCTACATCCTTCTGACCGCGCAGCAGAGCCGCAAGCACCTGCGGCGCGCGCACACGGTCATCGTCGATGAGATTCACGCCATCGCCGACGACAAGCGCGGCTCGCATCTGGCGCTGAGTTTGGAGCGGCTGGATGCGCTGGTGACCGGCGAGAATTCACTCATGGTGGGCGCGAGCCTGCTTTCGTATCCGCCACCGTTACGTATTGGCCTGTCGGCGACGCAGAATCCCATTGAGCTGGTGGCGCAATTCCTGGGTGGCACGCGCGGCGACGAAGTGGAGATTGTGCAGGCGGGGCAGCGGCGTCAACTTGACCTGGCCATCGAGGTGCCGACCGACGAGTTGGGATCCGTCGCGACCATGCCCATCTGGGAGAGCGTCTACACGCGGCTCGTCGAGCTGACGCTGGAGCACCGGTCGACGGTGGTGTTCGTCAACACGCGTTCGATGGCGGAGCGGCTGGCATTCCAGATGGGCGAGCGGCTGGGCGTGGAGAATGTCGCTTGCCATCACGGCAGTTTGTCGCGCAAGCTGCGCCTCAACGCGGAGCGGCGGCTGAAGAACGGCGAGATTCGCGTGCTGATCGCGACGGCGTCGCTCGAGCTGGGCATCGACATCGGGACCGTGGATCTGGTTTGCCAGATTCAGTCGCCGCGTGCGATTTCTGTCGGTATGCAGCGCGTGGGTCGCGCTGGACACTGGCGGGGCGCCACTCCCAAAGGGCGATTCTTTGCCCTGACCCGCGACGACCTGATGGAGCAGGCCGCGCTGATCCGCGCCATGCGCTCCGGCGTACTCGATCGGCTGGAGATTCCCACGAAGCCCTTTGACATTCTGATGCAGCAGATTGTGGCGGCGTGCGCCGCGGAGCCGTGGGAGGAGCGCACGCTCTTTGAGGTCTTCCGGCGGGCGCAGCCCTATCGCGATTTGCAGTGGGCGGAGTTCGACGAGGCGCTTTGCCTGCTGACAGAGGGAATTGAGTCGAGCCGCGGGCGTTACGGCGCTTATCTCCTGCGGGATCGCGTGCAGGGACGCGTGCAGGCGCGGCGCGGGGCGCGTACGACGGCGATCACCAATGGTGGGGCAATTCCAGATACCGCGCTCTTTCCGGTGATTTTGCAACCGGAGGGCGTACAAATTGCGACGCTCGACGAACACTTCGCGGTGGATTCTTCTCCCGGCGACGTGGTGCAGCTCGGCAACGCGAGCTGGCGCATCCAGCGCATCGAGACAGCGGGGCGCGTGCTGGTGGAGGATGCGCACGGGCAGCCGCCGACGCTGCCGTTCTGGTTTGGCGAGGCGCCGCAGCGGACGCGCGAGTTGTCAGAGTTTGTGGGGGAGCTGCGGGAGGAGATCGACCGCCGGACCCGCAACGTGCTGCCGGGTTACGTCAGCCAGGCCGTGCCGGAAGTGGCCGGCGCGGCGGCGTTTCTGAAGGAAGAATGCGGCGTGGACGGCGCGGGCGCGGAGCAAATGATTGCCTACGTAGCTGCGGGTCGCGCCGTGCTGGGCGTCGTGCCTTCTGTAACAACCATTGTTGCAGAACGTTTCTTCGACGAGGGCGGCGGAATGCAGCTGATCCTGCATGCGCCGTTTGGAGGGCGGATCAACAAAGCCTGGGGCCTCGCCCTGCGGAAGCGCTTTTGCCGCGGGTTCAATTTCGAGCTGCAGGCGGCCGCGACTGACAACGGGCTCAACATCTGTTTGGCGGAGCAGCATAGCTTTCCGCTGAGCGACGTTTTCCATTTCCTCACGACGGAGACAGTGACCGAGCTGCTGGAACAGGCGTCGATCGCGTCGCCGATTTTCAAAACGCGTTGGCGCTGGGATGCGTCGCGGAGTTTGCAACTGTTACGGTTCCAAAAAGGAAAGAAGGTCGCGCCGCAGGTGCAGCGCATCCGCTCCGACGATTTGCTGGCCAGCGTTTTCCCCCAGGCGGCGGCTTGTTTTGAGAACATCGAGGGCGATATTCAGATTCCCGATCACCCGCTGGTGAAGGAAGTGATGCGCGATGTGCTGCAGGAGGCCATGGACCTCGACGGACTCAAGAATTTATTGGCCGCCATGCACCAGGGCCAAATCCGGTGCGTCGCGGTGGATACGACCACGCCATCGGCATTCGCGCATGAGCTCATCAATGCGAATCCGTACGCTTTTCTCGACGATGCCGGACTTGAAGAGCGGCGGGCGCGCGCGGTACAGCTGCGCGGCGTGGTGCCGGATGCGGTGCTGGGCGAGGCGGGGCGGTTGTCGCTGGATGCTATCGCTGAGGTTCGACAGGAAGTTTGGCCCGATATCCGCGATGAGCACGAGTTGCATGATCTGCTGTGCGCCCTGGTCGTGGTGCCTGTGGAGGTGCTCTCCTGGAACGCCGGATGCCGGGATTGGGACGTTTTTCTGGCGCGGCTGGAACTGGCTGGACGCGCAACCATCGCGCGGACGCAGGGCAGGGCCTATTTCGTCGCAGCCGAACGAGCGGAATGGCTTAGAGCGCTATGGCAGGGTGTGGAATTCCCTGTGGAAATGTTGAAAACGCCCGGCGATGCGACTGAGAACAGTGACATTTTGAAGAAAACGTTACAGGGATGGTTACAAATTCTCGGCCCTGTAACCTCGGCGGGGATCGCGGAGCGACTGGGGCTCGATGCGAACGAGATTTGGCAGCAGATGGTCCGGCTGGAGTCGACCGGGACGATTCTGCGGGGCGTGTTTGAGGGCGAGCCGGGACAACAATCTGTGCCCGACGTTGAGATTGAATGGTGCGAGCGGCGGATTCTGCAGCGGATTCACCGGCGGACGCTGAGCACGCTGCGCAAGCAGATTGAGCCGGTAACGCCGGCGGTGTATATGCGCTTCCTGCTCGACTGGCAGCACCTGGGTGAACGGCGGCAGCTCAGCGGCGAGCAGGGATTGATCGAGGCGCTGCGGGGGCTCGAGGGATTTGAGGCTCCGGCGGCGGAGTGGGAGCGCTCGATCCTTCCTCAGCGGGTGGCCGGGTACGATCCGCGCTGGCTCGACGCCCTGTGCCTGACCGGCGCTGCGGGATGGGGAAGGATTTCGCCGCACCCTGCCTTTGCAGACGTCGCCAGCGGTGGACCGCGTCGCGTGGTGCCGACCAGCATGGCTCCAGTGACGTTTTTCGTGCGGGAAGAGCCCCTGTGGATGGATTTGTGCCTGTCGCAGCGACAAATTCCCGAGGCGAATCTGGCCGCGTGCCTGAGCGAGCTGGCGAACCGGGTGCGGTCGTGCCTGGGCGAGCGCGGGGCGATGTTTTCGGCGGATTTGATTCGCATGCTGGGCGCGCCGCCAGAGGAAGTGCATCGCGCGCTGTGGGAATTGGTCGCAGCGGGGCTGGTGAATGCCGATGGGTTTGACAGCCTGCGGGTGCTGATCGACCCCAGACGGAAGCTGGCCTTTGCCGGACCTGGAAAAGCCAAATCCACAGGCCGCCATGCTTCGGGGCGGTGGGCGCTGCTTGTCGATCCTGGCCAGCCGTTGCAGTTCGGAACATCGAAGCGGGGCGACGCCGAGGCGGCCACCCAGGCTGCGGCGCGGCGCGATGCGCAGATCGAGTCGGCATGCCAGATGCTGCTGCGGCGCTACGGCGTCGTCTTGCGCGATGTGCTGGCCCGCGAGACGACGGTGGCGCCGTGGCGGGAGTTGGTGGGAATGTTCCGGCGGCTGGAGGCGCGCGGCGTGGTACGTGGCGGGCGTTTTGTGTCGGGGTTTGGCGGCGAACAGTTCGCTCTGCCGGAGGCGGCCGATGCCCTGCGGGCCAATCGCACACGAACGCTGGCCGATATGCCGCCACTGACCATGGCGGCGGCCGATCCCATGAACCTCGTCGGCATCGTGATTCCAGGGGAGCGGACTGCGTCGATCGCGGGGAACACGGTGACGCTGCCGTTGCCGCCGACGGAGGCCGAGGCGGTGGTGGTGGAGATGCCGGTGGCGCGAGGCTTCGCGTTCGATGTTCCGCTACCACCCCACCAACCCAAAGACAGGGTTGGTGGGGGCCCCGGTCCGCTGGAAAGCGGCGCAATTGCCTGAGTCGCCGCCCAAGCCTGACTCGGCGCGTGACTCGGAGCCCAGGCCGCTCGTCGAAGGGGACGACTTTTATCGCGAGGGTCCGTACGTGGTCTTCACCGAGGCATACCATCGGCGTCGCGGCTCCTGCTGCGGATCGGGATGCCGGCATTGCCCGTGGCGCGACGAGCGGAGTCCGCCGCCAACCCGTCGGGACCCCGACTCCGCCTGATTCTTACTGGACCTGGCCGATGTACACGCCGAACGCCCCGAGCTGAATCGATCCGAGCGACGATGGGTCCGCCGCGCCGGGAGTTTTCATCAGCGTCTTCACGTTCGTCGCGTGAATTCCCTGCCCTGACAAATCGAAGCTGACGGTCTGCGGCTGGTCGCTGAAATTGCAGGCGACCACGACCGCCTCCCCGTGGTCCGATTTGCGCAGCCAGGAAAGCACGTGCTCGTCGCTGGTGTTGAGCATGGTCTCCGCGCCATCGTGCAGCGCCGAATCCTGCTTCTTGAGCGCGATGATCTGCTGGTACCAGTGCAGCATCGAGTCGGACTCGTGCTCTTCCGCGGCGACGTTGATGACCGTGTAACTCGGCGGAACAGGCAACCAGGTCTTCACGCCGGAGGGTGAGAAACCGGCGTCGGGACTGCGGTTCCACTGCATGGGGGTGCGTTCGCCGTCGCGGCCTTTTTCTTTGGGCCAGCCGGTGATGCCGATGGGGTCCTTCACATCTTCTTTGCGCGTGGGCGCCGTGGTGACCATGCCGATTTCGTCGCCGTAGTACATCATCGCCGTGTCGCGCGAGGCGAAGAGCACCGTGGCGATGACGCGGCCGACGTCGTCCTTATGATCCTCGGAGACGTAACGATCCCAGCGGGCGTTGTCGTGGTTATCGAAGACGAAGAGCGGCTCCTCGCCTCCAATTTCCGTCTCGGCCTCGTTGATGCGCTGACGAAACCGTTTCACATCGAAAGGTGCCGCGCCGGACGGAGCGAAGCCGACCTCCATATCCATGGGCAGATCCAGCTCGTCGTCATGCGGGCCGTACATTTTGCGGAGATCGTCGACGGAGCGCAGGTAGGTTTCGCCGATCAGAACGACTTTGCGGCCCTGGGCCTGGTCGGCGACCTGGCGCAGCTCGCGCAGCACGTCGTGAACCTCGGGGAGGTTGTCGGTCTTGAGCGTATCCACCTCCTTGTCGCCGTAGGCGTTGATCTTCGGCTTGCCGTCGGGGCCGAGGACGTAGTTTTCGTCGCTGAAGGTCGGGTCCTCGAAGAGCGAGGTGATGGCGTCGAGGCGAAAGCCGGCGGCGCCGTGCTGGATCCAGAAGCGCTCGACGTCGTACATGGCTTTGCGAACCTCGGGGTTGTTCCAGTTGAGGTCGGGCTGCTGGATGTAGAAGCGGTGGTAGTAGTACTGGCCGGTCTTCGCGTCCCACTGCCAGGCGGAATGCCCGAAGACGGAGAGCCAGTTGTTGGGCGGCTCGGGCTTGCCGTCGACCATCTTCGGGTCGTGCCACATGTACCAGTCGCGCCTCGGATTGGTGCGCGAACTGCGCGACTCGAGGAACCACGGGTGCTTGTCGGATGTGTGGTTTAGCACCAGATCCATGATGATGCCGATGTTGCGCTTGCGCGCTTCGGCAACCAGCCGGTCGAAGTCTGCAAGGGTGCCGTACTGCGGGTCGATGTTGTCGTAGTCGGAGATGTCGTAGCCGAAATCGACCTGCGGCGAGGGATAGATGGGCGTGAGCCAGATGGCGTCGATGCCCAGAGCCCGCAGGTAGTCGAGGCGCGAGGTGATGCCGTTCAGGTCGCCGATGCCGTCGCCGTTCGAATCCTGGAAACTGCGCGGATAAATTTCGTAGATGACGGCGTTCTTCCACCAGCCTGGATTCTGCTGGGCGGGGGCTACGCCTTGCTGGGCGAAGGTCGTTGCGCCGAGGATCAGCGCAACGACGACACACGAGAGGCCGCGGGCCGCTGCTTTCATCTTGTTGTTCACTCCCAAAGAAATGGCACTGCGCTTTGGCCGCTCTTCGATGGCGGCGTGTAAATCAATCAATGAAGCTACCACAAGAGAGGCTGCGTGGGAGCGGTCGCCGTAGCCCGGTCCCGCCCGCTGTACTCTGTAGGGCATGAGCAAGTTGTCGCACTTTGACGATGCCGGCGAGGCGCGCATGGTGGATGTGAGCGGCAAGCCGGCAACGCGCCGCGAGGCGGAGGCTTCTGTGTTTGTCGCGATGAGCCCCGACGCACTGGCCGCCCTGCCGCAGAATCCCAAGGGCAACCCGCTCGCCGTGGCGAGGATCGCCGGCATCCAGGCGGCGAAGCGCACCGCGGACCTGATCCCGATGTGCCATCCGCTGCCGCTCAGCTTTGTTGACGTGAACGCCGAAGTCGTGGCGGGCGGGATTGCGATTCGCGCGACTGCGGCGACCACCGCCGCGACTGGCGTGGAGATGGAGGCAATGACGGCGGCGGCGATTGCCGCACTGACGGTCTACGACATGTGCAAGGCGGTCGACAAGGGCATCGTGATCCGCGATCTGCGGCTCGAACGCAAAACAGGCGGCAAGAGCGGCGACTACTCCCCCAATGCGGCGCAGTAATCGGGGGTTCGCGCACCAGAATCCCGCGGCCCGTAAGGCGATTCGCGGTATCATCGAACCAGCAGGCAGACTGGACGGTCGCTGCCGGGGGCAACTCCGGTGGAGGAAAGTCCGGACTCCTCAGGGCAGTGTGCCGGATAACATCCGGGACCTGAGCGTCAAGGCTCAGGGACGGCGAGTGCCACAGAAAATATACCGCCTTGGTTTTCCCCAGAGAGGTCCTGAAAGGGACATTCCCGAAGGGAATCCGGGGTAAGGGTGAAAAGGTGCGGTAAGAGCGCACCGCTCCGGCGGTAACGGCGGAGGCAGGGTAAACCCCACACGGAGCAAGACCAAATAGGGAACGAGTCGGCAGCAATGCCGGCACGCGCCGGCCCGGCGCGGCAGCCTCGGCGAGGCATCCCGCAAGGGATGGAAGTTCCGGGTAGGTCGCTAAAAGGCGTTCTCTTCGGAGAGCGCCCGTGAGCGTCGCAGCAATGCGGCGCCCAGAGGAATGGCCGTCCTCGACAGAATCCGGCTTATAGGTCTGTCTGTCACACTATGGCCCCGGTTTTCCGACAAGGAGAGCCGGGGCCATCAACTTTCGACGCGAATCAGGGACGCTCTTCAGCCAATCGGCTGGAGTGATGATCGCAATCCCGTGAAATGGATGGAGCGCGAGCAGGTCGGCATCGCCGGTGAGAATCGCATTCGCAGTTCCGTTCGCCGCGAGCTCCAGAAACTTATCGTCCTTCGGATCGCGACAGGCATGAATGGGGCGCAAAATCCGCACAAGTTCGGCGACTTTGCCGAGTTGAAGCAGAAACACCTGTCGCTCTTCAATAGAAAGATAGCGGTCGAATTTCGGGCGCGCGAGAACATCGACCAATTCCAGCATGGTCGCTTCAGAGACGATCAGTTGCTCGTCTTCGAAAACCCGGCGGACTGCACGCCTGGGAATAGACCGGGGGAAGATGAGGCCGCTGATCAGCGCGTTGGTATCAATGACCAGGCGTTGGCGGATCTTCATCGGAGAGCAGTTGCTCCAAAATCTCGGGAGTCAAGCCGCGGGCGGCTGCTTTCTCGGCGACTTGGTCGCAGAACCGCAGAAACTCGGCGGCGTTCAGCGCCCGCAGACGTTCGTATTCCTCGGCAGACAAGACAACCGCAACGTCACGATCATGGCGGCGGATCACAACGGGCTCGCGCTGCGCGGTGTCGAGAACGGCTGCCAGGCTTTGCTTGGCTTCAGTCGCAGAAATGGAGCGCATGAGTCAAATTCTACTACCAAAATGCACTAAATGGACATGTTAGACAAAATAGACAGATTGGACCCCAGCAACAAAGCGCGGTTCTTTCATCTACCGGAAATGTTCCCAGCCACCAGCGCGGACTGAGACCCGCTGGCCGTCGCACGTATTCAGGAGGAGCAGCGACTCGCCGCGGCTGGGCCTGTGCATCGTCCCGATGCGGTGAATGGGGACCCCGGCGATGGCGCATGGGATGCGGGTGGTCGCGGGCGCGGTGAACAGCAACTCGTAGTCCTCGCCGCCGCCCATCGCCTCGGCCGCTTCCCGAGGGCGCCGCTAGGGCGCCGCTNNGCAGCCAGCGGATGGACGGGCAGCGCGGCTTCGTCAATCGTTGCCGCAACCCGCGACTCCTGGCACAGGTGGGTCAGGTCGGTGGAGAGCCCGTCGCTGATGTCGATCATCGCGTGAGCCAGCTTGCGCAGGCGTCGTCCCACTGCCAGACGGGGCTCGGGATAAAGATGCGGATGGCCTGGCGTTGCGCGGGTCAACTTCGCAAATTTTCGTGGACGCTTTTCCAAAGCCAACAATTCGGCTGCGGCTCCGCCCAGCGCGCCGGTGACGTAAATGCGGTCGCCCGGTTGAGCGCTCGATCGCAGCAGCGCCTGGTTGCGCAAGACCTGGCCAACCGCAACAATATCGGCTGCGATCAGACCATCGCCTCCTCTGGAAACCACCNNGTGACTCGGCCGTGTCGCCTCCGGCCAGCGGGACACGGTATCTGCGGGCCAGCGCGAGAAAGCCGTCCATGAATCTCTCCAGCCACGCCGCGGGCAGCCGCGAAGGAACAGCGAGCGAAAGAAAAACCGCCAGCGGCTCTGCCCCCATCGCGGCCAAATCGCTCAGGCCGCGTGCGAGGCAACGATGGCCAACCGATTCCGGCGGATGCCACCCACGCCGAAAATGCCTGCCTTCCAGCGTGAAGTCCGTTGTGACGCA
>PMAD01000084.1 GCA_003152415.1 Acidobacterium sp.
TCACCCAGCAACCCTTGTTCTTTCCCTCCGTCTGGAAATACAGCACGCCCTTCACCTTCAGTTGCTCAAAGGCCAGGTCCCAAAAATGCAAATGGAGAATTTCGCTCTCCCGCGGCAGCAGATCGTACTCAATCCCCAGCCGCAGCATCGTCTCGAGATGCCGCCGCAGAATCGCTGTCGAAACCAGCTCGGCGATCTGCGCAACTTCGTTGTTCCCGGACTCAATTGAGTGAAGAGTCTCGAGCCGAATTTGCTTACGTTTGGCAATCCTTTCGGGATCAGCCTCAAACGAATCAGTGTCTATGCCCTGGTACCAGGTCGAAACGCGAGCATACAGGTTCCAGCAGTAGTAATCGATGGATGCTTCCCTGCCTGCCGGATTAGCGCTCCGGCGTTTATCGAGGTATGCCATCAGTTTCCTGACGCCCGCGAGCGTGTGTTCCTCCTCCCGGGTCATCCCAGGAACATTGTCCTGAGGCAGATGGAGAAACCCCACCACCACATCGGCAACCTGCACGCCCGTGTTGTCGACGTAATTCTGCACATCGACCTTCTGTCCAGCCGCCTTCAGCAGCCGAACAAACGTATCGCCCAAAATAGCGTTGCGCAGATGCCCCACATGCGCCGCTTTGTTGGGATTAATGCTGGTATGCTCCACCAGCGAGTGCAGCCGCACCGATGGCACGGGAATTTCGCCACTCGCAGCGAAGGCCTGCGCAAAACTGCCGCGGTCCAGGCGCGCATTGATGTATCCGGCACCCGCAAGCTCGATCGAGGCAAATCCGGGCACGCTCCCCAGCGCCGTCACAATCTCTTCGGCGATTTTCCTCGGCGCTTTACGCAGCCTCCGCGCCAGCTCAAAAGCGATCGGCGTAGCGTACTCACCGAAGGCGAGTTCCGGCGGCTGCTCCAGCACGACCGTTTCCACTTCGATCTGGTACAGACCGCGGAGCGCGGCTTGAATTTGCTCCGCCAGCTGTCTCTGCTGTTTCAAATACACGCGGGCGTCACCGTTATGACCTTCAGGAAAAGCTTGATTCTACCAGCCATCTCACGACATCCCTCCATGCCCGCGTCCTTTAAGATGGGAACAGCGCCGGCTCGCGGCTCGCTCGCTTCTGGCTCGGTTCTTGCTCGCAATTCGCTCGCTTTTGGCTTTCCCTATGTCTGAATCGAACAAGTTCTATCTCACTACGCCGATCTACTATGTGAACGCGCGCCCGCACATCGGGCACACGTATACGACCATCGTTGCCGACGCCATCGCGCGCCGCAAGCGTTCCCTCGGCATCGANNGCGTTGCTGCCGAATTCCGCGGCCTGTGGGATCGCATGGGCCTCACCTACGACGACTTCATCCGCACCACCGAGCCGCGCCACAAGCAGGCCTTCCAGAAGTTCTTCGCCCTCCTGCGCGACAACGGCTACATCTATAAAGGCTCCTACACCGGCCAGTACTGCGTCTTCGATGAGCTCTTCGTCGAAGCGCCGCCGGGCGCGCCCTGTCCCGACTGCGGCCGGCCCACCGAAACCATCAGCGAAGAAAACTACTTCTTCAAGCTCTCCGCCTTCGAGCGCCGCCTGCTCGAGTATTACGACGAGCACCCAGAGTTCATCCGCCCCGAGTCACGCCGCAACGAGGTCATTGCCTTCGTCAAAAGCGGCCTCCGCGACCTCTCCGTCAGCCGCACCAGCTTCAACTGGGGCGTCCCGGTTCCCGGCGACGAAAAGCACGTCATCTACGTCTGGATGGACGCACTCGCCAACTACATCACCGCGCTCGGCTGGGGATCGAGCGACCCGTCAAAGTACCAAGAATTCTGGCCCGCCGACCTCCACCTCGTCGGCAAGGAGATCATCCGCTTCCACTGCGTCTACTGGCCGGCATTTTTGCTGGCCGCCGGCCTGCCCCTGCCCAAATCCGTCCACGCGCACGGCTGGCTGCTCTTTGAAGAGAGCAAGATGTCCAAATCCCGCGGCAACATCGTCCGCACGGAAACCATCCTTGAGGGCTTCGGCGCTCTCAAGCCCGAACTGCCGAAAGCGGAGCAGGACCTCTTTGGCGCCGACGCTCTGCGCTACTTCCTCCTGCGCGAAATTGTCTTCGGACAGGACGGCAGTTTCTCCTTCGACGCCCTCGTCCAGCGCTACAACTCCGATCTCGCCAACGGCTACGGCAACCTCGTCAGCCGTACGCTGTCCATGATCGGCCGCTACTTCGACGGCCTCGTGCCCTATCCCGCCTCATCCGGATCCGTCGCGCAGGTTCACTCTTTCGCCGTCGAAATTCCTGGCGCCATTGCTTCGTTTGCCGCGTCCTTTGACGCCCTTGACTTTTCGCGTGCGCTCGAAACCGCGTGGGCTCTGGTCGCCGCCGTCGACGGCTACCTCACCGCCAACGCTCCGTGGAAACAGCTCGAGGGCGTCACCGACGAACAGCAGCAGGCGCTTCGTGCCGATATTCTCTACACTGCAGCCGAAGCCATTCGCATCATCACCGCCCTCGTCTACCCCATCATCCCCGACGCCGCCGCCAGAGTCTGGGCACAGCTCGGCCTCGGCGATATTCGCAAAGCCGATCTCAAGAACCTGCACTGGCGCGGACTCCAGCCCGGAACCAAACTCGGCGAGCT
>PMAD01000292.1 GCA_003152415.1 Acidobacterium sp.
GAACGCGGCGATCTCTTCGATCCCGTGCAGATTTTCGGTGACTCCGAAGCGAATGGTGCGCGCCGAGGCCCAGAACATCGCCGTCAACGTTTCGACTTCGTTCTTGACGAGGGCGGATTCATAGCGCGGATAAAGATCAGCGAGTTCGCGCACTACTGCGGGATCGTTGATGAGCATCANNACCTGGCTGAGGCGGAGATGCATGGCGATGCTGCACAAAATGTAGGCGTGCACGTCGGTGAATCTCCAGAGGCGCATCAGCAGATCGACCATGCGCGATGTGGCGTTGCGGGCGCCGCGGAGCGGGTCTTCGTCGGATTCGATCACGATCCAGGATTCGGAGTTGGTGGAATTCGGTAGCTGGGCCGATTCGATCAGGGGCGCGGAGAGTGTGTGGCCATGGTGCAAATGAAAGCGGAGACTCACCTCGAGCGGGCATTCGATGCCATTGATGNNACGTCCATGTTGCCGCCGAAGGCGCCGGGCGGACGGGTGCGGAATTCGCCATCGAGTTCGGGGGCGACGCCCATGACGCCGCAAAAGGGGCGCAGCGGAACGACGGCCGGAGCCAGAGAACGGGTCTCATGCGGGAGCAGTTCCCAATGAAAGAGAAAGGGTTCGCGAAAGCGATCCTTGAGAAGGCCGAGGCCTTCAACGATGGTGGAATATCCCCAGCCGTGGTGCGTTACTTCGACAATCTCAATCTCGAGCACATCGCCGGGTTCGGCGCCGCGAACGAAAACGGGGCCGGTGAGCGCGTGAATGCGTCCTCGGTCAATGCCGGAAAGCTGCTCCAGTGTCATTCCAGGACGGACCTGGCCGCCGGCAGCTTCGACGCACTGGAAGTGGACGGTGTCCCCGGGGTCGATTTCGAGGCGAGGCGGCAGAGCGCGATTCCAGCGCGAATGGGTCGGCTCAGCGGCGAGAACGTGCTCGGTCATCGCACCGCTACAACCATCTGGAGTTCGACGATGGCGTTGCGCGGTAAGGCGGCGACGCCAATCGCCGCGCGCACGTGGCGGCCGGATTCACCGAAGACTTCGACCAGCAGATCCGAGGCGCCGTTGATGACCCTGGGGGAATCGGCGAATCGCGATACGGTGTTGATGTAGCCATTGACGCTGACAATGTGCTCGACGCGGTCGAGCGTGCCGAGCGCCTGACGGATGACAGCGAGCTGGGTGAGGGCGCAGCGACGGGCGGCCTCGCGTCCTTCTTCGACGGTGCGGTCGGCGCCGACGATTCCGGTGAGGACGCCGTTCTCGTCCGAGGAGATTACACCCGCGAGAAAGAGCAGCGAACCAGCCTGTTTGGCCGGCAGGTAATTGCCGCCGGGCGCGGGAGGCAAGGGAAGTACGATTCCCAGCGTAGTCAGCCGCTTTTCCGGAGTCTCCTCGGGGGTCATTGCGGTTCACTCTACCATGCCGCGATTTTTCCTTCGGCTGGCATCGGCGTCGTTTAGGATAAGCCGCATGCGATCCGGAATTCTTATTTTCTGTGCGGCGCTGCTGGGCGCAGCCATCCCGGGGACTGCGCCGCAACGGATTCCGCTGGCCGCGCAGCGAACCTCGCCGCAGGACCTGGAAATTTCTGGGGATGTGCCCGGAATTCCGCAGGGTGGGAAGCGGTTTGTGGGCTATGCGGACCTGAGCCGGCTGACGCAGGTGACGTTCACCGTAAAGAATGACGAGAATTTTTCTGACCCGGTTACGCTCACCGGCGTCTCTCTCGATGCAATCATGGCAGCCCTGGGTGTCAACGCTGGAACACAAATGATTGTCGCGAGTGCCGACGATGGTTATGAGGCGCACTACATGGCGGAGTATCGGGCCGCGCACCATCCATTTCTGGTGCTTCGCATCGGTGGACAGGAGCCGGCAAAGTGGCCGAAGGGACCGAATGGCGAGAATTACGGGCCGTATCTCATTTCTCATCCGACCTTCTCGCCTGCGTTTCACGTTCTCGCGCATAAGGATGAGGCGCAGATTCCCTATGGCGTAGTCGGGTTGCGGTTCCTCGACGAAGCGGCCCTGCTGAAGGAGCTGCGTCCCCCTGGGGCGGGGTCCGCCGCTTCACCAGCGATGCAGGGATACCGAATCGCCGTGCAGAATTGTCTCCGCTGCCATCGTGAGGGGGACATTGGCGGCACGAAGTCGCCCTTTGGCTGGCCGCAGATGGCGTTGATCGCGCAGGGCAATCCATCTGCGTTTGGCAAATACGTCGTGCGGCCGAATTCCGTGAATCCAGAGGCGAATATGCCCGCCAATCCGGATTATGACGCGGCGACCATTGCAGCACTCACAGCCTATTTCCGCAGTTTTGCACCCGGAGAGAAACCATGATCCTGCGACTGTCAAAGACGCTGCTCGTGGCAGCGGTCGCGCTCTATTGCACGCTGGTGTTCTTCAACAATCTGACCGATTACGGCTCGGATTACGCGTTTGTGCACCATGTGCTGCTGATGGATTCCACATTCCCGGGTAACCACGGGATGTGGCGCGCGATCCACCCGTTGTGGATTCATGCGGTCTTTTACGGCGTCATCATCGCCTGGGAAGGCGTGACGATGCTGCTGACCTGGGCTGGAGCCATTGGACTTCTGCGCGCGGTGGGCAAGCCGGGCACGGCGTTCCAGGACGCGAAGACGCTGGCCATTGCGGGGCTGACGTTGAGCCTGTTGATGTGGTTCGTGGCCTTTCTCTGCATCGGGGGCGAGTGGTTCCTGATGTGGCAGTCGCAGACGTGGAACGGGCAGGAGGCTGCGTTTCGGATGTTCGTGGTGGTGGGGGTGATCTTTCTGCTGCTGGTAATGCCGGAGGCGGATTGAAGGGCCTCCGGCTGCATCTCCGCCGGTCCCGTAAAATGGAAATGTGAGAGAAGCACTGGAGATACTACGAGCCGCTCCTGCCGAGAAGGCACAGGCTCGGCCGCGCGTGGGGTTTGTTTCGCTGGGATGCCCGAAGAACCTGGTCGACAGCGAAGTGATGATGGGGCTGCTGGATCGCGCCGGCGCAGAGATGACTCCCAACGCCGAGGCCGCCGACATTCTGGTGGTGAACACCTGCTCGTTTATCGATAAAGCGAAGCAGGAGTCGGTGGATGCGATCCTGGAAATGGCGCGACTGAAAACGTCGGGCTCGGCGCGGAAGCTGATCGTGGCCGGATGCCTGGTGGAGCGCTATCGCGACGAGATTCAGAAGAACATTCCTGAAGTGGACGCGGTGGTGGGGACGGGCGAGCTGGAGAAGATTCTCGCCGCTGCCGGGCTCGATTTGCCTGCGCTGGAGTCAGCAGCGGCGTCGCCATTCAACATTCTCTCGTCGAATGGTCACGCTGACGTTCGCTCCGGGCGCGAATCTCTGGCGGGAACCCACAAAGTCGAACCCGAAGCCGCGCGTTTCCGAGCGGAAGGGAATCGGCGCGAGGAGCAGGGGCGATTTTCCCGCGTGGTATGGGATGGCGCTGCGCCCCAGCTGCCGCAGTATCTTTACGACCACACCACTCCCCGGCTGCGGGCGACAAAGAGCGCGTCGGCCTACATCAAGATTGCAGAAGGCTGCGATCATCCTTGCAGCTTCTGCGTGATCCCGAACCTGCGCGGGAAGTTTCGCTCGCGGCGGTTCGAGTCGGTGGTCGTCGAAGCGGAGGCTCTGGTGGCCGAGGGTGTGCGGGAGATTACGCTCATCGGCCAGGATACGACCTGCTACGGCGAGGATCTTGGGCTGAAGGATGGTCTGGCGCTGCTGCTGGATCGGCTGGCGCGGATTGAGGGGCTGACCTGGCTGCGGTTCCTGTATGCCTATCCGAACCGGATCACCGGGCGGCTGCTGGAGACGATCGCGAAGCACGAGAACATCTGCAAGTATCTTGATGTGCCGCTGCAGCACGCCTCGGCGCCGGTGCTGAAAGCGATGAAGCGCGGCGGCGGGGCGGAGATTTTCCTGAAGATGATCAAAAAGGCACGAACGGCGATGCCGGGGATCGCGCTGCGCACGTCCTTCATTGTGGGATTTCCCGGCGAGTCGGACGCGGACTTTGAGGCGCTTTGCGATTTTGTTGTCGAAGCGAAGTTCGACTGGCTTGGGGTGTTTGCCTATTCCGATGAGGAAGGGTCGAGGTCGATTGAGCTCGGAGCGAAGATTCCTAAGCGCGTCATCGAGCAGCGCCGGCGCGCACTGATGAAACTGCAGAAGGGAATCAGCCGTCAAGCGATGCGAGCCCGTGTGGGGCGGACGTTCGACGTGCTGGTAGCGGGCGAGTCGGAAGAGACGCCTCTGTTGTGGGAGGGGCGGACGCAGTTGCACGCGCCCGAGATTGACGGAACTGTGTATGTGAATGATTTTGGTCCGTTTGGGGCGCTGACGCCGGGCCGGTTTTATCGTTGCGAGGTGACGGAGGCGCACGACTACGATTTGGTGGCGCGCGTCGTAGGCGAGACCTCAGCAAGCGGCCGTGACGTGGAGACAGAGGAGCTTGCCGGCGCGGGAGTGGGGTTGTGAGTCCGAGGAACACAATTTTGCGTTGCCCGACCTGCCGCGAAGTGGTTGCGGACCAGGGCGAGAATTTTCCGTTTTGCAGCGACCGGTGTCGGCTGATCGATCTGGGCAAGTGGGCCAGCGGGGGCTATCGCATCTCATCGCCCATCCTCGATCCTGAAGTGCTCGAGGGGCTTGGCGGCGATCCGCAACCGCACGGGGAGCATGACGAAAAGGAGTGAGTTGCGCCCGCCGGGCGTGCGGATTCACGAGGGAGGAGCGACGGCGGTACCCGTGGCGAGGACAAGCTGGGCGTGGATTGTCGGGACATTTTTCGGGATTGGGCGGCTGAAGCCGGGGCCGGGCACATGGGCATCGCTGGCGGCGTTGGCGCTCTGGTACATCGGGCTGGATGCGGCGCGTCTTTCCGGTTGGTCAGCCGCGTTAGTGACTCTGGCGGGCGCGCTGGTTGTGGTGTTGATCGGGATTCCGGCGAGCACGATCGTCGAGCGGGAAAGCGGGCACACAGATCCCGGATTTGTGGTGATCGATGAGGTGGCCGGGCAGTGGGTAGCTCTGGCGATTGCTCCCTTGGACGTCGGCCACGGGCTGCTGGCTTTCGCATTGTTCCGTTTCTTCGATATTGTGAAGCCGTGGCCGGTGCGCTCCCTGGAGCGGCTGCACGGTGGGACCGGGATCGTGCTGGACGACGTCGCCGCGGGGGCGTACGGTCTGCTGGTGATGTGGCTGGTGCGGATGTGGTGGTGAGGCAAAGCAAATCGGTGGGTTAGCAACAGCGAATGGTGCGCATTCTTAAATCGGAATCGAGCTCGGCCCCCAGGATCGACGTGGTGTCGCCGGGAGCGGCGTTGCCAGGCGGCGAGGTAGAGGTTCAGGGCGCAAATCTCGGCGCGGTCGCCACGGCGAATGGCGACAAGAGCCGCGTGGGCGGCGCGGAATGGCGGCGGCCCGTGGCGATGCTCGGGGATCTCGCCGCGCCTGTGCTGCTGAGCCGGGCCGCGCGGCTGACCCTGCGCGTGCCCGAGGAGGCCGAGTCGGGGCGGCTGCGCATTCTGCAGAACGGAGCCCAGAGCAATGCCGTGGAAGTGCGCGTGGCGAGTTTGATTGCCACCGGCCTGCATGCGGTGGCCAACCCGGTAATGGATCACTCGGGCAACATTTACGTCACCTTCTCCGGGCAGCGGGGGCAGGAGACACCCGTCTCCGTGTTTCGCATCGAGCGCGACGGCGAAATGCGTCCGTTTGTGCGCGGCATCATGAACGCGACCGGGCTGGCAGTGGACTATGAGGAGAACCTCTACGTTTCATCGCGCCACGAAGGCAAGGTGTATCGAGTAGCGAAGAACGGCGCGGCCACGGTGTACGCCGAAGGGATGGGTGTGGCGACCGGAATCGCGTTCGATCCGGATCAGAACCTCTATGTGGGGGATCGCAGCGGGACCATCTTCAAGATTGCACCGGACCGGCAGATTTTCGTCTTTGCCACGCTGGAGCCGAGCGTGGCGGCTTATCACCTGGCTTTTGGCCCGGATGGAACGCTGTATGTGACGGGGCCGACCACGTCGAGCTACGACGCGGTGTATGCGATCAATCGCGATGGCGATATCGGCGTCCTGCATCGCGGGCTGGGTCGCCCGCAGGGCGTAGCGGTCGACGTGGCGGGCAACGTCTATGTAGCCGCGTCGCTGCGTGGCCGCCGGGGCGTCGCCATGATCTCGCCGCAGGGGGAGGCTTCGCTGGCGGTATCCGGGCCGGGAATTGTGGGCTTCAACTTCGTGCCCGGCGGCGTGGCGCTGATTGCCACGACCACCTCGATTTATCATGTGGCGCTGGGTGTAGAAGGTTGGCGGGTGCTGTGATCGCTGAAGCATGAGCGGTTTGATTCCCGAGCAGGGAATCCCTGGAGATCGATGAACGCGGAGATCATCGCGGTTGGGTCGGAAATGCTCACGCCGTTCCGCCAGGATACCAACTCCCTGTACATCACCGAAAAGCTGAACGAACTGGGGGTCGTGGTCGACTTTAAGACCATTGCCGGCGACCGGCTGAAACAGCTGGCGGACGCGGTGCGGCACGCGCTGGGCCGTGTGGACATGGTGGTTGTATCCGGCGGCCTGGGTCCGACCGAAGACGACCTCACCCGGGAAGCGGTGGCGGAGGCGCTCGGAGTGCGGGTGAAACGTGATCCAGAGCTGATTGCGCATCTCTATGCACGCGCAGCGGCGCGGCGGATGACGATCACGCGGAATAACGAAAAACAGGCGGACGTGATTGAAGGCGCGACTATGTTGCCGAACCATCTGGGCTCGGCGCCGGGGCAGTGGCTGGACACGGTGGTCGGGAAGCATCGCAAGCTGGCCATGCTACTGCCAGGTCCGCCGCACGAACTGAAAGCGATGTTCGAGGAACAGTGCCTGCCGCGGTTGCGGGAGATTGTGCCGAAGAAGCACATTGCAACGCGCGTGCTGAAGGCGGCGATGATCGGCGAGTCGACGGCGGATGCGAAGATTGCCCCGATTTACACCCAATACAAGGACGTTGAGACCACCATTCTCGCCCATTTGGGAGACATCGAGCTGCGCCTGACGTGCTCGAAGCCGATTCCGGATCTGGCGCAGACGCGGGTCGATGAGCTGGCGGGCAAGATCGAAGAGGAGCTCGAAGACTTCGTCTATTCTTCGCAGGGCGAAACGCTGGAGCAGATTGTTCTGTATTACCTGGAGATGCGCGGGGCGACTCTGGCCGTGGCCGAGAGCTGCACGGGCGGCATGGTGGCTGAAAGGCTAACCAGCGTGAGCGGCAGCTCACGTTCGTTTACCGGAGGCGCCGTGGTCTACAGCAATCGGCTGAAGACCGAGCTGGCGGGGGTCGATCCGCAGCTGATCGCGCAGTACGGGGCGGTGAGCCGGGAAGTTGCGGTGGCGCTGGCAGATGGTATTCGGGAGCGGTGCGGCTCCACGCTGGGGCTCGGAGTCACCGGTATTGCGGGTCCCACCGGTGGCACCGACGAGAAACCAGTGGGGCTGGTTTATGCGGCGGTCAGCGACGCCGACGGCACAGCGTGGGTGGAGAAGCGCTTTTCGGGCGATCGAGCCGGCGTGCGGTTCTACGCGAGCCAGCAGGGGCTGGATCTGGTCAGGCGGAGATTGATGTAGCGATGGAGCGCGGACCGAAGCACCCATAAATCCTCAAAGTAATTGCCTAACCGCCTGGCGGGGCGCGCTGTCTCATGTGCATGCCCCAATTTAGGTTGGGGCTTTGCCTGGAGCGGGCTCGTTGGTAAAAAAGTTTGCTCACCCTCTTGCGCTGGGCACCGTCTTATGTGTTACAGTGAGTAACACTATGACGAGTAACACTCCATCGAACCATGATCCAGCCGAGCTGGGAGAGCTGGAACGCGACATCCTGGGCATTGTGTGGCGGCTGCAGAAGGTGACGGCCGAAGAGGTTCGCGAAGAGGTGCAACGTCCGCTGAAGGACTCCACGATTCGCACCGTCCTGCGCCGGCTGGAAGAGAAGGGGTACCTGGCGCACTCGGTGGACAACCGCACGTTTATTTATCGTCCCGCAGAATCGCCTCAAAAAGTGGCGGCGCGCGCGGTACAGCGCATCCTCGACTGGTTCTGCGAGGGATCGGTGGAAGAGCTGCTGGTGGGCCTGGTGGATTCGAAGGTGGTGAGCCGCGCAGAACTGGAGCGCCTGGCGCGACGCGTTGCGGCGGCAAAAAAGCAGGAGGGAGGTAAGGCATGACGGCGGTGATGATCGAAGCTGCTCTGAGGGCGCTGATATTTGCGGTTGCAGTGGGCGCGAGCCTGCGCTTGCTGCGCGTGAGCAATGTGCCGGTACGCAAAGCCGCGTGGAGCGTGGTGCTGATTGCTTCCCTGGGGATGCCGTTCCTGATGCGCTGGCCGGCTGCCGCGGGATGGGCGGGGCGGTTTGGATGGGCGGTGCCGATTCGCGTAAAGCAGCTCGCTGTCCCGCAAACGCAGGCGAAAGCAGTGCCTGTGGTCCTGCTGCCTTCGGACGAGGTCCCAGCTGCCCTGCCGGCGAGCACGGCGGTGACGCCGAGCCTGGTTGCTGTTTCCGCGGTTCCAGACGATGCGCCAATGACGTTGCCAGCCGCGTCGACCGACGTCACGAGACACACGAGATTTCCTTGGCCGCCCGCCGGTCGTCTGATCGCGATGATGTATCTGGCGGTGAGCGGGGCGCTGCTGCTGCGGTTGCTGTGGGGACTAGTGGTAGCGCTGCGGTTGTGGATGACGGCCGACCTCGTTTCGCCGCTGATTGCACCCGAGCCCCATGTGCGTTCGAGCCGCAAGATTCCGTCGCCGGTGACGATTGGATCGGGGATCGTCCTGCCCGCGACCTACACCGAGTGGGACATGAAGAAACTGAAGACAGTTCTGGCGCACGAGCGGTCGCATGTGCGGCAGTTCGATTTCTATCTGCAGGTGCTGGCCGGCCTTTATACGGCGCTGTTCTGGTTCAGCCCGCTGGGATGGTGGCTGCGGCGGACGCTGACTTCACTAGGCGAAGCCATCGGCGACCGTGCGGGAATCGACGCAGCGGCGAGCCGGTCGGGCTACGCCGAAATTCTGTTGGAGTTCGCGGCCATGCCGCGGCAAACGTTGCCAGGAGTCGCCATGGCTCGCCCGGGCAATCTTGCACATCGCGTCGAACGGCTGCTGAACGAGCATCTTTTCCGGAGCGCATTCGCGGAAGGACGTCGCCGCGCCGTGGTTTCTTTGCTGCTGCTCCCGGTCGCACTGTTTGCGGCGACCGCTCTGATTCGTGTGTCCAATGCCGCGGCGCAAACGGCGCCGCCTGCACCCTCGAGCGCTCCTGCACCGGCTCCGGCAGCAGCACCCGACGATCAGTCGGCTCCGGCCCCGGCGCCTCCGCCGGCGCAAAACACGGTTGAACCCGCTCCCGCACCCATCCCCGGAGCACCGAATCCGGTGGGTGCACCCCCAGCGCAAGGACCTGCCACAGCTCCGCCGGCGGGCGCCGGTCCTGCGACCCCTGTTCTGGCCAACGGCGATGCCTTGAAAGTGGACGATTCGGATGACGTTCTCGTCTCGGACGACGACCAGACCGTGAATGGCTTCTCGTTCCACTTCTCCGATGACGGGGAATCGTACGCGATCGTCGAAGGCACAGGGAGCAACATCACCTTCTCCGGCGACTGGGGCAACAACCGCAAAGCCGAGCTCGACGAAGCGCGCAGAGTGGCGAAGGGGCCGTTCCTCTGGTTCACGCACAACGGCAAATCGTACATCGTCGACGATCCGGCAATCGTGGCGAAGATTCGCGCAATGTACAAGCCGATGGAGGATCTCGGGCGGCAGCAGGGATTGTTGGGCAAGCAGCAGGAGGCGCTCGGCAAACAGCAGGAGGAATTGGCGCGAGAGCAGGAGCAAGCAGGCGCTGTGAAGTTGCCCGACCTATCCAAAGAGATGGCGGAGGTCGACGCCGCGATGGCGAAGGCGAAGGAAGAACAGAATAAGTGGGATACCAGAGAGCTGGCGGACGTCGAGGCAAAGCTGAAGGCGGAGCAGGACCAAAAGCTGACCCCGGAGAAAGTTTCCGAACTGCAGGCACAACTCGCCGCTGCTCAGGCCGAGTGGAGCTCAGAGAGAATGGCCGAGATGCAGGCGAAGCTCGGCGAGTTGCAGGCCCGTCTGGGAGAGCTGCAGGGGGAAGCTGGTTCGCGGCAAGGTGAGTTCGGGGAGAAGATGGGCAAGCTCGGCGCGGAGCAGGGAACGCTGGGCGCTCGCGAGGGGAAGTTGGGTGCGGAGCAGGGCCGTCTGGCGAGGGAAGCCGACCGCCAGGTGCGCAGCATTATCGACGAGTGCCTGCGCAACGGCAAAACCACGCAGGTGCCGGGCGTGAAATAGCTCGCGAAGCGGGAGCAACCAGCGGCTCGCCTGAAGGAAGCACGGTCGCTCCTACCCCATGGAGTCGCGCGAGCGGTTTGCCGGGACGGCCAGTCCCCAACTGGTAGACTCGTAAACGCAATGCCCCTGATCTTCTATTCGGTCGCCGCGCTGGTGGCGTACCTTCTTGGGTCGATTCCGTTTGGATATCTGCTGGTGCGATTCTTCCGCAAGGAAGACATCCGCCAGAAGGGCAGCGGCAACATCGGCGCCACCAACGTGATGCGCTCCGGTTCGAAGGGGCTGGGCGCGGTCACATTCCTGCTGGACGTCCTGAAAGGGTTTTTCGCCGTCTGGTTGTGCGGCGTGGCTGCGGCGCGGTCCGGCCTGGGGCCGGATGTGCGCGCCAACGCAACCGCCATCGCTGCACTCTTCGTTGTTCTTGGACATATCTATACCGTTTGGCTCGGCTTCAAGGGGGGCAAGGGCGTCGCTACGGCATTCGGCGTGTTCCTGGCGCTGGCTCCCTGGGCGGCGCTGGCGGGTCTGGGCGTCTTTGTCGTGGTCTTTGCGGTCTCGCGCTACGTCTCGCTGGGATCGATTCTGTCGGCCCTCGCGTTTCCTGTCCTGGCGCTGCTGATGCCCCACGCGCCACGCACTTCGTGGGCGACTGCCGTGCTGTTCATCATTCCGCTCATCGTGGTCCTGAGACACCATGAGAACATCGCGCGGCTGATGAAGGGAACGGAATACCGCTTCCGCAAGACAGGAATGGGCAAGCCGGGGACGACCGCCGCATGAGCCGCATTGCCATAATGGGCAGCGGAGCGTGGGGCACCGCGCTCGCGATCAGCCTGGCGCGGAGGGGCGGACATGAAATTGCGCTGTGGTCGTACGCAAAGGACGTAGCGGTGACCATGCGCGAGCGGCGCGAGAACACCGCATTCCTGCCAGATTTTCAGATTCCGGAATCCGTTTCCATCTTTGAGGATGCTGCGGAGGCCCTGGATGGCGCCGAAATTGTCGTCAGCGTGACCCCATCGCAGTTTGTGCGTTCGACCTACGAAGGGTTTGCACCGCATCTGCGTCCCGGACAGCTGCTGGTGAGCGCAACCAAGGGCATCGAGGACGGGACCTGCCTGCGGATGACCCAGGTGATCGGTGAAGTGCTGGCGGCGCGGGGAATGGAGCTGCCCTGCGGCGTGCTCAGCGGACCGTCGTTCGCCCAGGAGGTGGCTGCGGGAGCGCCCACGGCGATCGCCATCGCTTCGGCCGATGCGAAACTGGCCGCTCGAGTGCAGCGGGAGTTCTCCAGCGGAACTCTTCGCCTCTACACCAACGACGACGTCGTCGGCGTGGAGCTGGGTGGATCGCTGAAGAACGTGATAGCCATTGCCGCGGGCATCGTCGCGGGCCTGGGACTGGGATTCAACAGCAACGCAGCGCTAATCACGCGCGGCATTGCTGAGATCACGCGCCTCGCGGTCGCGTGTGGAGGACGGCGCGAGACCCTGGCGGGGCTTTCGGGAATGGGCGATCTGGTGCTGACCTGCACCGGGTCGCTCTCGAGGAACCGCACGGTGGGCATGGGGCTGGGACAGGGGCGAAAACTCGACGACATCCTGGTCGGGCTCGAAGGCAGAGTGGCGGAAGGCGTGCGCACCACCTCCGCCGCGCTCGGCCTAGCTCGCCGACACAACGTGGAAATGCCGATCGCCGAGCAAATGGAAGCAATCCTGATGCGGGGCAAGCCCCCGGAACGCGCCATTCAGGAATTGATGCAGCGGCCCGGGCGTGATGAGTAAGACTCAGCTCTGCTGTGGGTTACCTCAGGCTGGCCCTGATCAACCATTACGGTGGTAAGGCCTCGTTGACCCGCTCGGATGCCGGTTTTACCACCTTCGGGTGAAGCAGGAGAACGCCTGGCTTCGTAGACTGACGAAGAAAGGCTCGGCATGCAAACTGTTGGCTCTCGCGCGTCCTGGCAATCGACCGTGCCGGGGACGCGAATTCGCTGGCGTGTATTCGCCCGCTTTCTCGCGATCTTCGCCGCGACGACGACGATTACGGTCCTGGCGATGCTGGTCGCGCAGCGTACGCTGCGCCCCGTGGTTGCGGGCTGGGCCGTTGTGTTCATTGAGTTGGTGGGAAGCGGGACGGCAGCGCTGTTGATGACCCTGTGGCTCCACCGCCGGATCCAGCGCCTGGTTTATGCAATCCAATCCGGATTGCCCGCGCGCGAGAACGAGATTTCCGCCGACCCCTCCGACGATCTCTTTGCCGAAGTGATCCCCTCTTGGCGGAACGCTGTGAAGACCATGCAGGATCGTGGCCAGGAAAAGAACGAAGAAGCGCGCGGTCACTACGAAACGCTGAAAGACCTGATGCGCATGGTCGCAAAAGCCGTGGACGAGCGCACCGCGTATCTGCGCGGGCACTCTGAGCGCGTGGCGGCGTACGCGGCGGCCATTGCATGGAAAATGGGCCTCGACGAGGAGCGCGTGGAGCGGATTCGCCTCGCCGCGCTGCTCCACGACATCGGCTGCCTCGGAATCGAAGACTACCTGGTGATGAAGACGACTCCGCTCACGCCGGAGGAGTTCGAGATCGTGAAGGCACACACCGTGAAGGGCGCGGCAATTCTGCGGCCGATCGGCATGCTGCAGGATCTGGTGCCCGGCGTCGAACTGCATCACGAATCGCTCGACGGGATGGGCTATCCCTACGGGCTGACGGGCGATCAGATTCCGCTGATGGCAAGGATCGTTGCGGTTGCGGATTCATTCGACGCCATGACCACGCCGCGGCCCTATCAGGCGGCCATGAACGCCGATTACGTGCTGGACATCCTGTCGCGCCTCTCCGGCACGCGTTACGACCCAACCGTGGTCCGCGCGCTGGCTGAGCTGGTAACGACGGGCGCGCTCGAAGTGAAGAATGTACGGACTCCGATTTCGTTCCGCATGAGAAAACAGGTGGCTGAGCTGGTCTGACCCTCCTGGCCGGACCCAACCACGCATCCGGCAGGTTCGCTACACTCGAAGAGGTGCGTTGAGGCCGCGGTTCTCATGATCCAGACGCTGTTCGGCAGCCTGAAGGAAGAGCAGGAGCCGGAAAAGAAAAACATTTTCGAGCGTATGCGCCAGGCGGTGGCGCGGACCCGCGACAGCCTGGGCGAGCGCATCGACAGCGTTCTGGCGTTGACCCGCACCGTGGATGAGTCAGCGCTGGAAGATCTCGAGATGAGCCTGATCGCGTCGGACATCGGCGTGACGACCTCTGCGGAAATTGTCGGCAACTTGCGCGAGCGAGCCAAACGGCAGCAGATTCGGGACGGCGCCGAGCTGAAGGACCTGTTGAAGGACCAGCTGCGGGCGATCCTGGACGAGAACGTCAAGCCCCCGGCGAACGTCGACGCGCCTCCGGCAGTTGTCATGATGGTTGGGGTCAATGGCACCGGCAAAACCACTACGAGCGGGAAGCTGGCCGCTTTCTACCGCGCGCAGGGAAAAACGGCGCTGCTGTGTGCGGCGGATACCTTTCGCGCCGCGGCCATCGAGCAGCTGGAGATTTGGGGCGAACGCAGTGGCGTCGAGATGATCCGCACGAAGCAGGGAGGCGATCCTGCCGCGGTGCTCTTCGACGCGTTACAGGCTGCCAAAACTCGACATATCGATGTGGTCATTGTGGACACCGCCGGCCGCCTGCATACGAAGACCGGCCTGATGGCGGAGCTGGACAAGATGCGGCGCACAGCGCAGCGCATCATCCCCGACGCACCGCACGAAGTTCTGCTGGTGCTGGACGCGACCACTGGACAGAACGGCCTGCAGCAGGCGCGGCTGTTCACGGAGTCAGCCGGCGTGACTGGCATCGTGCTGACCAAGCTGGATGGCACGGCCAAGGGCGGCATTGCCGTCGCTATCGCGCGCGAGATGAAGTTGCCCGTGCGTTTCGTGGGCATTGGAGAAGCGCTCGAAGATCTGCTGCCCTTCGACAGCGCGGCGTTTGTGAACTCGCTGTTGGAGAACTAACTGCCATTCCGCAGTGGAAAGGGTGTTGTGCCGAAGCAAACGGAAGTTTTGGCGCCGGATGAAGGATGGATGCAGCGAGCGCTGGAACTGGCGCAGCATTCCGTGGGTCTGGCTTCTCCGAACCCCGCCGTGGGGTGCGTCCTGGTGAAGGACGGAATCGTGGTCGGAGTTGGGCGCCACGAATATGACAAGAAGGATCACGCGGAAATTGTCGCGTTGAAGACTGCTGGGGAAGCAGCTCGTGGAGCAACCGTCTACGTGACACTTGAACCTTGCTGTCACACCGGGCGCACGGGGCCTTGCACGAACGCCCTGATCGAGGCGGGGGTGGCTCGCGTGGTTGTCGCGACCGAGGATCCTAACCCGGCGGTCAGGGGCAGGGGACTGGAGCGGCTGCTGGCGGCGGGCATCGAGGTCACCAGCGGCGTGATGGAACGCAAGGCGCGCAGGCTCAACGACGGTTTCGCGAAACACATTCAGACGGGCCTGCCCTTCGTCACGCTGAAGGCCGGAGTTTCCCTGGANNGCTCAGGTGCAGGAGATGCGCCACGCCGCCGATGCGGTGATCACCGGGATCAACACCGTGCTGCAGGACGATCCGCATCTGACGGATCGTTCCGGGTTGCCGCGCCGGCGTCCCTTGCTGCGCGTGATCCTCGATTCAGGGTTGCGCACGCCGCTCGATTCGAAGCTGGTGCGTACAGCGCAAGATGACCTTCTGATCTTCTGCACCGTGGCCCCAACCCAGCGGCAACGCACCCTCGAAGCGCTTGGCGTTCGGGTTGAGCGGGTGGCGTCGACAGAAGCGGCCAGCGACCAGTTTGCCGCCGGAACTACGGCCGGAGGTCAGGCGGCGCGCAGAAGCGGCGTCTGCTTGAAGGCCGTGATGAAGCGGTTGGGGGAGATGGAGATTCTCTCCGCAGTGCTCGAGGCGGGAGGCCAGTTGAACGCGTCGGCCCTAAACGGAGGACATGTGGATAAAATCACGCTGTTCTACGCGCCTGTCTTTCTGGGGCCGAACGCCGTGCCCTTGCTGCAGGAAGCGATCACGCGACCGCTGGCGCCCATCCCGTCGGCGGTTGCCTGCGTCGATCAGGATGTGCGGGTCGATGCTTACCTGCGGGACCCATGGGGAGAAAGCTGAGCCATGTTCACCGGAATCATTGAGGCAACGGGAACGATAGCGGCCGTCGAGCCGCGCAAAGGAACAACGCGCGTCGCGATTGCCGCGCCCGCGTTTGCGAGCCGTCTGCGCAACGGAGACAGCATCGCAGTGAGTGGAACCTGCCTGACCGCTCTCGAAATCGAGCCGCCTATCTTCCACGCCGATCTGGCGGCGGAGACGCTGGCCCGGACCTCGCTCGGCCTGTTGAAGCCGGGTTCGGTCGTGAATCTGGAATTGCCGACGGCCGCTGGCACGCCGTTGGGCGGGCACATCGTGCAGGGCCACGTGGACGGATGCGGGGAACTGGTGTCCTTCGACCCGGTGAATGCGTCCGCCGATCCGAAGCTGACGGATTGGTGGCTCCGGGTCCGCGTCCCTGAAAACACTCGGTCGTTCATGGTCGAAAAAGGCTCGATTGCGATTGAGGGCATCAGCCTGACCATCGCAACCTGGGACGGTGAAATCGTCGGCGCGGCGATTCTGCCGCACACACGGAACGTCACCAATCTTCGGGTGCTGCAGCCTGGGAGTCCGGTGAACATTGAAGCGGACGTGATGATCAAGCTGGCGATCCAGGGCAAGCAACCTTCCTTTGACGTAACACTTGAATATCTTCTGGCTAACGGATACTAAACACAGCTAGGTTGACGCTGACTGATCTCCGCTCGATTGGCTACGAATCCGGCGCAGATAGTCGGCCAGAGTTTGACCCGCCCTGGGCGTGAATTGCTCTTCGAGGCAATCCGCATGTTGCACGCGGTCGACGCGGAAGGTGCGAAAGTCGATGCGGAGTTCGCACCAGGCGGCGAGCGTCCACGTGCCTCCCCAAAAGTAAAGCGCCAGCGGATGCACTCGGCGAACGCTGGGCTGGCCGTCTTCCCGTGAGTAGGCGAGCAGCACGACCCGACGCTCCTGGGCGGCGGAGTGGAGCGTGTCCAGCTTGCGGCGCAGCTCCGGCGGCGCCTTGAATCCTGGAGCGTAGAGCAGCACGTCGTCGATCTTCTCGCGCAGTCCGGCAGGGAGAACGGCCTCGATCTTGCGCAGGGCTCGATTGGCGGCCTCGGTGAGCTCGGTGCCACCCCAGGCTTCCACCATGCGGGCGCCGAAGACCAGAGCGGCAATTTCTTCACGGTCAAACATGAGCGGCGGAATGTCGAGGTCCCGGCGCAGGGTGTAGCCAACGCCGGCTTCACCCATGATGGGCATGCCGGAGAGCTGCAGGTCCTGGACATCGCGATAGATGGTGCGATGCGAGACCTGCAGCTTTTCGGCGAGGCTGCGCGCGGTTTGCAGGCGGCCGCCGCGCAACAACTGCACAATGCGGAACAGTCGGTCGGCGCGGCGCATACCGGCCATTCTAAGCGGCGGCGTGCAGGCCGACGCGGTTTCCCTCCGAGTCGCGAATCTGGGCGACCCATCCGACGTTGGGGATGTGGTTCTTCGGCTCGACGATGCTGCCGCCCGCCTTCTCGACGCGACTGAGCACCTGGTCGATGCGGCCATCGCAGTTGAGGTAGATCACGGTGCCGTCGGCGCAGGGGCGGTGGCCTTCACCGACGGCGATGGCGCCGGAGATGCCGGGCCGCTCGTAGGGGAAGATGGCCAGGTTCGGCCACTCACCGAGGTGGAGCAGAGGGCTCAAGAAGATGGCTTCGTAGAAGCGGACGGCGCGGGCGAAGTCGGCGGCGGGAATCTCGAACCAGGTGATGGTGGAAGTGACGGTCTGTTCGGCGGTGGTCATTGGGGTGTCCTCTCGTTCAAAGAAATTGACTACGAGAGGAGCGTAGGACAGTGCTGCTGACAGCGTGGTGTCAGCAGTGAAACAGGTTGCAGGGCCCAGGTTCCAGGTTACAGAACCCCCTATGCAAGATCGGGGAGTGGCTACCCGACCGGCCATACCTGGTACCCCCTCCCCCCTGGGCATGGGACTGTGGCAAGGTGCTGATTCAGCGGGCCTTGTGGCGGGGGCGTTTTGGGCTGTGGCATCCTCCTGAAGACAAAGGGTTTGGCGCGGGCATTTGGTCCGGGGGGGGCGGGGGGTACCCCCCATTTTGTCTGAAGGTGGCATGGATGTATTTGAAAGCAAAATGGAACGGTCTTCGCATTTGAATCGAAAGTAGTTGGG